>JAUSOU010000056.1 GCA_030656095.1 Thermovirgaceae bacterium | reverse complement strand
CCTGACATTGCCGGTCGCCACCGCGAATCCGCCGGCCTGATCGTACTCCACGCGGTCGGCATCCAGAACGATCTGCCCGCCCCCCCCCCAGGCTGTTCCAAGGGCTACGGCGGCAAGCAGGAGCGCTCCCGCGCACAACAGAATTTTCACCGGGCGGGTTCTTTCCATGTGACCACCGCTCCTTCCTCTACATTCAATACTCCGGCCATCGTCATGCCGCCTTTTGTCCCTGAAACGATCAGCTTTTCATCACGGGCCTCGAAACCTTCGGGGAATTTCCACACAGACTTTTTCTGGTCCCAGTTCGCCCGGGGGGCGGTCCAGTCGAACTCTCCGCCGGAATGCTTCACTCTCCCGACCGCGGATTCAAGATGTATGTTTTCCTCGGCTTCGAAAATCTTTCCTCGGTCGGACCGAACGGTCCAAACCGTTCCATCAGGAGATTCGATGACAACATCGAGTGTTTCCGCATCGCTGATATCGCCCCTTTTCACAACCCTTTTCGCCTTGACAGTCCAACGGTCACCTTCGACGTCCCTGACGACGTCGAGGCCCTCGATCACTATCGCCGGGGCTTCCCTGCCGGCCGGGGCGACATTCCTCTCAAGGAGCAGGTCCCTCGCGAGCCCGAGAAAGAACAGAAGAACAAGGACAGAGCCTGCAATAATGAAAAATCGACTGTTCGCCTCAAACCGCATTCAAGTCCCCTCCGATCAGATCCCCAAAAAACCGCAATGCGGGCAGTATTCAGGCGCCTAAAGCTTGTAGTCGATGATAGCGGATACTCCGACCTTCTGTACCCTGCGAAACCTGTCGAGCGGGTTCTTGGAGTCTATCGGCACCAGTATCCTGACTCCGATCTTCCCCATGAAGCTGACCGCAACTTCGGCCACAGCCTGGACCCTGTCCACATCGGCCTTCAAGCCCGCGACCTGAGCCGCCCCGATGGAAATTCCGCTGCCCACCGAGACTATGGGAACAACCTTCGTCTCGTCCTTGACGCCTACGCCCTTGTTGAGCGTGATCGTGTTGATAAAGTCGTTGATCTGACCAGAAAAACTGCTGACCAGCAGCCCCCCTCCAACGACTCCGATAAGGTCCCCGAGGTTAACCGCCATTGCTGCCCCCCCTGTAAGGGTAAAGCAGATAACCGCGATGGCCGCAAGTTTTTTTGTTCTAGTCAACCTTAACGCCTCCTTCCTGAGTCGATCCATTGGGATCCTGCAACTGCGCGTCGTTACCCTCATCAGATTTTCCTTCCAGAAGCCCCTGCATGGCCGGGGGAACAAGATACGCCTTAACGTTCGCCAGCGCCGAGGTCTCGAGGTACAGCGGAGTGCCGGGAGCTATCTCCGGCGCGTCCCCCTTGACAAGGAAGCCTCCGGCAAGCCCGATAGGTCCGAGCAGGATGAATCCCAGGGCGCTCGTCCCGGCGGCTGCCGCGATCGTCTTGTCGGATTTGCCCGCAAGGACGGCCGCATCACCCAGAAATACAGGTATCAAATCCGGCCCGAGAGGCTCCAGCCTGTCGAAGGCGAAGGTTATCTCCGACGGCCTTCCGAAGCTCCTGGGGGGCTTGACCCTGTCAACCCGTGCGATTATCCGGGAGCCGCGCGGCGCCACAAGGTACCCCTCGACGGAGAGGTGCTCCTCCAGCCTGAGCCTTACGATATCGCCCGCGGCGGCGGTCTTCGGGGAAATTCTGTCGATGAAGGACGTCCTGAAAACTACATTGGCGGGAAACCTGATGTCCTGCCAGGTCACCTGGCCGGGGACAAGAAGCGAGAGGATCCGCTCAAGCCTCATCGCCAGGGGCCTGTCCTCGCCGGCGGCACCCTCAAGCTGCCGCTCTATCTCGGAAACGCGGCGCGAAAGAGGAAGGTCCACACGCACCTCGTGGAGAACCGCCCACTCGGCTACTCCGGTCTTGAATATCATCGAAGGCTGGCCGAGAGTTCCGTCCCTGAGGAAGTTCAGAAGCCCTTGCTGGCGCTCGGAGATGCTCCCGGGGAGTTCCCGCCCGAAAAGATCAGTCTCCACCTTGCCAAGCCTTTGAATAACCCCCCCGATGCCGAGCTCCCCGTAAAGGATCACGTCCATCTCGTCCTGCGCCTGGACGGGAGTTTCCGCATCCTGACCCATCGCCGCACCCGCGGCGGTCAGTGCAAAAGCCAGAAGAAAGACAAACAGAAACGACTTTTTCCTCATCTGGATCCCTCCCTTGAGTCGGAATCTTCGGCCCTCTCCCGCGCCGCCTTTATGAAGCCCGTGAAGAGCGGGTGAGGCCGGACGGGCCGTGATTTCAGTTCCGGGTGGAACTGCACTCCTACGAACCACGGGTGCCCCTCAAGTTCTATTATCTCGACAAGATCGCGCCCCGGGCAGACCCCCGCCATGCGCATACCGGCTGATGCCATCAGTTCCCTGTAATCATTGTTGAACTCATAACGGTGTCTGTGGCGCTCCCGGATCAGGCTGGTTCCGTAGGCCTCGAAGGACCTTGATGACTCGTCCAGTTCGCAGGGATACTCTCCGAGCCGCATCGTGCCTCCCAGGTTTTTCACCCGGTGCTGCTCCTCCATCAGGTGGATCACAGGATCAGGCGTATCCGGGTCCATCTCGACGCTGTGAGCCGACGCGATGCCGCATACGTTCCTGGCAAACTCCACCACCGCGATCTGCATCCCGAGGCAGAGCCCCAGGTACGGCACACCCTTCTCCCTGGCGAAACGGGCGGCAAGGATCTTTCCGGCTACCCCGCGTGAGCCGAATCCCCCGGGGACCAGGATCCCGTTCACTCCCTCAAGAAGAGAGACCCCGCTGGCCTCGACATCCTCCGCCTCGACGTGCCTTATCTTCACCCTCACCCTGTTGGCTGTTCCGGCATGGGAGAGCGCCTCGACGACGCTGAGGTAGGCGTCCTTGTGGCTGACGTATTTGCCCACCATGGCGATCTCTACCTCGCGTTCGGGATTCCCGGAGGAATCTATGAATTCCCTCCAGTCGGCCAGATCGGGCTCCCGCTCAGCCTTCAGCCCAAGGCGGTTCATAACGAGCGTGTCGAATCTTTGGGCGTAAAGATTCAGAGGGACCTTGTAGATGGAATCAGCGTCGATGGCCTCGACCACCGCCTCCCTCGGAACGCTGCAGAATAGGGCTATCTTGTCGCGAATGTCGTTTCCGAGCGGGCTCACCGACCGGCAGACGATGATATCCGGCTGAATGCCGAGGCGTCTCAGTTCCTGTACGCTGTGCTGGGTCGGCTTGGTCTTCAGCTCTCCCGCCGCGGCTATGTAGGGGACAAGCGTGACGTGGCAGTAGAGGACGTTCTCTCTTCCGACCCGGTCGGACATCTGGCGGATCGCCTCAAGGAAGGGCTGTCCCTCTATGTCGCCGACCGTCCCGCCGATCTCCGAGATAACGACGTCGACGCCGTTGTCGATCTTCAGGATGCTCTCCTGGATCTCGTTGGTGATGTGGGGGATAACCTGGACCGTCGCCCCCAGATACTGTCCGCTCCTCTCCCGGGAGATGACCGATGAGTAGATCTTTCCTGTGGTCAGCGTGTTGTCGCTGGTGAGTGATTCATCGATAAAGCGCTCGTAGTGTCCCAGGTCGAGGTCGGTCTCGGCCCCGTCGTCGGTGACGAATACCTCCCCGTGCTGGAAGGGGTTCATTGTCCCGGCGTCAACGTTGATGTAGGGGTCCATCTTGATGATGGAGACCCTGAAACCGCGGCGCTTCAGCAGAACCCCGAGAGACGCGGCCGTTATTCCCTTGCCCAGCGATGAAACAACCCCGCCTGTAACGAAAACGTATTTTGGCATGCTTTTTAAAACCTCCGTAAGACGTAAATAGTGAATCGTGAATCGTGAGTCGTGAATCGTGAGTCGTGAAAACCTTAAGGGCGTGAACAGTAAACGGTTAACGGTAAACGGGAAAACCAAAAATCGCTGTCATTCCGATCCGCCTACCATCGAAGCGGAACGTCCGCCTACCGGCGGAAATCTGGTTTGGCTTTCGATACTACCTGAACCTGATTTAATAACAGATCCCTCGTCCGAAAAAACTGACTCGGGATGACAACCATTCTCCGGTAACCGCTCCACTCGGGATGACAGGCATTGGCCCCTTCCGTTTACCGTTTACCGTTCACGCCTTTGCTTTTGCTGTCATCCCGA
>JAUSOU010000055.1 GCA_030656095.1 Thermovirgaceae bacterium | reverse complement strand
GATAGCGAGGATAAGGTCTGCCGCGGAGACGGCGAGGTTGGCTTGAGCCGTTCCGTGCATGCCGAGCATCCCCAGGGAGAGTGTGTGGTCCTCCGGGAATATCCCTTTTCCCATCAGCGAAGTTGCAACCGGGATCTGTTCTCCGGTTGCGATCCTGAATATCTGGTCACCGGCGCCTGAAATGATTGAACCGCCGCCGGCAATTATGACCGGGCGTTTGGCCTCACGAAGGGCCGATACGGCTTCTTTGAGAGCGCTGATATCGCTTTTGTACCTGGCTGAGTAGTGGGGGAAGGATACCTCGCCGGGATATTTGAAGGAACCCCGGGCCTTCTGGATGTCCACAGGAATGTCGACGATGACCGGTCCCGGCCGTCCGGAAGATGCAAGGAAAAAGGCTCCTCGAAGAGCTTCCGGAAGTTCCTCAATGCGGCGGACCATAAAACTGTGCTTGACAAGGGGTAGGGAGCAGCCGAAGATGTCGGATTCCTGGAAAGCGTCGGATCCTATCAGGTGGGTCGCAACCTGCCCCGTGAGGACTACCAGGGGAACCGAGTCCAGCTGGGCGTTGGCCAGGCCGGTCAGGATGTTTGTCGCCCCGGGGCCTGAGGTGGCTATGCAGACGCCGGTTTTACCGGTGACACGTGCGTAGCCGTCGGCGGCGTGACAGGCAGCCTGTTCGTGCCGGGTCAGTATGACAGTGAAGGATGCGTCCCCCATAGCGTCGTAGAGCGGGATAATGGAACCTCCGGGGATCCCGAAAACGTGGTCCACACCTTCGGCCTCAAGAGCCCGGACTATCATCTGTGCGCCGGTCATGGTCATATCTTTTTTCCGCCTTTTGGCAGGTGCGGCCTTTGTCTTCAAGGCCACCTCTACGGTGTCTATGCTCATCTTTTTACCTCCACTTCTGTATTCCGGGGCGGCCCGCAGGCCGCCCCAATGCCGCACTGGTCAGTTTCCGGGTGCTTCTTTCGCCTCCAGCCAGGGCATCATGCTTCTTAGCTCTTTTCCGACCTTCTCGATGAGGTGCCCCTGTTCCCGCTCTGCCCATTTTTTCATGGAGGGGCGGCCGCACTGGTTCTCGAGGATCCAGTCCTTGGCGAATTCGCCGTTCTGTACGTTTTCAAGGAGTTTCTGCATGGTCTGCCTGACGTGGGAGTCTATCACCAGTTTGCCGGCAACCTTGTCGCCGTACTTTGCGGTGTCGCTGACGGAGTAGCGCATCCAGGAGAGGCCGCCCTCGAAGATCATATCCACGATGAGTTTCAGTTCGTTTAGACATTCGAAATATGCGATCTCCGGCTGGTAGCCGGCATCGACAAGGGTGTCGAAACCGGCCTTGATCAGCTCTGTTACGCCGCCGCAGAGAACGGCCTGTTCTCCGAAGAGATCCGTCTCCGTTTCTTCGGCGAAGGTGGTCTCGATGACCCCGGCCCTGCCGCATCCGATGGCCGAGGCGTAGGCCAGCCCCATTTCGCGGGTGGTTCCGGAAGGATCCTGATAGATCGCAAGAAGTCCTGGTACTCCTTTCCCTTCGGTGTACATTCTGCGAACAAGATGACCAGGGCTTTTTGGCGCCACCATGAAGACGTCGGTGTCACTGGGAGGTTCCACCTGGTGGTAGTGGATGGTGAATCCGTGGGAGAAGACAAGAACCGCGCCTTTTTTCAGATTGGGGCGAATATGCCTGGAATATACCTCGGCCTGGATATGATCAGGCATCAGAAAAACCACAAGGTCTCCCTGTTTAACAGCTTCCGCCACCGGGAATACTTTGAACCCGTCCTCCTCGGCCTTTTTTCTGGACCGGCTACCTTCGTGGAGTCCGATGACGACTTCCACTCCGCTGTCAACGAGATTTTGCGCATGTGCGTGCCCCTGGCTGCCGTAGCCGATGACGGCAACCACCTTTCCGGAGAGCTTTTTGAGGTTCGCGTCACTGTCGTAATAGATGCGTGGCATGCTCTGTCACTTCCTTCCGTCCCTGAGGGATGATGTATGTGTGCGATCCGGGTGCCCGTTCAAAAAGCCTGCCCGCTCCATGGCAACGGCTCCGCTTGAGGCGACCTCGAGAACACCAAAAGGTTTTACGGCCTCCAGAAAAGCCTCGATCTTGCCGCGGTCTCCCGTCGATTCAAAGACCAGGGAATCCTCGCCTACATCAACCACCCGGCTGCGGAAGAGTTCCGCCGTCTGGAGGATGATGGGGCGGACGTCAATCGTTGCCTTTACCTTGACCAGCGTCATCCATCGTTCAACGAAGGGGCCATCGCTCAGTTTGCGAACATCTACAGTTTCCACCAGCTTTCCCAGCTGCCTGACGATCTGGCTGACGGCGTCATCGTCTCCGGTAACGACGAGGGTAAAACGGGAAATGCCCTCCCGGTCCGTCTTGCCGACGCTAAGGCTATTGACGTTATAGCCTCTCCTGGAGACTAATCCTGCAAGTCTTGACAGAACACCCGGGTGATCCTCTGTCACAACGCTGATCGTATGCTGCATAAAGCTCCCCCCTGACTCTCGAATAAAATCACTGGCAAAAATATAAAAAAAGGCCGGGACCCTGTTTAAGGGTCCCGGCCCGGTTCCGGCGTTTGCGTACTAGTCCGCCGGCACTCCGGGAGGGAACCCGCAGCTAATAAGGACGAGGACGAGTACGACTATAAGGATGCTTCCGTTCAGGATCAGTTCGCGCATGGGGTTTCCTCCTTTCGGTGCCGACTATTAATCCAGGTTGTGGGGAATTGTACACGCCGTGAAAAGATCCGTCAAGGCGGATTTTTTCACGGCGTGTCGTAATCATCCCCAGCGCTTTCAGGGAGGCCGATTTTCCCTAATCCTGAATCCGTTCTTTTTTGATCAGCAACGATCCTTTGCCTGACAGTGAGAAAAATCCCCGGGAGTGTCCACGATGAACCGGCTCCCTTTACCCGGCCTGCTCTCGACAAAAATATTCCAGCCGTGGGCCTTGACTATTTTCTCCACGATGGCGAGACCGATACCCGTTCCTCCCGAATTCCGGCTGCGGGATTTGTCCACTCGATAGAAACGTTCGAAAATGTGGGACAGCTCTTTCTTTTCGATCCCGATCCCCGAGTCCGCCACGGCAATTCTGATCCCATCCCCGAAACGGCAGCCCTCTACGCGGATGTATCCGCCCGAAGGGGTGTATTCCACAGCATTGGAGAGGAGGTTAAGCAGCACCTGCCGAAGTTTGTCCCCATCTGCTTTCAGGAAAAGGTCCTCTTCAACCAGGATTGCGAGGTCCAATCCCTTGCGGGCGCAAAGAGGAGAGAAGGTGCGGGCGGCGGACCGGAGGAAATCCCCGAGGTCCAGCAGTTCAGGATCAAGGCTGAGGGATTCGCCTTCCAGGTCACTGAGGCACTCCAGGTCGCGGGTGAGGGTTGCCAGGCGAAGAACCTCTTCCTTGCACCCCGCCAGATTTTCCGGGGTGGGCTCCATTATTCCGTCGATGTAGGCCTCGATAAGCGCGTTAAGCGCGTTCAAGGGCGTCCGCAGTTCGTGGGATATGTCCCTGGTAAGCTGTTTCCGCAGCTCCTCCTGATTCTGAAGGGATTGAGCGAGAAAGTTCAAACCGCTAGCCAAGCTGTCCAGCTCTTTCGTCCCGAAATTATCGGTGATACGAACGGACAGGTCTCCCTTTTGGATGCGGTCTGCCAGTTCTTTTGTCCTGCGCAGAGGGAGCGACAACTTTCGCGACAGGATGACGGAAAAACAGATGGCGGCAATAACTCCCAGAAGGGATGAAACAAGTATTCCCTCCCTGATGCTGTCGCGAAAGGCGGTATCCTCCGGCAACAGGATCATTCCGCTAAAATACCCTACCCGCACGCTCCCCACCGCAGTGCCGCCAGAAAGGACGGGGTATTCCCTTTCCTCGTACTCTGTGTTCGGATGTCCCATCATCCGGTAATGGATGGCCACCATTTCCCTGTCCATGGCCCACAGAACTTTTCTTTTCCCGTCCAGAAGGGTCACCACATTGCCGTCTCTCATGGCCTGGTCGGATATCTCCGTTCCGGAGTCCTCACTCCATGATGAGTTTTTGGCGTAGACCTGCTCGAAGTAATTGACGATCTCGTCATGCTTTTTTAGCCTGTTTTCTTCCATGTAGGCGCTGAACTGATGGTTCACCAGAAATTCAAGCACGGCGACGACGGTGAAGGAAAGAGTGACCGCCACAAGGACGAATCCGAGAGTGAGACGTGTCGCAAGAGACCATGAGCGATTCACAGTATGGTGCCTCCGAAACGGTACCCCGTGCCGAAGATCGTCTGGATGAAGAGTGGATGGCGGGGATCCTGTTCTATTTTTTGCCTGAGGTTTTTGATATGCACGTCGATGACACGGTCGCATCCCTCATAGCTCTCATCGAAGGCCCGGGCGATCAGCTGCTCCCGCGTAAACGCCTGAAGCGGCCGCCGGGCCATAGTCAGCAGAAGGCGATACTCCGCCGGAGTGAGGGAGATCTGCCGCTTTCCCGCGAAAACTCCCTGTTCCTCAAGATGGATGGAGAGCCCACCTGAAAAACGAAGCACCCTCATGGACTCAAGCGGACTGACGCGGCGTAGAACGGCATTAACTCTGGCCACAAGCTCCCTGGGGCTGAATGGCTTCACGAGGTAATCGTCGGCACCTCCCTCAAGGCCTTTCAGCCTGTCCGCCTCCGCCGCTTTGGCGGTAAGAATGATGATCGGGATCTGAGAAGAGGCACGTATCCTTCGGCACACCTCCTCGCCGCAGATATCCGGCAGCATGAGATCGAGGATCACGAAATCCACGGGAACCGTTTCAAAGAGCAGAAGCGCACGCTCTCCGTCCATGGCCTCCAAAACCCTGTGTCCATCCCTTTCGAGATAGGCGCGAACTACGCTCAGGGCCTTCGGTTCGTCCTCCACCACGAGGATATTCATGAAAAACCGCCTCCCGATCCTACCGGATCTCAAACAGGGACGCCAGACGGGGAGCCTTGCTGTTCATTGTCACATCAAGATCCAGGAGAGCCCACCCCTTTACCTCCAGAGGCCGCAGCCCGGCTCGTTCCAGGGGTCTGGGGTCGAGAATGAAAACTACATCCTTGTCGTTCTTTTCCGGTCTTATGGCCCACTCGAATTTTCCTTCGCCGCCGACATCGAGACCGAAGTGATCCATAGCGCCATGATACCCCAGGGCAGGGCGTTTGGTCTTCAGAAAGGAGTTGAAGATCTCACCCAACGCGTTATCTCCTCCGCGAACAGGTGCATCTCCGATGAGAAGAGTCCCCGCGGCGGCGTCGAAGATGATGTTTCCGGGCAGTTTCGAAGTGTCGAGCCCCGCTTCGAGAAAGGGCCCCGCCGGGATCAGAAAAGCGGTCCCGCTCTCCCACAGCAGGAAAACCTGGCCGTCCGGCCCTGTTACGGAAACCAGCCCATCGGAGACAGATGCCCCGCTCCGCGGGTTCGCCATCATCTCAGCAAATGAGACAGATCCAAATTTTTTCACCACATCAGCCTTTCCCGAGGCTATCCAGACAAGTGGCAAAGCCATAAGAACCAGTATAGGGAAAATTTTTCTCATTTTGTCATCTCTCCTTTCAAAGCTGTACTAGAGAGTCTCAGAGGTTTGAATGACTTCAGTCTCAGCGCGTTGGTCACCACGGAGACAGAACTGAAGGACATTGCGAGGGCCGCGTAAATGGGATTCAGCAGCGGCCCGCCGAAAATGTGAAGCACTCCTGCCGCCACGGGAATACCGATGATATTGTAGAAGAACGCCCAGAACAGATTCTGCCTGATGGTGCGCATTGTGCGCTGGGAGAGCTCTATGGCGGAAGGTATGTCCCGAAGGTCGCTGTGCACGAGAACGATATCGGCGGATTCAATGGCCACGTCGGTTCCCGAGCCTATGGCGATCCCGACATCGGCCTGGACCAGCGCAGGTGCGTCGTTGATCCCATCGCCCACCATCGCGACGACTCGGCCCTCCTGCTGCAGACGCTTCACCTCGCCCGCCTTGCCGTCGGGCAGAACCCCCGAGAGCACACGGTCGATTCCGACCTGCCGCGCGATTGACCTGGCGGTGCGCTCATTGTCACCGGTCATCATCACTACGGACAATCCCATCTCCTTCATGCGGTCCACTGCCGTCGCGCTGGTGGGCTTCACCGTATCCGCGACCGCCACGATGCCGGCCAGCCGTCCGTCAACCCCGAGCAGCATTGGAGTTTTTCCTTCATCCGAAAGCCCTTCGAGAACCATTTTTGCGCCTTCTGAAGCAATTCCCCGGCCGCTCAGCAGAGCGATGTTGCCCAGAACCACATCTCGCCCCCCGATGCGCGCCTCAACTCCCATGCCTGGCAGAGCGGTGAATCCTTCCGAGGGAAGAAGCACGATATTTCGCTCCTCCGCCCCCTTGACGACAGCTTCTCCCAGGGGGTGCTCCGATCCCTTTTCGGCGGACGCCGCCAGGCGAAGTACATCCTCTTCGGTGAATTCCGCAAATGGAACAACCGCGGCCAGCACTGGCCGCCCTTCAGTAATGGTGCCCGTTTTGTCAAGCACCACCGTCTGAACCTTGTGAGCTGTTTCAAGAGCTTCGCCGCTCTTGATGAGAATGCCGTACTCCGCGCCCTTGCCTGTTCCCACCATGATGGCCGTGGGTGTTGCGAGTCCCAGAGCACATGGGCATGCGATCACAAGGACCGCAATGAAGACCGTGAGGGCGAAGGGGAGCGTGCTGCCCGAGAGCAGCCAGGCGGCGGCCGAAACGATCGCGATGATCACCACAACGGGAACGAAGTATCCGGAGACGATGTCGGCGAGTCTGGCTATGGGGGCTTTGCGGGCCTGTGCTTCCTCCACCAGCCTTATGAGCCGCGACAGAGTGGTATCGTCTCCCACGCGCGTAGCCCGGAAGACAAAGGATCCGTGACGGTTGATGCTTCCCGCCGTCACCCTGTCACCTACGTTCTTGTCCACAGGAATACTCTCGCCGGTGAGCATGGATTCATCCACCGCGGAACTTCCCTCGATCAATACTCCGTCCACGGGGATCCGGCCGCCGGGCTTGATGATAACAAGGTCTTCCATCTGCAGTTCCGCTGCATCAATTTCAACCTCACGGCCGTCACGCAGAACCGTGGCCGTGGGGGGCGCAAGCTCCATGAGGCGGTAGATGGCCTCGGAGGTTTGTCCCTTCGAACGGGCCTCGAAATACTTGCCCAGCATCACCAGGGCGAGGATCACTCCCGCGGTTTCAAAGTAGAGGTCGTTCATGGCCGCCAGATCGCCAACGGCCATCCGATAGATGGAAACTGAGCTGTAGACCATGGCTGCCGTGGTTCCGATGGCGATGAGCGAGTCCATGTTGGGGGAAAGGCGGAGTAGAGCGCGGGTCCCCACAGTGAAAAAGCTCGATCCAGCCGCGACTATTGGGACAAGAAGGGTCACCTGGGCCAGAGCGAATATGAGAGGGTATTTCATTGGATGGAGCGCATCCGGAATGGGCCAGTCGAGCATGGCTCCCATTGCCAGGTAGAACAGGGGGAGGGCGAAAGAACACGCGGCGATCACCCTGAAGAGGTGTGCCCGCATGTCCGCTTTTTTCCGCTCCCGTTCACTGTCGGCGGCGCCCCTACGGCTTGTTTCCACCACACTGAAGCCGAGTTTCTCTATGGTATCCCGAAAGACTGAGATCCCAGTCTGGTCGGGGCGATAGCGTATCATTGCCTTCTCTGTTGCCAGGTTGACCGAGGAGTTTTCCACTCCGGGGAGTTTCGAAAGCCCCTTCTCGATGGAGGAAGCACAGGCGGCGCAATGCATGCCTCCTATCGAAAGGATGGCCTCGGAAGTTTCACCCCCCGCGGGGATCGCTCCATATCCGGCCTTTTCAACAGCATTGACCACAGCGGCCTCGTCCGGCGGTTCCTGCTCAACCGTCAGTTTCTCAGTGGCAAAGTTGACGGACGCCTCCGTCACTCCCGGAAGTTTTCCTGCTGCGCGCTCCACGGCCTTTGCGCAGGCGGAGCAGCTCATTCCTGTGATTGTGAAAGAATGCTTCAAAAGTTTTTCCTCCCTTTCGCCGAATTTTCTCTAAACGTTCTCAGCTGCCGCAGCAGGAAGCCTGGTAAGCAGGGGCAGTCTGTTCTCCACTGATCCCGGGAGCGGGTGTTTCCGCCTGCTCAAGGGTGTTATCGGGAACGGTGTCCCTTTCCACGATCTCTATCCTTCCCGGGATCATGCCCATCCAGCAGGAATAGTTTATTATCCCCGCTTTTTCGGGAGTAAAGACAGGAGCTTCCGTATCCCCCTGTTTCAGGGACAGCTTCAGCTGGAGGGAAGGGATGACGATGGCGTTGTTGCAGCCGTTGATGGCTCCCGGCCCGGCCCGGAAGATCAGCCTGATGGGAACACCGGCGACGGCCCTGACGGAAGCGTAGCCCCGCGAGGTCACATTTACAACAACCACCTGCTCAACCGCTACGGTATTGGCGACGGCGGCGGGGCTGGAGACAGGGGGCAGTTCAGCCGCGGAAGATCCGGAGGCTGCAAATTCCGCCGCCCCGCTCCGGCTGACGGAATTGAGGGATCCGGAGAAGCCTGCCAGAGCAAGGCCGTTCTGCGCCATGAAAAGAGCCAGCACGACCACAAGACCTCCCCCGGCCGCTCTCATGATCCTGCGGTATTTCACGGTGAGAAGAGAACTAACAGCCCCGAGAGAGAACATGAGGGGAACCGTCCCGAGGCTGAAGGCGAACATGGCCGAGGCCCCCGCCAGGAAACTGCCGGTTCCAAGGGCGTAGAGCTGCATGGCCTGAAGAGGACCGCAAGGCATGAGGCCGTTCAATAGACCGATGACAAAGGAGCCCCTCCCTTTTGAGAGGCGCTTCCGGAGGACTGCCAGGCCGGAAGGAAGTCCGAACCGGACCCTCACCAGGTCTGGAAGAAGGGCGTTGAGCCCCATGAGGGCCATGAATATTGCCGCTGCCAGCATTATGCTTCCCTGCACACGCGGAGAGAAGCTTAACACCGACCCGGCCATGCCGATGAGGCCACCCAGCAGTGTATAGGAAACAACCCTGCCTGCGTTGTATAAAATGGAAGGTATCAAGGACCGGCCTTCCCCGGGGTCACCCGTGCACTGTGCGATCTGAATGCCTCCGCACATCCCGACGCAGTGAAGAGAGGTGGTCAGGCCTATAATAAACAGAAGACCGAGCCCGGCGGAGGCGCTGATAGTGGGAACAAGGGCGGGATCGACGCCAAAATACCGGAGAACAAGAAACAGCATGACCGCGAGACCCACGGGAATAAAAGCGGCCGGATCTCCCGAAGTATTTTTCCCCTTTGCGGCCGTGGAATAATCACCAGCCTCTTCCACAGCTCTTGACAAAGTTTCGGGAGATAAGGTCCCATCGTGGACGACGTCAACAAAGCCTCCTCCATAATTTGCCTTGGCGTTCAACACTCCCGGGATTTCTCTCAGCGTGTTTTCAACTATCCTCTCACATCCTGAACAGGTCATCCCGCGCAGATGCAGCCGGATCAAAACATCTTTACCACCCATAACAATTCTCCCTTCATTGCGCCCGTTGGATGGGGAAAAACCCCCCCTTTTTGACCGGGAGCCCCGATACACCCGGGATCGAATACTTGAATTGTAAAGAGAAGATATGAAGAGATTATGTAGGCCGCGGGAAATAACTGAGAAGAGAGGACCAGGCCGGGTAATGATAGGGGAATGGACAGACCCCGGGTTTTGCATCAGGGATCAACCCGGTTCTTGAGGCACTGTCTGTGGCCATTGCCTCAAAAGTGTTTTTTGCAAAATCAAAACGGCAGGAATTGCAAAAAATCCTCACTTTCAAGTGAGGGATCTACGAAAAGGCAAAGGGCTGTTGCAAGAAAGGCGAACAGCCCCGGTTTGGAAGAAAGCATTTACGCGGCAAAGAGGTAATGTGCGCAACCGCGGGAAAGTGGGTGTCCCTTACCGCGAAGATCCGGATGTCCGCTCCGCGATGGCGTCACCGACGCCAGAAACGGAGCCCTTCCCTCCGAACTCCCAGGGGAGTTCTTTCTCTTCGCTTTCATCAAGAAAGGAAACGACTGCGTTTTCAACGGCTGCTGCGGCCGTCTCCTCGCCCAGATGCCTGAGCATCATGGCTGCGGAGAGAATTGCGGCGACGGGGTTTGCCCGCCCCGTGCCTGCGATGTCGGGTGCCGATCCGTGGACGGGCTCGAACATGGAAAGGCCGTCCCCGATGTTTGCTCCCGCGGCTACCCCGAGCCCTCCTGCAATGCCTGCAAGAAGGTCGCTGACGATGTCGCCGAACATGTTCGGCGTAAGGATCACGCCGTAACGCCCAGGGTCGCGGACCAGGTGATAGCATAGAGCATCTACGTTGGCGATGGACAAAGCCATGCCTTCCTTTTTCGCCTCGTCAGCAGCGACCTCTTCCCAGAAGCCGTAGATCCAGGAGAGTGCGTTGGATTTTGATGCCAGGACAAGGGACTCTTCCCTCCGATTTTTCGCAGTTCTGCAGGCGAAGGCAGTGATGCGCCTGACGGCGTCCTCCGTGGCTATCCCTATCTGCACGGCCGAAGCACAGGGCGGGTCAAAATCAAGTCGAAGGTGTCCCCGGATGGTGTAGGCGCTACGGCCGGCACTGATGTCTGCTTCGAGGGGGCTCGTCCCGCATCGCGCCCCCAAACCCATGTAGAAATCCTCCGTGTTCTCCCTGACAACAACGGTGTCCATCGATGGTGCCTTGACGGGAAGGGGAACCCGCGGATAACTCTTGGCGGGCCTCAGGTTGACGTACTGGTCGAAGTGGAAACGGAGTTTGAGCAGAATTCCCTGTTCGAGGATACCAGGCTTGACGGAGGGGTCTCCGATCGCGCCCAGGAGCAGGGCGTCATGTCTGCCGAGCTCAACAAGGGCGGGTTCGGGGAGGATCTCTCCGCTTTCAAGGTAGTGCCGGGCTCCAAAGGGAAACTCCGTCCACTCGAACCCCAGGCCCTGAGCCCTCCCTGCTGACTCCAGGACTTTTACTGCCTCGGAGATAACTTCCGGGCCGATGCCGTCTCCGTCTATCCGTGCGATGCGGTATGTTTTTTTCTCGCGGTTCATTATCTAACCTCTTCCTTCGAGTTCTGACCGAACCCAGGGTATAAGGCCGCCAGACTCTATGAGATCCTGTAGAAAGTCCGGGAATGGGGGGAAATTCCATGACTCGCCGGTGGTAGTGTTGATGATGCGACCTTCAGAGGAGCGGATCTCTATTTCGTCGCCTCTGCTGATGGACCTGGCGGCATCCGGTGCTTCAAAGATGGGAAGTCCTACGTTGATTGAGTTGCGGTAGAAGATGCGCGCGAAGGACGCTGCGATCACGCAGGCACATCCGGCCCCCATCAGAGCGACAGGGGCGTGTTCGCGGGATGATCCGCAGCCGAAGTTCTCCCCGGCAACAATAATGTCTCCCCGGGTGAATGTCGAAGAGAAATCTGGGTCGATGCCTTCCATGCAGTGCGCGCCGAGCTCTTCAGGGTTGTCGGTAACGAGATACCTGGCCGGGATTATCACGTCCGTATCAACGTCATTGGCGAATACCCAGGCTTTTCCGCGGATATTCTCACGCATCGCTTGCCACCTCCAGGGGTTGGAACTCTTCCTCGGACAGGATCTCACGGGGGTCGGTTATCCGGCCTTTCAGAGCCGACGCCGCCGCGACCAGCGGGCCTGCGAGAATAACCTCGCTTCCGGGGTGTCCCATGCGGCCTTTGAAATTTCGATTGCTGGTGGAGACGCATCGCTCGCCACCGGCCAAAACCCCCATGTGTCCGCCCAGACAGGGACCGCATGTCGGCGTGCAGACGACGGCACCCGCATCTGTGAATGCGGTGATGAAGTCCCGCTCGAGAGCGGCACGGAATATCTCGGGCGATGCCGGTATCACGATGCAGCGCACGGATGGGTGTACCTGACGGCCTTTCAGAAGCAGGGCGGCCTGTTCGAGGTCGCGCAGCCTTCCGTTTGTGCATGAGCCTATGAAGACCTGATGAATTGGGTCTTTGCCGCACTCGGCGGCAGGCCGGACGTTCGAAGGGATGTGGGGGAGGGCCACCAGCGGCTGGAGACCGCCCACGTCTATCTCGTGTGTTTCGACATATCCGGCTCCGCTGTCGGGGTAGACAGGGGCAAAAGGGCGTGCCGCACGGGCGGAAGCGTATGCCAGGGAGGTTTCGTCGGGGACGAATAATCCTGTTTTTGCCCCTGTTTCTACGGCCATGTTCGCCACTGTGAAACGATCGTCAAGAGGGAGGTCCTTGACAGCAGGGCCGCCAAACTCGAGTGCTCTGTACCGGGCGCCCTGAACGCCGATCCTGCGCAGGACCTCAAGGATAAGGTCCTTCCCCGAGATCCAGGGTGGACGCCTGCCTTCGAAGACAATGCGGATAGTTTCGGGAACCCTTAGCCAGGTCTCTCCGAGGGCCCATACGGCAGCCAGATCCGTGCTGCCCATCCCAGTCGCGAAGGCGCCCAAAGTGCCTCCGGTGCAAGTGTGGCTGTCCGCTCCTGTCACTACCTCGCCGGGGAGGATGAGCCCTTTTTCGGGGAGGAACGCGTGTTCTATGCCCACCCGGCCCTGTTCCCAGTAGAGCATACCCTGTTCGAGAGCGAACTCCCTGGCTGTTTTGGCCTGTTCGGCCGAAGCTATGTCCTTGTTGGGTGTGAAGTGATCGGGAAGAATGGCGCACCGGGCAGGGTCGAAGACCTTTTTGGCGCCCATCTTCCGGAAAGACCGGACAGCCGGCGGGGCCGTTATGTCATTGGCGAAGGCGAAGTCCACTCTTACTCGGCATATTTCTCCTTCCACGGCTTTTTGTCTGGTCCGCGAAGCGATGATGGCGCTAGCAAGCGTGCGGGGCATCCAGCGCAACTCCTTTCGCGGCGGAGAACTGATAGAGACGGTTGACGGCATTCACGTAGGCCTTGATGCTGGCTTCGATAACGTCGGTGCTGGCCCCTCGGCCCTGAGCGCACAGGCCGTTCATGCGCAGGGTAATGCGGGCCTCGCCGACGGCATCTGATTTTTCACTGACGGCGGAGACCCGGTAGCTTGTAAGTTCGGGATCAATATCCATGAGTCGCCGGAGCGCGGCATAAGCGGCATCGATCGGCCCATTGCCGGTGGCCGCGTCGGTCAGTTCCGTTTCACCGTCCCAGAGGCTGATGGTTGCGGTCCCAACTCCTTCCGCCGCCAGGACCGAAAAGCCTCTGAGGACAAACTTCCGCAATGGGTTGACGGCAAGGATCTCATCAACGACAAGAGCCTCAATGTCATTGTCGGTGACGGTCTCTTTCCGGTCGCAGAGGGCCTTGAAGAGCTTGAAAGCCTCCGTGATCTGTTCGGGAGAGAGGCAGAATCCGAGGTCGTCTATGCGTTTGCCGAAGGCATGCCGCCCGGAGTGTTTGCCCAGGACCAGCTGGGTTCCCGGGGCTCCGACATCCTCCGGACGCATGATCTCGTAGGTGGCTCTGTTGCAGAGCATGCCGTGCTGATGGATGCCGGCCTCATGCGCGAAGGCGTTGGCCCCGACAATGGCCTTGTTGGGCGGAACGTGAAAGCCTGTCAGGTTTGAGACGAGGCGGCTCACGCTGTAAAGGCGGGTTGTGTCCAGGTTTGTTTCCACCCCGAAATGTGCTTTTTTTGTCCGGAGAGCCATGGCTATCTCCTCCATTGAGGCGTTCCCAGCGCGTTCGCCAAGGCCGTTGATCGTACACTCCACCTGTCGTACCCCCCGCCTGATCGCCTCAAGCGAATTGGATACGGCAAGCCCCAGGTCGTTGTGACAGTGGCAGGACCATATAACATTCGCCGGGGCCGCGCTTCTTTGGATGATCTCCTCAACGAACGGGCCGAATTCGTCCGGGATGGAGTATCCGACAGTGTCGGGGATGTTCAGAGTCGTCGCTCCGCATTCTATGGCCAACCTAAAGGCCTCTACGAGGAAATCCATGTCCGATCTGCTGGCATCCTCGGCTGAAAACTCTACGTCTTCGACCAGCGCCGAGGCTTGGGTGACAGCCCGGCGGATCTCCTCAAGAACATCGTTTCGGCTCATCTTGAGCTTGTATTCCAGGTGGATATCGCTTGTAGCGATGAAAGTGTGGATCCTGGGGTTTTTGGCTTTCCCTACCGCTTCGAAGGCTCTGTCGATGTCCTCTTTTCTTGTCCTGGCCAACCCTGCAATAACAGGTCCCTTGATCTCTCGTGCGATCGCGGAGACCGCCTCGAAATCACCCGGAGAGGCGGCCGGAAAACCAGCCTCGATCACGTCAACGCCCAGCCTCGCAAGCTGGTGCGCGATCTGGATCTTTTCGGCGG
This sequence comes from Thermovirgaceae bacterium, assembly GCA_030656095.1. GTDB lineage: Bacteria > Synergistota > Synergistia > Synergistales > Thermovirgaceae > UBA2252. The sequence goes on along the minus strand of JAUSOU010000055.1, from coordinate 36,152 downwards.
TGTTGAGATTGACCCCTGCTGCCTGTTCCCCGTCTCTCAGTGTTGTGTCGAATATCCTGACGTGTCCCGCATTCATTCTCTGACCCCCATTCAATTTTTTCGGGGCGTTTCCTCTGTCGTTTGAGGCCCGGTTGATACAAAAAAGCCGGGACCCCATGACAGGGTCCCGGCCCGGTTCCGGCAAGCAAACACTACTCCGCCGGCACTCCGGGAGAGAACCCGTAGCGGTAGCTAAGAGCGAGTGCGAGAAGAGTGATCGTAATAGATAAATTCATAAACAGATCAGCCACGGGTTTGCCTCCTTTCGCTGCCGACGGCAAAGATGAATTGACGGGAATTGTACATGCCATTGCCGAGACCGTCAAGCATATTCCGTTTTTATGGGTGGTCCACTTTCTTCAGATCTGTTTCTTCCTGCAGAAACAGTTTTTTCCTCGGCGTAATTATCCGGGGTGTTCGCAAACCCCTTTTCCTTTGTTTTTTGAAGGGCGCTCTCTCCGATCTGTTTTCCGTAGGCCTTGATGGCCTTCATGGCTATCCTCTTGCCCCCGGCTTCCCCGAACTCCTCGACGAGCGTCCTTGCATAGGCAATGTGCAGCATCGCGATCCTGCGACAGACTTTTTCCACCTGCTCTTTAGCGGTGTCAAGAGAGACGGACTGTTCGTCATTCTGGATCAATATTTTCACTCTCCTTCAAGCGGCGGGAATCCTCGATCCTGCCGACATCGTCGGATTCAGGTTTTTCCTTAATCAGATCACCCAGTCGAGAGACCTTCACCCGGAAAGAGTGCGGTCTGCCATCGAAAAGGACCGTCCGGGTTTCCGTTTTTCGTTCCATTACTATTCGTTGAATCGGCCAGAAACGTACCCCAAGGGAGGAAGTTTCCTCAAGGAACAGCCGGAGCACATTTTGAAGCGTGGCTTCCGAGGCCAGGGCCTGAAGTATCCATGCAGGTCTTCCCTTTTTCCCCTGCCCCTGGATAATGTTCGCCTCCAGGGCTTTTTCACGTATTCTTTCGATAGCCCTCCCCATTTCCTCCCCGGTCATATCGTCAATCGTAGCTTCCACCTGGAAGACTTTTTCAGGAGCAGGGCCTGCAGGCGAACAATCAAGGAACCGGTTCATTTTACCTCCGACAAAACCCTCCAGATCCAGGGATACTACCGGATAACCCAGCTTCGTCAGCCTATCCAGGATCAATTCACGGTGGGGCCAGGCCATTTCAGGTTCGGAGATTTCCACAACGGCGGCTCCCGGCGGGTAGACGCGGACGCGAACCTTTTTTAGCCCCAGTTCCCTCAGGTAACGCTCCGCCTTTTCGACAATAGCGAGATCTTCTTTTTTGAAATGAGCGCCATATGGAAATCTTGTCGCCAGGCAGGGGAAGCTCTCCCGGTCCCATCCGGGCAATTCCAGGTGTCTTGAAAGTGCGCGCACATCCTCTTTGGTAAGGCCTGCTTCCAGGAGCGGGTGAATTATCCCGTCTTCTCCGGCCGCCTTCATGCCGGGGCGGAAGTCATCAAGGTCCGACAGATTCGCCCCATCGGCGAGGCTGGGGTATTTCTTTTTATCCGCCCAGAGCCGGGCCTTTGCGTGCCTTCCCTTGCGGCAGATGTAGCAGCGCTCCGGAGTGTTTTTCGTGATCTCCCCCAGAAGGGATTCTTCAATGACATGGTGGGAGATCCCTATCCGGGCCGCTCCTGCTGAAGCTTCCTCAAACTCCTGTTGTGTCATCAGAGGGGACCTGACGGTGATAGCCGCCGCATCTTCTCCCAGGATCCGGAAAGCCACGAAGGCCAGAAGCGTACTGTCCAGGCCACCTGAAAAGAGAATGGCCGTGCGACCTGTCTCTTTCAGAAATGCCTCGAGCCGGTCAAGCTTTTCACGAAGAACAGCTCCGCTGGCTACGGTGAACTCTGTCACTTCAAAGCTCCCTTTCGATTCTTGTCAATTTGACGGTGCCGTTTCTCTGAGTTGCCGGGCCCTCATATCCATTCAGCGGATCCACCTTATCGCTTTTAGTGTTTGCGGCCGGAATGGTGGTTGCGACCGCTGCCGCCGTCATGAGTATCATCATCATGCTGATGATGATGATGATGTGTATCTGCATCTGTTTCTGAAGGTTTTTGCGGGATTTTCTCCAAGGGTTCCGCCAGAATGGCCCGGATCACGTTCGGGATCGAAAGAACCTTATTTCCGGCACCATAACCTGTCTTTAAAGTGCGGAAAGCCGGCAGTGTTTCCACGAAAGATGCAGAGCTGGCAAGAATTGCCGCTCCGGTAGGCGTGAGGAGTTCCTCATGGACCGGGCCTCCCTGCAGCGGCATTCCGGTACTTGCAGCTATTGAACAGACAGCCGGAACGGGGACATGAAGGAGACCGTGGGCTGTTTGTACCGTCCCTCCTCCTGCCGATGGGGTAGTCGAGATAACAGCGGGGTCTCCAAGGCTTTCCAGCAGCAGAAAAAAACCCAGAGTATCGATGATAGTGTCGTAGCCACCAATCTCGTGCAGATGTACCGAGTCGGCGGTCTTTCCGTGGACCGATGCTTCCGCGGCAAAGATCAGCTCCAATACCTCTCTGGATCTTTCTATGGATCCCCCGGAAGCGCCGATTGAGTTTCCAGCAGATTCCAGAAGCAAAGTCATGTCCATCAGATTTCTGTGGACAGGTTCCTCGTCAATAGATACATCGATCCGGATGCTCCGTATCCCGCCGGCGAAAACTTCCCTGGGGAGAATGGCAACGGAACGGACCCCCAACTCGGGCAAAGCCGGGAATCTGCGTAGTATTTCCTCGTTGCCGCCGATTGCCAGGAGCGCGGCCAAAAGCATGTCGCCCCCCGTTCCCGCCAGGTGGGGTTCGAAAATGATCATCCTGAAGGTCCTCTTTTTTCAGGAGGAGTGAGCAGCTCGTCGGAACTCCGGCTCTGGCGTGCGATCTGCCCCGCGCAGAATCCGGCGCCAAGGCCGTTGTCTATGTTCACGACCGAAACCCCGAGAGCACATGAGTTAAGCATGGTAAGGAGAGGAGCGAAGCCCTTAAGGCTGGCGCCATAGCCTACACTCGTCGGGACCGCTATAACAGGGCATGAAACAAGTCCTCCAATAATGGTGGGGAGGGCTCCTTCCATTCCGGCAACGGCGACAATGGCCTTCGAAGCCTGCAGCAGTTCAGTGTAGCTGAGAAGGCGGTGAACTCCAGCAACACCGACATCGTAGAGTCGACTCACTATGCAACCCATGTATTCCGCTGTTACGGCTGCCTCTTCGGCTACCGGGATGTCAGAGGTGCCTGCTGAAACCACGGTGACTCCAGGAACCGCAGGTTTGGCCATGGGCAGTGAGCCCACTATCCTTGCCTTTGGATAGAAAACCGCACTTCCAAGAACCTCTTTGACTGTTTGTGCGGTTTCCTCCCCTGCTCGGGAAAAAAGTACCGGTTCCTCCGAATCTCTGATGGATTCCGCGATCGAGCGTATCTGTTCCATGGTCTTTCCGGGGCAATAGACGACTTCAGCAAAACCCTTGCGGACAGAACGGTGAGTGTCGAACTTGACGTCTCCGAGATCCAGAAAAGGGAGACGGCGCAAATGTTCGATGAACTGGTCCTCATCAATTGCTCCCGTTTTCAGAAGTTTCGCAAGCTCCCTGCATGAGCGGATATCCACCGCTTCCACCTCTTCTCCCTTTACTTCAAAGCCTGGATCCCAGCATGAGCTTGCCTTCTACCAGGTCCTGACCCAAAGGTGCTTATGAGGAGGGCTGTTATTCGGGCCAGAGGGTTTTCCCCGGGTATGCAGAGATGCCTTTGGCCAAAATCTTTACGGCATTTTTCAGATCTCCCTCATTAAGCACATATGCCATTCGTATTTCCGTTTTGCCAAGGCCGGGAGTCGCGTAAAAACCCTCCGCGGGAGAGGTCATGACAGTTTCCCCATTCACTGAAAACTCCTGAAGCATCCAGATAATGAACTTTTCAGCATCATCAACGGGGAGTTTGGCCATTATGTAAAATGCTCCCTCGGGTTTTTTGCAGACCACGCCCGGAATGCCGCTCAGTCCATCGAAAAGAATATCCCTGCGTTTGCGATACTCCCGATTTACTTCTTTCAGGTAAGGATCAGGGGTTTCATAGAGAGCGGCCGCGCCCAGCTGTTCCAGGGTTGGGGGACATCCGCGTGCCTGGCAGTATTTCAACCCCAGGGATATGAATTCCGGATTTCTGCTGATCAGGCAGCCGATTCTTGCCCCGCACGCGCTGTACCTCTTTGATACCGAATCAATAATGACCAGACGGTCCCGTATTCGCTCAATATTGCCGAAACTGCAGTAGAGTTCGTCCATATAGACGAACTCCCGGTAAACCTCATCCGCAATCAGGAGCAGATCGTGTTTAACAGTCAGGTCCGCCAGTGTTTCGATCTCTTCCCGGCTGTAAACGACTCCGGTCGGGTTTCCTGGATGACTGAGAAGGATCGCACGTGTCGCCGGGGAGATGAGTTTTTCGATCCCGCTCCGCGAGGGGAGATGAAATCCATCCTCTGCCCTGGTGGTGACAGGTATGATCCTGGCAGATGCCGAGGCAGCAAAGGCCGCGTAAGCAGGGAAGAAGGGCTCCGGGACCAGCATCTCGTCTCCCGGATCACAGACTATCTGGACGGCGAAATTTAAAGCTTCGCTCCCACCGTTCGTAACAAGGATGTCTTTTCGCTCCAGGGGGATTCCGTAGTTTCCGTAGTATTCCACTATTTTGTCGATCAGCCCGAAGTCCCCCTGGGAGGTGCCGTAGGCCAGCGTTTTGTGGCTGAATTTTTTCACGGCCTCGGAGAATTGTCCGGGAGTCTCAATGTCCGGCTGACCGATGTGCAGCGGGTATATTCTGATCCCCCTTGCCCTGGCTTCCTCAGCGAAAGGCTCGAGTCTGCGGATAGGAGAGGCGGGAAGGGAGTGACTTCTTGCGGAAAAACGCAAAGGGATTCCTCCTAATGGGCATGATAATGACTTGCTACGAAAATACGGATCCAACGATTCAGTCTTTTGGGTTTTTAAAAAAATCAGTTTCCAGGAATAAATTCGCAGAGATACTCCACAAATTCACAGCGCCGAAGCTGGTAACTGCTGTCTCTGATAATAGTAAAGGAGTCGCCTTCCGAAACCATCACCCATTCCTGCTTATCGGGATGCAATAATACCTCTGCTTTTCCTGCAATAATGCTCGCAATTTCCTTGTCTCCTCCCCCGAACCAGTAAGCCAGAGCTGTTGACAATAAAATATTATAATCCTATATTATTCCAGGATAGCATAATGTCAAGGCCCTTATAAACCATTTCCCGGGAAAGTATATGGGTTCGGGATTTAGCGTTATCCCTGTTGAAGACTTTCTGGAAAAATCGGGTCACTTAGAGAATTTTAATAAGGGGAGGCGCATCGGATTGCTTGTTGAACTGCGGATTCACGGAAGGGGCGGCCAGGGTTCGGTCGCCATGGCTGAAATGATAGCCGGGGCGGCTTTTGCCGAAGGCAAGTTTGCTCAGGCGTTTCCCTACCTGGGCGGCGGCGGCGAGCGCAGGGGAGCTCCAGTTCAGGCCTACGCCAGGATCTCGGATTCTCCGATCAAGTTGAGAGAAAAGATCGAGGAACCGGATCTGGTCATTGTGCAGGACCCTTCCATTATGGAAATGGTGGATGTCCTGGCCGGACTGAAGCCGGGCGGAATACTCCTCATTAATTCCGAGGAGCCCATTAAGGTATCGAGGGACGACATCAGAACTTTTTTTGTCCCTGCGGGGAAGATCGCGATCGAGACCCTTGGAAGGCCGATCATGAATACAGCCCTTATAGGAGCACTGTCCCGCATCACAGGCCTGGTCGGGATCGACACGGTGGAGGAAGCCGTGAGATCCAAGTTTCCGAAAGAGATCGCCGAGAAGAACATCCTTGCGGTGAGAAAAGCATACGAACAGGTTGGAGGTGCAGCATGATGGATCTGCTGCTTGGAGGAGTCTGCAAGGCCGGTGAGTCCAAAAAGCTCGAAACAGGCAAGTGGAGATCATTTCGCCCCGTCGTTGACAGGAACAAGTGCATCAAGTGCGGAAAGTGCGCTGATTACTGCCCTGATTCCTGCATGGAGATCAAAGAGGATGGAGCCGAAGTGAATCTCTACTACTGCAAGGGCTGTCTTATATGCATACGGGAGTGCCCGGTCAAGGCAATAACGAAGGAGGTTGAAGAGAAGTGAAAGGGAAAACAGCCATCCTTGAGGGTTCCCGGGCGGTGGCGGAAGCCGTCCGTGCCTGCCGGCCAGACGTGATATCAGTTTATCCGATAACGCCTCAGACCCATATTCTTGAGGATCTGGCGAGGTTCGTATCTTCGGGCCAACTGAAGAGCCAGTTTGTAAGGGCCGATTCCGAGTTTTCAGCGGCCTCGATCGTATACGGAGCAAGCGCAGCCGGGGCCAGAGCATATACGGCATCGGCCTCACAGGGGCTTCTTCTTATGAATGAGGTCATCTATGCCATGGCCTCCACGCGTCTTCCCGTGGTTCTTACAGCGGTCAACAGGGCGATATCCGCACCCATAACGATCCAGCCTGACCACCAGGACACCATGAGTCTCCGGGATACTGGGGCGCTCCAGATCCATGTTGAGAGCCTGCAGGAGGCCTATGATGCTCATGTGCAGTCTTTCAGGATCGCCGAAGACCCGGAGGTGCTGCTTCCAATCTTTATATGCATGGATGGGTGGGTCCTCAGTCACTCCTATGAGCCTGTAACAGTTTTCCCGGACGAGGCCATATCGGAATTCGCCGGGACTTTCCAGCCGGTCCAGAAGCTTGATCCAGCTAAACCCTTGACATACGGGTCTTATGCCGACCAGGATGTCCTGATGGAGTATCGCTATGCGCTTATGCTTGCCCAGGAGAAAGCCAGGGAGAAGATTCGCTCCGTAACAAAAGAGTATAAAGAGGTTTTCGGCCACTTTGACGGCGACCTGATCGACACCCACCGCACTGAGGATGCCGAGATCATTCTCGTGGCCATGGGTTCCATGGTTTCAACGATCAGGGCAGCGGTTGATGAACTCAGGGCAGAGGGGAGAAAGGTCGGGCTGGTCAAAGTCAGGACCTTCCGACCGTTCCCGGAGGAGGAGATCATCAAGGCATGCGGGAAAGCTCCCTTGATCGCAGTACTGGACAAGAGCCTCAGCGTCAACACCGGAGGCATTCTTGCCACTGAGATAAAAGCTGCCTTCTACGGCAACCCCGTTCAGCCTGTTATCGTTCCCTTCATGGCCGGCCTCGGAGGCAAGGAAGTCAACCGCCGCGTGATCAAGGAGATCGTGGATATCGCCTGTCGTGCGGGAGACAAGCAGGGGCCGCGGGGAGATACCATCTGGATGGGTCTTGACCATGGATTTTTCAGTTAAATGCGCAAAAGGACAAGGATGGTGAGCAAGAGATGACTATGCAGATGGAAGTCAAGGAGCTACATGCACCAGGACACCGCGCCTGTCCCGGATGCGGTTGTGCGATAGCGGTCAAGATCATTCTGCGGGAAACGGGGCCAAACACCATTATTGTTTCGCCAACGGGTTGCCTGGAAACGTTCACGAGCCCCATCAGAAGCTCATCCTGGGAAGTTCCCTGGATCCACTCCCTCTTTGAAAATGCTCCGGCGATAGCAACTGGAGTGCTGGCGGGGCTCAATTCCCAAGGGAACCCCAATGGCACCAAAGTGGTCGCGATCGGCGGCGACGGCGGTACCTACGACATCGGAATGGGCTCTCTTTCGGGGATGTTCGAGAGGAAGGACGATATTCTTTACATCTGCTATGACAACGAGGCATACATGAATACCGGCATTCAGGGGAGCAGCGCAACTCCATTAGGAGCGGGGACCACAACAACTCCGGTAACGGGAGACTCTTTCGGGAAGATGGTCGAAAAGAAGGATATGGTCGCTATCGCGCTTGCTCACGGAGTACCTTACGTTGCAACGGCCAGCATCGCCAACCTGGCGGATCTGAAAAAAAAGGTCCGTAAAGGGATGGATAACCCCGGCCCGGCGTTTATTCTCATGCTTACCCCCTGCAACGTAGGCTGGGGGTACGAACCGGAAGAAACAGTTGAACTGGCAAGAAAAGCTGTGGAGACAGGGTTATTCCCTATCGTAGAGTTCGAGAACGGGAATATGGTTTCCGCGCTGAAGATCAGGCCTGTCCCAGTGGAAGAATACCTGAAGCCGCAGAAGCGCTACCAGCACCTCTTCAAAAACGACAAGTTCGAGGATGTACTTAAGGCGATCCGGAAAAAGGCGGAAGACAACATCAAAAAGTTCGGCCTTGCATGATGCGAAAAAGGCTGGCAATAAGGGGAGGGGCTTTCCTGTGAGAAAAGTGATGATCTACGGGACCGGAACAATGGGGACAGGTATAGCGCAGGTTCTGGCGGCCGCAGGCGTTGAAGTCATGCTGGTTTCCGCCCGGGGAGGAACGGATCTCGCGGCGAAAGGAAAAGCCAGGGTGGGGTCGGTGCTCGACCGTGCCGTTCAGAAGGGGAAAGAGACGGTCGAGAACGCGAAAAGCATAATGGACAGGATCCACCCTGTGGCGGATATGGCCGACGGAATATCCCAGGCCGATCTCTTTCTTGAAGTGGCTGCCGAAGACATGGAATTGAAAAAGGGGGTCTTCCGGAAGGCGGAAAGCCTGGATCCAGGACAGGAGACGCTTTTCGCCACAAACAGCTCTGCCTTGAGCATCACTGAGCTGGCGACGGCGACCAAAAGGCCGGACCGGTTCCTGGGGATACATTTTTTCAACCCCGCGCCCGTAATGGGTCTGGTAGAGATAGTCAAGGGTGCCGCTACCGACGAGGCCGTCGTCGGCAAAGTCGCGGTTTTCATAGAGTCCCTGGGCAAGTCCCCAATTGTTGTAAACGAAGCGCCTGGTTTCGTGGTCAACCGGATACTTGTGCCGATGATCAATGAAGCCGTTTACGCCCTGATGGAAGGCGTGGCGTCCGCGGAAGATATCGACAAGGGCATGAAGCTGGGGGCCAACCACCCGATAGGGCCGCTGGCCCTTGCCGACCTTATCGGCCTCGACGTATGCCTTTCCGTCATGGAAACTCTCCACAGAGAGTTCGGCGACCCCAGGTACAGACCCTGTCCTCTGCTCAGAAAGTACGTCAGGGCAGGTTTCCTGGGGCGCAAGACAAAGAGGGGATTCTTCGTTTATGAATAGATCCATTGATGAAGCCTGGAGGTGATCGCTTCATGAAAAATCGCGAGGAGTACATTGAAAGTCTTCGCCAGGTAAAGCCGGTAGTCTATTATCTGGGGGAGAAGGTCGAAAGCGTGGTGGATCATCCGGCCTTTCAGCCCCATGTCAACTGCGCCGCACTCACCTACGAGCTGGCCTGCCGCCCCGAGCACCAGGAACTTTTGACCGCCTGGTCTCCGTTCCTGCAGGCCAGGGTGAACCGGTGGACCCATATCCACGAGAACACGAGTGATCTTGTCAAGAAGGTAAAGGCGCTAAGGCTGCTTGGACAAAAAACAGGAGCCTGTTTTCAGCGCTGCGTGGGCTGGGATGCCCTGAACGCTGTGTATTCCGTCACCTGGGAGATAGACCAGAAGAACAAGACCAGCTACCACGCGCGATTCCTGAAACTCCTTGAACGAGTCCAGAGGGACGACCTGATGTTGGCCGGGGCAATGAGCGACCCCAAGGGGGACAGAAGCAAAAAACCGGGTCAGCAGGAGGATCCGGACATGTACGTCCATGTCGTCGAGAGGAGACCCGACGGCATCGTCGTGCGCGGCGCAAAGGCGCATATGACAGGAATGATCAACTCACACGAGATGCTGGTCATGCCCACTCTCGGCCTGGGCGAGGATGAGGGGGATTACGCCGTCTGCTTCTCTCTCCCTGTTGACGCGCCAGGGGTTATCCACATTTTTGGGCGTCAGACGAACGATACCCGGCGCATGGAGAACAGCACAATAGATACAGGAAATCATCAGTTCGGGGTCGTCGGCGGGGAAGCCCTGACCATCTTCGACGATGTCTTTGTCCCGTTGGAAAATGTCTTCCTTTGCGGAGAAACGGAGTACTCGGGGCTGCTGGTGGAACGTTTCGCCACCCTTCACAGGCAGAACTACGGAGGGTGCAAGACAGGCGTCAGCGATGTCATTATCGGCGCCGCGGCCGCGCTTGCAGATTACAACGGAGTCGAGGCCGCGTCCCACGTGAGGGACAAGCTGGTCGAGATGACGCATCTTGCCGAGACACTTTACGGTTGCTCTCTCGCCTGCTCCAACGAGGGGCGTGCGACCCCCTCCGGGGCTTACGTGGCCGACCCGATGCTGGCAAACATCACCAAACAGAACGTCACCCGCAACATTTACGAGATATGCCGTCTTGCACAGGATATCGCGGGAGGTCTCATGGCGACGTTGCCTTCCGAGGCGGATATGAATAACCCCGAGATCGGTCCTTTCATAACCAAATACCTGAAAGGCCGCGAAGGAGTGAACACGGAAGCCCGGATCAGGATGATGCGCCTGATAGAGAACCTCACGGGCGGCACCGCTCTTGTCGAATCCATGCATGGAGCCGGCTCTCCCCAGGCGCAGAAGATCATGATCTACCGTAATTCAGGCATCAAGGGCAAAAAAAGGCTTGCCGAGATCCTTGCCGGGGTAGAGCCTGAAAAAGGAGATAATTCACGAAACTCCGGCTAAAAGTTTTTTGCCTCGGCGGTCGGAGCTGTCTTTTCGGGATCTTCCGCAAAAGGGCGGTTCAAAAAATAAAGACAATCGGAGGTAGAGCGGATGGAGTCATTAGAGGTAGAGCGGATGGAGTCATTAAACGAAAAAAACTCTTTGCTGGTGGAAGATATCGGCAGTGGAGTATTGGTTCTTACGATCAACAGCCCCCGAACACTTAACGCGCTTGACGGGCAGATTCTGCAGGACCTCAAGGGTGCATTCGGTGTCTGTGCAAAAGACCCGAAAGTCAGAGTTGTTCTTCTTACAGGCAAAGGAAAGGCATTTGTGGCTGGAGCGGATATTTCCGCCCTGTCGGATTTCACGCCGGAACAGGCTGCCGGGTTTTCCCGAAACGGCTGTGAGCTCTTTGATCTGATGGAGAAAATACCCCAACCCATCGTGGCGGTTATTAACGGTTTTGCACTGGGAGGCGGTCTGGAACTTGCCCTTGCGTGCGACTTCCGGTTTGCGGCCGAGGGGGCCAAACTGGGTCTTCCCGAGATCCTTCTCGGGATCATCCCTGGTTTTGGGGGGACGCAGAGGCTTGTTTCGGTTGCCGGTGCGTCCAGGGCAAGGGAAATGATCTTTACCGGGCGCAGGCTTGATGCTGCCGAGGCCCTGGCTTGCGGGCTGGTTGATAGGGTGCTCCCTGCGGAACGGCTATTGGATGAATCGAAGGCCTTTGCAATGGAGTTGGCCACACGGAGCCAAAGCGCCCTGGCCCAGGCAAAATGGGTCTTGAATTCTACCCGGAATCTGTCGCTTCAAGAAGGTCTTATGCTGGAGAATCAGGCTTTTTCCAGGTGTTTTGAACATAAAGACAGCCGGGAAGGCATTCGAGCCTTTCTTGAAAAGCGCAAACCAGAATTTGGAAAACCATAAGCATTGAAAAGCTAAAGAACCAGGCAATAAATTCTTCGAATGGGATCGGGAAACAAGTACTGGAGAGCGCAGCATCTTAAGGGGGAAATGATAATCGTGAGTATGGTTTCTCTTGTGAGAGTCAAACAGGATGATGAGCAGGGAATATTTGAGGCGGTTCGGCGATCGCTGGAGATTATAGGTGGGATCGACGACATCGTCAATCCCGGAGATCTGGTCCTGATCAACCCAAACCTGGTCGCGGTTCCGGCGGGGAGGCTATCTGGTGCGATAACGCGCTGGGAGGTCTGCAAGGCTATCGCCGATCTGGTGAAGGAAAAGGGGGGCCGGCCGGTGATCGCTGAGTCGTCGGCGGCCGGTGTCGATACCGAGAAGGTAATAGAGGCCGGCGAATATGCGCAGCTTCGTGAACGGGGTTACGAGGTTGTCGATCTGAAGCCGACCCCCCCAGCAAAGATCCCGGTTCCCGAGGGGCACAAGGTCTTTTCGGAACTGGGTTCCTGGGAACTTGTCCAGAAGGCGGACGTGATCATAAGTGTACCCGTAATGAAAACTCATGATCAGACGGAAGTCACCCTGAGCATGAAAAACCTGAAGGGCCTTATTGATGATGCCCAAAAGAAGGCCTTTCACAAGAACGGCCTCCTGGAGGGCGTTGTGGATCTTATGACGGCCTTGAAGCCATCACTGACGGTTTTTGATGCCACTGTCTGCCAGGAGGGAATGGGCCCAATATTCGGGACCCCTGTACCCATGGGACTGATCCTGGCATCGAAGGATCTTGTTGCGGCTGACGCTGTTGGAGGGCGCATCATGGGTTACGAGCCCAAGGACGTGATGATAACAGTTCGAGCCGCCTTCAGAGGAATTGGAGAAATGGATCTGGAGAAGATCGAGGTGCGGGGTGACGCAACCATTTCCGAAGTGGAGAGGCGATTCAAACGCTCCAGCGAGACCATTATGGAGGGTGTTCCTCCATTTGAACTGATGATGGATGAGGGAGCATGTACCGGATGCCGCAATACAGTCATCAGCGCGATCATGGACTTGAAGGACCAGAGTCTGGAAGGAAATCTTGAGGGTAAATATGTTATCGCCGGTCCCCTGAACGAAAATCTTCTTCCGCCCGGAGCGGAAAAAGAAAACACCATTCTGGTAGGTATCTGTACAAAGCATCTGGAAAATCGGGGGACTTACGTCCAAGGCTGCCCGCCAAACAATATATTCGTTGTACGCGCAGTTGTTGGAGAGGGGCAGAAGATCGAGCGCAGATACGCAACCGAGGAAGGCGCCGACGACCAGGCTAAAGAAGCCTTATTGAAGGGAAAACGGAGGGGAAAAAATGAGGGAAGTTGTTGTCATTGACGCTGTAAGGACCCCTGTCGGACGATTCAGCGGTGGGTTGTCGTCTCTGAGCGCCTCGGATCTGGGAGCTAAGGTAATGGCCGCTCTTTTCCAAAGAACGGGTCTTGCTCCCTCCGAAATCGATCACGTGATCATGGGATGCACCCTTCAATTCGGGGAAAATGCCTATCTCAGCCGCCTGGCGGCGATCAAGGCGGGGATCCCTCATGAAACCCCCGCGTTGACGGTCAACCGCCTTTGCGGTTCCGGACTGGAAGCGATCAATGAGGCCGCCCGTATGATCCAGCTGGGTTTGGCGGATGCCTGTGTGGCCGGCGGAGCGGAGAGTATGAGCAACGGGGCCTATTACTCAACCCAGTTGAGGGGAGGAGCCCGTCTGGGACATGTCTCTTTTACCGACGGCGTGGTCGCGCTTCTTACTGACCCCATGCTTGATGTTCACATGGGAATAACTGCCGAAAACCTGGCTGTGAAGTATGGTATCAGCCGCCAGGATCAGGACTTCTTTGCTTCCGAGAGCCACCGCAAGGCCGTAAGAGCGATGGAGGAGGGGCGGTTCACAACACAGGTCGTTCCCATCGAAATTTCTTCAAGAAAACAGACTCTGGTTGTGGATAAGGATGAAGGGCCACGTGCGGATGCCTCAATGGAGGCGATGTCCAAATTAAAACCGGCGTTCAAGCCGGACGGGACGGTTACGGCCGGGAACGCCTCCAGCCTCAATGACGCGGCTTCAGCGGTGCTCGTGATGGAGAAGGAAAAAGCAAAGGCTCTCGGGTTGAAGCCCAGGTGCGAGATAATCTCCCAGGCTGTGGCTGCGGTGGATCCCGCATACATGGGTATCGGCCCTGTTTTTGCGGTTCCCAAGGCATTGAAGGCTGCGGGGCTTGATCTGAAGGATATCGGAGTTATCGAGCTGAACGAGGCCTTTGCGGCTCAATCCCTTGCCGTGCTTCGTGAACTGCGGATCGATCCGGATAAGGTCAACACCAACGGCGGCGCTATCGCTCTGGGGCATCCCATAGGCGCGACAGGGTCCATCGTTTTCACAAAGGCTTTCCATGAGTTGGAACAGATAGGAGAGGAGTTCGGCCTGATATCCCTCTGTATTGGAGGCGGTCAGGGTATCGCCACAGTTATCCGAAGTATCTAAAGCCGCCAATTCGGCGTCAGCCTTTTGCTCATGAGCTCAGGTAGTGGGCAAGCATGATCGCTGGATATATTTGGGTCAGTTTTGTATTTAAGCAAAACACATTGAGGTAAATCAAGGATGGATGATACGTGCAGCTTTCTGAATTAATTTCCAGGGAATCCGACAAGAGTCAGTCTACGCCGGTTTTTGTGGTTAACGTTCTCCGTGAAGCCATTCTGCGTGGCCTTATTCCGCCAGGGAAAATATTGAGGCAGGGGGAAATAGCCGCGGAGTTGGGGCTAAGTCACATTCCTGTGCGGGAGGCTATGCGCCAGCTTGAAGCGGAAGGATTCGTAGAAATAATCCAGAACAGGGGAGCCGTAGTCAAAGGGTTGACTTCCGAAGATGCTATGGAGATCTTTTCCATCCGTATCCTCATCGAGTCAGAAGCGCTCAGGCTTGCAATGCCCGGTCTAGATGAAAAGATCTTCCGTAAATGCGAGTTCATAAACAGTGAGATAGGAGATGAACAGGACGTCCATAGGTGGTGCGGCCTGAATTGGGACTTTCACAAATGCCTCTATGAAGCCGCGCAAAGTCCAAGGCTCCTGCAGTTGATCCAGAATCTTTACTCTAACGTGGACCGCTATCTGCGTATTTATCTTGAAGTGGAGGATTACCGGAGTATTGGCAGCCAGGAACATGCTTCAATTCTGGAGGCCTGCAGGGCCGGGGACGCGGATCTGGCTGTGGCAGCCTTGAGGCTGCATCTGGAAAACTCCCGGAGGCTATTGGTAAATTTACGTGACAGCAAGGAAAATAATACTCAAAAGGAAGACTCATGAAAGCACGAACATATTGTGCTTTCATGAGTCTTTTGTTTTAAGGCCACAGCTGTCCAAAATAAACGGAAATCGGAAACATAACCCAGTAACCGCAACGGTTTTGAATGCCATATTGGACAAATCTGGCCGGGTTTTTCCGGCATTGTCTTTGTTAAAGCATTGGATCTTCTAGTTCCTGCCAGTTCATGGAAAAGCGTGCCATGCCGCTCCCGAAAGCCTCGCGGAGCGAACGTCATGCCCACATGCGTGGATTACACTTTATGAACGGAAGCGTGTTCGGCGCTTGTTTTTCCCCGATATCGGGTACGAAGCGTCTTTCCTTATCTGGTTGCCTCAACCTGAAAAATCCACTTGGCTAAAAGAGTTTTTAGTCATTCAAGCCAAGAACATCCAGCATAGAGAAAATATTAGCCTTGTTTTTATTAATAAACAGGTACTCTATTGCACTTAAAACCCCGGGGACTATCGCTTGCATGCCGTAATCATGAATGGCAATGTCCAGTCTGTCCCATGAGCCTCCAAAATAAATGCTGTTTTCAGCCAGATATATTCCGGGGTCGCCATTTCCTTCTACGCACCCCGAGCGCAAGGAATGAAAGCCTATTTCTTTTTTATCCCTGACAGGGTGGTTGTTTTTATGTTCTCTGCCGAATTTTGCCACTTTTAGCAGGTCCCAGCCTACAGCATCAGCCACAATTTTACCCAAAGCCATAGCAGTACCACTTGGGGCATCAGGCTTGTCTCGGCTGTGGTAGTCAATTATCTCCACATCAAAATCATATCTCCCTAAAGTTTTAGCAGCGTCCGAAACAATTTTGAACATTACATTTGCGGCTATGCCGTAGTTTGAGGACAACACCATGGAAATGCCTGAGTTTTTTACTTGTGTTGCCATGTCTGATTGCTGTTGAGAGGAAAAACCCGTTGTTCCCATTACAACTTGCACAGACACCCCGGCACATTTTTGAACTAACCCTGCTGAATTGGATGCCGAGGTAAAATCGACGACAACATCGAGAGTTTCCTGCCTTGCAATATGCTCAAAATTGTCGGAACTATATATTGGTACGTTCAGGATCCCATCTTTGATCAGTTCCCCGAAGTCTGACCCGACAAATAAATGTCCTGGACGTTCAAAACCACAGATCAAGGTCAGTGTTTCCCGTTCAAAAATTTTTTTTGCAATCAGGGCACCAGTTTTTCCGCATATTCCGCTAACGGCAACCTTAATCCCCATTTTTTATCCCCCCGGCAGTAAATTTAAAATATTTTTCAGCCTTCCATTATGTAAATTCCCACCGTATTGATTTTAGTTGGTCATTTTGAGCTTGACCGTTTAATTTTCCTCATTCTAATGTGCGAGTTGGCAAAGTGCATATTTTGCAAGGGATAATGACGCGGTTTTTAGATGATCAGATTATTGACAACTCAGATGCATTTGAGTATATCATTATATTATTATAGCTTCAGTAAGTCTTTTGATGATTGGCTGTTGTGTTTTATTCGGAGAGTTCCAGCTTTTTTATTCTGCCGCCAGCGGTAATATGATGACGGTTGCTGTGCTCTCAATGGTCTCCCGGTGCTAAATCGGTTCTGATCTCCACGAAGGAGGGGTTTAAATGCTGTATTACGCCGATGAAAGAAGAGTTGTTTACGGAGTTGCTATCGGTATTCTTATGATGGAAACGACAATTCCTTTTCTTCCAGGAGATGTGGGTAACGCCACATCTTATGACTTTCCTGTTCTCTATCAGACAGTGAAAGGTCTTACCACAATGAGAATGTTCAAAAAGGATCAGACTGCTTTTGAAGAGTTCTATGCCGCGGCGCAAATGCTCAGGAAACAGGGTGTCAGGTCAATTACCGGTGTTTGTGGATATATGCTGGCTTTTCAGGATGAGTTGGCAGAGAAAATGGATATTCCCGTTTTCCTTTCCACACTGCTTCAAATACCGTTCATCCTGAAGACGATCGGACGAAGCGGAAAGGTTGGCGTTTTATGTGCCAATGGGGAAAGTCTTACTCCTGAATTTCTGAAGATCGCCGGAGTACTGGAATCGGATCTGGACAGGGTAGCAGTGCATGGGCTGGAGGGAAATGAACACTTCAGGGAAGTTATACATGATGAGACAGGCTGTCTGGATAGCGAAAAAATGGCCTTTGCGGTCGTGGAAGGAGCCGGGAAACTAGTTCGAGGCAAAGATGGAGTTAAAGCGATCCTGCTTGAATGCAGTGATCTGCCCCCTTACGCAGCCGCTGTCCAGAAAGCCACTGGGCTGCCTGTTTTTGATTTTAATTCAATGATCAGATATGTCCATTCAGTGGTTTTAAGAAAAGAATTTTATGGAGTAATGTAGCTATCGCACAAAATTCTCATTGATGTTCTTAAAGCTTTTGGGGGAGCACTTATTATTTTGCCTGTTCAGCAGGGACAAAATCCAGTGCAATGGAATTGACGCAGTAGAGAAGCCCTGCGGGCACCGGACAGTCCGGGAAGAGATGTCCAGGGTGAGCATCGCAAAGGGAGCAGAGAACCTCCGTTCGGCCCATCCCTAATGACAGGTCCTCTCTCGTACATACGCTTTCAGGAAGAGTCGGCTAATGGAGGCTGGGCCACCCGCTTCCAGAATCAAACTTGGACTCTGAGCTGAAGAGCGGATTTCCGCATCCGACGCAGCGGTAGATGCCTTTTTCGTGATGATGGTAATAGGCTCCGGAAAATGGAGCTTCGGTTCCTGTCAGCCTTTTCACGTAATGCTGCTCCGGCGTCAGTACGGCCTTCCATTCTGCATCTGTCCTAACGATCCTGTTTTCGGTCAAGGTTTTTACCGCCCTCTGTGAAGTTCCCAGTTCATTGCTGCGGCCCGGTCCCGCAAGAAGAAAAACGGCCGCAGACGCAAATACGAAAATGGCAAGCAGTGCAAAGCTTCTGTTCATGAATTATCACCAACCGTCATAGTAGTTTGAAATCATTATTATTATACCATATCAGTGTATTTTCCAACATGACTGGCGGTTATAATGTTCCACGTTTGAGGATTTGGCAAATCCCTGGGAGGCTTTTGATGCACTGGTTTCTGGACTTTCTTCACCTTCTGGCTGTTGGAGTGCCCGGCTGGCTGCTTTTCCGTCTCTTGCGGGTCCCCGCCCCGATAATGATGGGAGCCATGCTCTCCGCCGGTTTTTTTGCTGTGAAAGGGTGGGGGGTACCGCAAGTGCCCCTGGGAGCCAACCTGGTTTTTCAGATAATACTCGGCCTCTTTATCGGTGTCAGGTTCACCAGGGAAGCCGGCGCGGAGTTCAAAAAAAGCGTGGGCGTGGCTCTGCTGGCAGGTGTCTGGTGGATCACTCTTCCGCTTGGTTTGGGTTGGTTTGTCAGCGCATGGTTCGGTCTTGATCTTCCCACATCCATCCTGGGGACCGTGCCGGGAGGCATCGCGGAGATGAGTATTATGGCCCTATCTATGAATGCCAACGCCGCGCTGGTCGCGCTGATGCAGTTCTTCAGGGTCACCTCAGTGCTTATCGGAATGCCGTTGCTTTCGATCAGGATCAACAGGAGCATGAACGGTGAGTTCGGCCTTGAAGAAAAGAAAACCGTGCCCGCCGATATTGATGAAAGGCAAAGCGATCGCCTTCGCGGAACTGTTATCATAATTTCTTTGGCCATTGCTGGAGGGTTGACCGGGACCTGGCTTGGTTTCCCGGCCGGAGGTTTCGTTGGAGCCATGGCTTTTACCGGGGCCGCTTCGGCAGCCGGATGGCCTTTAAGACCACTGCCTTTGTTTTTTCGTCATATAGGGCAGCTGGGACTCGGTGCCCTGATAGGGCTGAACGCGACTCCGGAGATCGTGGAGGTCCTTTGGGGGGTGCTTCTGCCGACGCTGGGGGTCACCATTCTCATGCTGGGCTGGGGGATTATTCTTGCCTTTATGGTTCGGAAGATAATGGGGTGGAACCTGATTACCTGCCTTATAGCCACATGCCCCGGAGGAATAACCCAGCTGGCATCGATCGCCGACGAACTTGGCGCGGATCCGCTGAAGGTAAGCCTCCTTCACCTTGTGCGTCTATTTACAATTTTCCTTGTTCTGCCGCCCCTGATAAAAGTTGTCCTTATTTGTTGGGGATAATTCGCTCTTTCGCGTTTACCGTTCCTTTAAAAGCAACGGCATGATCTTCACAAAAAGGCGGAAGCCTCCAATAATTTCGGAGCTTCCGCCTTTTTGTGGTCTGTTTTTACATGCTTGCTGCTGCCTTAATACAGGAAATTAGCCGGTATTTCCTTGAGAACCGCCATTTTGAGGTCCGTTTTTTTGCCGCTTCTCTCCACCAGAACATCAATTGCATTGCCGAGGTTGTTCTGAATTATCACCTTGAAATCCTCGATAGAACCATTTGATTCGAATTTTGTCCCGGCGGCGGATACAATGAGGTCGCCGGTCTGCAACCCGAGCGTGGAGGCGACACTGTCCGGGTAAACCATGACCAAGGCGAACGGATTCCTGGCGTAAGTCTGTACTCCCAAGCTGAAAATCGAAGGCCGCTTTTCAATCCCCATGGAGTAAACCAGTTCTTTCGGTATCTTCTCTTTAAAAACCGAAGATTTTTCGTACAGTTCGCGAAGTGCAGGGATGCTGGCGTTATTCAGTTCGTTGGCCAATGTCATCGAAGCCCCGGCGCGCTTTTGAAGATCCTGGGACTGCGGTCCCCAGTTGTTGGCCTGCTGCCACGCAACGACGGCATTTACCATAAACTCGGCTGCTGAAAATTGATTTGTGCCTATCTCGACAAACGTCTTCAGAAGATCTTTCCGCAGAGGGTCATCGGTCGTTAAGGCCTTGATCTGGCGCAGCCCAAGGCTGAGTTTCGTCTGATGATCGTACATTTGTTGCGGGACACCCTGCTGCAATCCGGTGCTCCTGGTTACCTCATCGGCCCAGTAGTAAGTAACCTTATGGTCGGAAAGCAGAACGAAAAAGTCCAGAAGTGTCGAATCTATTTCATCCTTGGGGCCGGGAGCCGAGGTTCCCGGTTTCTGTGCAGTTGGAGCCTGGTTCTGTGCTCCCCATGCTTTTATCGGCTCAGAAGCCTTCAGTGCAAGAATGAATGCGGCCGGAACAAGCGTCCGCTGGATATTACCGTCCTTTTTTTCTTCAAGAACAAGTCCGATAACGCTGCCCTTGGGGTCGAGTGCGGGCCCGCCGCTGTTGCCGCCGGAAGCCTCGCCGGAAAGAATATACCTCTCGACTCCGTCAGCACCCTGGTGAACTTCTGATACTGACAACTGGACGAAACCAAAAGCGGCATCCCTGACTGCTGCGCAATTTACCGTTGTTCCCGGCGAGATCTTGACGGGGGCAAGGCGCAGGGCAGCCTTGCCGGGAGCAGGCAGATCGAGAAGCGCGATCCCTCTTTTTTCGTCGAGGTCAACAAACCCCGGGGAATCAACCTCTCCCCCGTTCTGGAATTTCAGTGTTACCTTCCGGGCGTCCTTCAGGAGGTGCAGTGCCGTCACTGCTCTGTTCTCCCCGGAGGAAACAAAAGCCAGGCCGGAGACTTTGGAGCCTCCCGCTGTCTCAACTGTCAGCACCGCGATGGATTGCATTGCCTTTGATAACGCGGCAGCATCAACCTGCGCAGATGCCGATCCGGGTGAAAAAAACATGATCCCAACGAGAAAAACAGCCATTGAACCCCAGAAGCATTTCCACAACGATCTGGCCAATACCTCCACCACCCATCTTGAATATCAAGCGAATAATACACCCAAACCGCAAATACCTCAGCGGTTTTCCATTAAACTGGCGCCAGCTATTGAAGCAGTAAGAGGCGGTGATTTTTCCCGGTTTCTCTGGTCCTGGAGGCATGATGACAATAAAAGAGCAGCCCTATATATAGGGCTGCTCTTTTCGGTGAAGGTGAGCTATTTATCGTCTTTGCAAGAGGAATCGTCGCAGGTCTTTTCTTTTTCTTCCGGCTTTTCCTTGCTGGTGCAGCAGCTATCCTGGGGTTTCTGTTCTTTGGGTTCCTTGGGTTTATTGCAGCAGCATCCCATTCGATATTCTCCTTTCGGGAAATTATTATTTATATTATACCCGCGATGGTATTTTTGTCAAAAAACCGTCAGATTGTCCTTTTGGAAGGCGGTGCGGTAGAATGAAGGCATGATTTTATTACTTTTCCAACATGGAGGCCGCTCATGAAGATCGATGAGTTCAAGCTTGAGAGGACGCTTGCAAGGTTCCAGAACGAGGTCGAATACGATCTTAGCGCTTCGGGGATATACCCTATGTTCATCCGGGAGATACTTACCCCGCAGGAGATGGAGGATGTCTACAGCAACCTGCACCTCAAGTATGTGCATACCGCTGGAACGAAGCATCTCAGGGAGGCTGTGGCTTCATTCTATGAGGGAATGGACCCCTCAAGTGTATTCATGACGAACGGGTCCGCCGAAGCGCTCTACATCATGGCGTGGGGTCTCATCGAGCCCGGCGATGAAGTGGCCTTCATGATCCCCAACTTCATGCTCCTTTCTCACGTTGTCGAATCCAACGGGGGTGTTGTCCGCAACTTCAACCTGGATCCCGGAAATGGATGGGCGCTTGATGTAGAGAGCCTGAAGAAGGCTGTTACGCCGAAGACGAAACTAATATGCGTCTGTAACCCCAATAACCCGACTGGCACCGTCCTTAGCAAAAAGCAGATGCAGGAGGTAGTGGATGTCGCAGCCTCCGTTGGAGCCTACGTTCTCTCCGACGAGGTCTACAGGGGGGCAGAGCAGGGAGACGCAGAGACCCCGAGCTTCTGGGGTATGTACGACAAAGTCATAGTCATAAGCGGCCTTTCAAAGTCATTTGGCCTCCCAGGCCTGAGGATCGGTTGGGTGGCCGGCCCACGCGAGATCGCGGAGATGTCCTGGTTCTATCATGATTTCCTCTCTACGACAGTGACGACATTCAGCGATTTTCTTGCGACCAAAGCCCTTGAGCCGGAGATGCGAAAGAAGATATTTGCAAGAAACAGGGGGATCGTGCGCCAGAACCTGGCTACCTTCACCGAATGGGTGAACAGCCACAAGGATGTTCTTTCCTTCACTTCGCCTCAGGCTGGGTGCTTTGCCTTCGTGAAGTACGATCTTTCGGTCTCTTCCTGGGATCTCGTGATGGACATGGTCAAGAACAACAGCGTTTTCGTAATACCGGGAAGCTGCTTCGGTATCGAGAATCATCTCAGGATGAACTTCGGGGTTGACAAGCCCCGCCTGGAAGAGGGGCTAATCAGAGTTGGCCGAACCCTGTCGCGATTCAAATAACGGGGGCCTTTACTGCGTCTACCTTGCAAGATGCTCAGACGGATCATATTACTGTGGGATCGCCCTTGACCTCCAAAAACGGCTGAGACAGCACAACGAGGGCAAGGGTTCCCGCTACACGGCTTCAAGGAGGCCTGTGGTTTTAGAATTCTCAA
The DNA here is from genome assembly GCA_030656095.1 of Thermovirgaceae bacterium. Classification (GTDB taxonomy): domain Bacteria; phylum Synergistota; class Synergistia; order Synergistales; family Thermovirgaceae; genus UBA2252. The sequence continues at coordinate 13,675 of JAUSOU010000055.1, read as the reverse complement.
CAGAATGCCGGTTTACGCGCGCCGAGGCGCAGGTTATAGAGATCAAGACAAAGAGACAGGGCAGGGTTGCCAAACGGACGTTCCTGGAGGGAACCGAAAGAAAAGCTCAGGAACCGGACAGTGAACGGGAACCAAAGCAGCGTTTAAAAATATTGTTCCCCGGAGGACGTTTTTGATGCCTGGACCGGATAATGCCGGACAATGGATCAGCAGCCTGATCAAGGCGTTTGTAACCGACAGTATCTCAAACAGGCTTGGAGGCCCTTTTGGTGAAGAACCGGCATGGGGCGAACCTCTTGTCGGATTCGCTTCCGGGGACGACCCGATATTTGAAGCATTCAAGAAAGCAGTTGGTCCTGTTCATTGGACTCCCGGGGAAATTTTCCGGCTGTCTTTCCCTTCCTCAGCCTTTGAAGCAGCGGATCTGTCTGTTATAAGCTGGGCTCTGCCGCAAACCTGCCTGACGAAAAAAGACAACAGAGAAAGCAGCAAAACACCTTCCGAACGCTGGGCCAGATCCAGGACTTTCGGTGAAAAGTTTAACGAGGCGTTGAAGAAACACCTCGAAACTTCTCTGAAAGAGGCCGGATATGAGGCTGTTTCTCCTGCTCTGTCCCCGCTGTGGAAACGCTTCGACAAGACTACCGGGGTTTACGTATCAACGTGGTCTGAGCGTCATATTGCCCATTCTGCCGGACTTGGCACATTCGGCCTTTGCGATGGTCTCATTACTCCTGTTGGTAAGGCAGTGCGCCTTGGATCGGCCGTTGTCCGGCTCCAGATAGATCCCACGGCGCGTCCTTATGAATCCTGGCACGAATACTGCCCCTTTCTTGAAAATGGCAAATGCGGAGTATGTATCCAGCGTTGTCCGGCCGGGGCGATATCCGAAAAGAGGCATGATAAGAAAAGATGTGCCGCTTATCTCAGGCCAGTTCTGACGGATTTTATCAGGGATCAGTTCGGTTTCGAAGGGCTTGGATGCGGGCTTTGCCAGACCGGAGTCCCTTGTGAATCAGGCATACCTGACAAGGATTTTTTTCAGGATTGCTGAACCGGGCCTGCAAGGGGTAGATCATATCCCGGCATTGGTTCAAGCCTGGTTATTTTCCCCGCTCCTGGTCTTTTCTAAGCCATTCTATCAATGTTTCCTGCCTGTTTTTCTGAATCTTCTCGAGTTTTTCCGGTGTCCATTCGTAAAGACCCTTGCCCGTGGAATAGCCAAGGTCGCCTCTCCTGGCGGCATCAAGCAGCGCAGGGGAGACCTCTGTGCTGTTGCAAAGTTCTTTGAAGAGCGATTCACAGATGGCCGCAAAGACGTGGGTGCCCCCGAGATCAGCGGTTTCGAGCGGTCCGGTGTCGCCTAGCCTTCTGCCTATTCCGTACCTGACGGCCCTGTCGACATCTTCTTTTGTGGCTATGCCCGAATCGACAAGGTAAAGGGCTTCGCGCAGGAGAGCAAACTGCAGCCTGTTGCCTATATAGCCCGGGGTCTCTCTCGACAGCACGACGGGCTCCTTCCCGATCCTTTCCATTATTTCTCTGGTGAACTGAACAGTCTCCTCCGAAGTTTCCTCTCCCGGCATTATCTCGACGAGCGGGAGCAGGTGCGCGGGGTTCCAGAAATTGGCCGCGATGAACCTGCCCTTCTCTGAAAGTGCCGAGGCTATCTTCGTCGGACTTAGACTGGATGTGTTCGATGCAAAAACCGTCTCCTTCGGAAAATGAGCCTCCAGCTGCCGGAAGACCCGATGTTTTATCTCAAGGTTCTCAGGGGCGCATTCGATAACAAAAGCAGTATCTGCCGCCGACGCGCCGAGATCGGTCGCCCTCCTTATCCTGGCTAGTATGGCCGGAACGCCCGCCCTGCCGGTGAGCCCGTTTTCAACAAGCGTATCAAGCGCGGCATGGATGAGCAAAAAACCTCTTTCCAAAGCCTGATCCGATATATCGTACAGGTCGACGTCAATACCGATCTTCGCGAAACTAAGAGCGATAGAGGATCCCATAGTCCCGGATCCTACGATACAGACTGATGCGATCTCGTAAGCCTTCAATATCTGTCACTCCATTCAGGGTTGATTTTCGATCCATGGCAAATTCGTTACTATTAAGGTGTCTTGCATGCGTTAGTGTATAATCTTATCAGAGGAATAGACTTCAGTGAAGGAGATGTTTTCCGTGAGAAGATCGCATGGGACAAAGGTAATTGTTGTTCCGTTGCTATTGTTTGTGCTGATATTGTCGGCTCTTCCAGCTTTTTCCGCCACTCCCAATGAGAGGATCACGCAATCAGTCGGGGTCATCAGAGATATGTCGTCCCAGGATGATGTAGAAACAATGGCGGATCTCGTCAAATCAGCAAAGGGGGTCGTCATTATCCCCAAATATATCAAGGCTGCCTTTGGAATAGGCGGGGCATACGGAGAGGGTCTTATTCTCCGGCACGACCCGGCAAGCGGTAAATGGTACGGGCCAAGCTTTCTCAACATCACAGGGGCTTCTTTCGGCATTCAGATAGGCATCCAGTCGACGGCGCTTCTTCTTGTCATCACAAACGACAGGGGGATGGAGCGCTTTTACGGGGACAAGTTCAAATTGGGTGCGGATATTGATATAGCCGCCGGTCCGGTGGGGAGAAGTGCAGGAGCCGCTACGGACATAAATCTAAAGGCGTCAATATACAGCTACTCCATGAGCAAAGGGCTTTTTGCCGGACTCTCGCTCAGCGGTGCGCTGATGAGTTCCGACGATGATGCCAATTCGTCGTATTGGGGCTCGCGCTACAATCCGCGTGATATCCTCAACAAGCGGGCGTCCGCAGGCCAGATCCAGCCTCTACTGTCTGTGCTTAATAATCTGGTCAAAAAATCCGGGAAATAAGCGAGGTCTTTAGAGTCTGTTGCGTAATACCATTTTCAACACATGTGGTGTACTAAAAGTATACTCTCAATGCGTAAAAGATGGACCCTGCAGTGCGATCTTTGTTAGTGAGGTAACTGAAGGTATGCGCATAGAGCAATTATGCAACAGACTCTTTAGCTGGACTGTTATTCTTAAAAAAAATCAGGCAAAGATTTTCTCTCGGGGGAGTTGGCCAACGCAATTTCTGAAGACCATATTCGGAGGATGAGGATTCAATGATCAGCCTGCTGCCTTTTATTAAAACTCTGATGGCGAACCCCGTTTTTTCGCTGAGTCTTGCTGTGGCTTCAGGGATCCTGATCGGAAACATAAAGATACGCGGAGTAGGGTTGGGAACTTCAGGAACTCTGTTCACCGGCCTGCTAATTGGATGGATGGGAGTTTCCGTCCCGAAGGACTTCTTTATCTGGAACCTGCTGATCTTTGTCACCGCGGTGGGGCTTCTCTCGTCCAGAGGGATCGTTGGTATCGTCAGGCGTTACGGGTACCGGTTTATTCTTCTGGCTGTGGCCGTTACCGGAGCCGGCGCACTGGCTACATATTGGATGGCCCTGCTCTTCGCGGGTTCGGTAGAGCCGCTTCTTGTCGGCGGTACCTACACCGGAGCTCTTACCAGTTCGCCGGGGCTTGGAGCCGCCCTTGAAGCAACGGGGGGGAATGCCCTCGTAACCATAGGTTATACGATCGCGTACCCCTTTGGGGTTATCTCGGTTGTCCTGTTTGTACAGATCATCCCGGCCCTGATGAAGATCGACATCTCGAAAGAGCGTCTGGAACTTCTGGAAACCATCCACGGCAGCATATCTGGAGAAGACTCCACGAACCCTTCGGCTCCATTTACGCTAATTTCTTTTGTTCTATGCATGATCGGGGGGATCCTTTTCGGGTCCATCTCCGTTCCGATCCCCTGGGTGGGCAACTTCTCTCTGGGAAGCACGGGTGGGACCCTTCTCTTTGCCCTTTTCCTGGGGGCAAGGGGACATATCGGGCCCTTCCCGATGAGGTTGGACAGCAAGGTTCTTTCGGCGCTCCGGTCCATATCCCTTGCGTATTTCCTGGCGGTGATGGGCATTATGGCAGGACCCGATATATCGGGTATCCTTGCCAGGCACGGAGTTGCCCTGGTGGGCATAGGGATGGTGTCGGCCATCGTTTCCCTTTTAGTTGGTCTGGTCCTTGGCAGGGTGGTTTTCCGTCTTAACTGGGTTCTCCTGGCCGGCGCCATCCCCGGTGCCATGACAAGCACACCGGGACTGGGTGCGGCGATAGAATCCACCGGGTGCGACGAGTGTTCCGCCGGTTATGGAGCAACTTATCCGGTGGCGATATTCTGCATGGTCCTTTTTACAAAACTTATAATGAACGCTCTTTCCTAAGGGGGTGTAAGCCATGCCTGTCGATGAACGCGACACCATGTTTGCCAGGATGGCACTGAATAAAGGGTCCGAACCATTCAGGCAATATTACGAAAGCCATCCGGAAAAAACGGAGCAGGACGATTTTCTGCGTTCTCTCCCAGATCTCGGCTCGCAGGAGACTCCCACCTACACCCCTCTTGGTTCCCCCGTAACGGATGGACTGTTCAGAATGCTTTCCGATCTCCGGCCGCTAGCCGAAGGAATGCCCTCAACAAGGCCCAGCGTATCCGATGCAGGAGTTCTCACCCGGTGGGCCAAGGGGCTTGCCGGATACCTTGGTGCCGACGACGTCGGGGTGGCCCGGATGAACCCTGGAATATACTATTCCCAAAGGGGCAGACACGAAGAGACATTCGGCCAACCCGTAACGGAAGATCTCCCCAACGTACTGGTTGTCGTTGTCGCCATGGATCCCCGGATGATCCACAAGGGTCCGCTGGCTCCGGAGATGATGGAGACCGCCCGCGGCTATCTCAAGGCGGGGATAACGGCAATTGCCTCAGCCTGCGTGATCAGGGAGATGGGGTATCAAGCCAGGGCTCACACCGACGGCAACTACCTGCTCGTCGCCTCGCGGGCGGCGGTGGCGGCGGGGCTTGGTGTGTTCGGCAGAAGCGGCCTTGTGATCCACAGAAAGTTCGGCCCCTGCATACGGCTTTCAGCCGTCACGACCGATATGCCGCTGGTCCCGGATGAACAGGATCTTGCATCCGTTGCCGTCAGATGTTTCTGCCGCATATGCGGCAGATGCGCGCGCTTCTGCCCCGGCAGGGCGATCCCCGAGGGGGACTCTGTTCCGGAGAGAGAAAACCCCTGGCCTCTCAATGCTGAAAAGTGCTATGAGGCCTGGCGCAGGATGGGAACTGATTGCGGCGTCTGCATCAGCGCGTGTCCATTTACAGCAGGTCTCGATTGGAAAAAGCTGGAGGAGTCGCAGGGCAGGAGAGAGGTGCTTGAGAGAATACTGCTGCGTTGTGGAGGAAAAGAAACACCCCGCCCGTTTGACCCCACTCCTCCGGAGTGGTGGAGTTAGCCAGGCTCCCCTTTAGCCTGGATTACCAAGCAATTTTGAAACATTCCTGGAGTCACGTGAAATCACGATCCGTGCGGGAATATCGACATTTTTCATAGAGGGTGAAAAAAGCTGAATTGAATGGAAATATCTGAATTCAGGGCGGTTTGCCTGATCGGTCAATACCTGATATTGTTTAAAAAATCATCGAGAGCCGAGGAGATAGCATATGCGAAAATATGGAAAATTTACTGGCGCAGTTCTTATCATCATGCTTTTGCTCGGCGCAAATACCGGAGTTCTGGAAGCGGTAACTTTCGATAGCCAGACCACGGATGGAAGCAACACCCAGGCGCCGGCCCCAAAAGTCGTGGGGAACTCAAAAACCGGCAAGTCTTCCGACGGAGCCCTTCTTTACTCTCTGGACGCCCCGCAGTCGCAGAAGCAGCGACTTGCTGATTCCATCAAATTCTTGCATCTTGCGGGAGCTCAGGCTTCTTTGGCGGTTGGAAACCTTAAGGCGCTTGATGGGCAGACCCTTCCTGATAACGAGATACTCGCGCGGCTGACACATGCGGAGGAGTCGCTAGCGGTCCTTGAAAGAGCCGCAAAGAGGCTGAACGACAACGTGGAACTTGTTAAAATGGCATGTCTTGAAGATCCGGCCCTGAAAGAAGAGATCATGGCCATGCTCGAGGGATTGTTTGCAGCTCCGGCCTACGCTTTCACGGGAGACCCTGCCGCTGATTCGTATATTGGACAGGAGATCCAGGGTATTGGCCGGGCTGCCAAAAGCAGTTTCAACTCATTTATGAACACCCTTTCCAGCGCAGCAACGTCTATAGGGAACGCGGCAAGCTACGTCAAGAACGCAATTGGCACCGGCATAGGAAAGGTAACCGGAGCGATAGGCAGTGTCCATACCAAAATTGGGAATGTGGTAGGGCAGGAAAACTGGAAAAACATTATGGCAGGAACCAAGTTCACCTGCACTATCGTGGGAGGAACGGTGGCGCTTATCGTCGCTGCTCCCGTGTCGACCGCAGGCGCCGTAGGAGCAGTAGTCGTCTGGACCGCGGCAAATATCGGGGCGGCAGTTTCTCTGGCAAATGATCTTGGTGATGGGAAAGACCCCGGGGGAATTGACAACGCAATGACCAGGATCAACCAGGGAACCGCGATAATTGGTATTGTAGGTGGCGGAAGCCCCGGCGAAGTCTTTGTAAACGTCCTCGGAGTATCGGGAAATGAAATTATTGGGACTACACCGGGGGAGGAGATGAGCCCGGCGCAGGTCGCGGAATTTCTGGGCACTTCCGAGGGGAAAGAATATCTAAAGAACCTGGCTGCCCTGAAAGAGTACAAGAAGCCTGATGCTCCTCAAACCGGCGGTGGTGGCGGCGGTGGGGATTGTGGAAGTCATTAACTGAAACAAGGGACAGTTTTCCGGAATTTCCTGTAGTATGAAGTGATCCATGTATGGCATGAGATAAAGAAGGAGGAGATTCCTCTTGAAACGCTTTGTTCTGTTGTTGGCAATAACGGCGTTTTTTGCGATGTTTTCAGGTGCTGCTCCGGGTCGGGTTTTTGCTCTTGACGAGGCCGGAGTCGTCACAGTAGAGGATGACAGCCTTATGGCGAGTATCAACTGGACCGAGGATTATATAGAAGCAACGGGACAGGGACTGCCGCCGACTGGAAAAGAGAATACTGCTCAGGGCAAGCTCCTTGCACGAAGGGCTGCGACCGTAGATCTGCAGCGGAAACTTCTGGAGTTCCTTCAGGGTGTCCAGGTGGACTCCAGAACGACCATGAACGACTACATGGTCAGCGACAGGGTGCGGACAGAAGTTCAGGGAATGATCAAAAACGTGGAGATACTTGAGGGCAGCTGGGACGGAGAGATATATACGGTTATGGGCAGGGTAAAACTCATGGATGTACGGATAGCGGTAGTGCCGGAACTGGCCGAGAAACCGACGGCCAGGGAAGTGCCTCCGCCTCCGGCTCCATCAACTTCCAAGAGCCGTTACACGGGGCTGATTATCGATGCAGGCCATCTTCCGCTTATACCTGCGATGACGTTCAGGGTAGTCGACGGTTCGGGGAAGGATGTCTACAGCCTTTCTTTCGTCGATAAGGAGCGCTTTCTGAGCTCCGGTCTCTGTTCCTACCACATGACGGTCGGGCACGCCAAGGTCGAACCCCGAGTAACCGATGCACCACTGGTCGTCAAAGCGCTCAAGACTGTAGGTCCCTACAATGTTGATATCGTCATTTCCAACAGCGATGCGGCAAAAATTCGCAACAGCACGTACGACTTCAGGGTTCCATGCCGCGTAATCGTCGTGAAGAGGTAGGATGCCGATGACAAACATGAAGAAGAGTCTGTTTTCTCTCTCATTTGCGATTCTCTGTTTTCTGCTCTGTTTCCAGGCTATTGCCTCAGCAGAGGAAATGATCCGTGTCCAGGCGGAGGGCGCCGCTGCTATTGTTGGAGGAAACAAGGATAAGGCGAGGTCCGAAGCCAAAAACCAGACTTACAGGGATGCACTGGAAAAGGGTGTTGGAGCCTACGTTCAGGGCATAACCGAGATGAAGGATTTTCAGGTTGTGAAAGATAAGGTCTTCTCGCAGTCTCAAGGGCTGGTCAAATCGTTTGAGATCACCAGGGAATGGGAAGAGGACGGGATCTATTACATGGAGGCAGACTGCCAGGTCTCGGCCGGAGCTCTGGATGGAGTGCTAGGCCCAGTAGTCATAGACATTCTCGGAAACCCACGTGTTATGGTCCTTATCGACGAGTCCATTGAAGGAGAACGCCCATTCCTTTCGACTGTCGAGGGAGAGGTCTTGAAGGTTTTCGAGAAGGCCGGTTATCTTCTTGTCGACCCCGGACAGGCCGACAAGCTGGACCAGAAGGAGCTGGATCTGGCAAGAGAGACGGGAGATGTAGCCAGGCTCCAGGATCTTGCTCGTTCCTTCAGGGCTGATGTAATCATTTACGGCAAGGCTCAGGGTCTTTCCTTTACACAGCAAAAGATAGAAGGCGTGACTCTTTTCGGAGTTCGCTCCCAGGTTCAGTTAAAGGCTATCATCTCCCAGACTGGTTATGTCCTTGGAACTGAACTGATCGAGAAGAAAGCCAAAGGAACGTCTGCGCAGGACGGCGCTGTCAAGGCTTTTCAGGCGGCTTCAAAGCCGGTAGCTCAAGGCCTTGTCAACAAGGTTGCCTATGTCCTGGTAAGCGGTCAGACTGGAAGTGTTTCCGGACGTACCATTAAGGTGGTTATTGAGGGCGTTAATTTTTCACAGTTACGAAAGATCAAACAGGAGCTTGAATCCATGGACGGCGTAACGGCAGTCTACCAGAGGGCTTTCGAGGGAGGCCGGGTGGATCTTGATGTTGTTGCCGAAAAGATGGCCGAAGATCTGGCTGTTGATCTCGAAGGTTTGGGAGTAGAGATCACATCTCTTACGGCCAACAGCGTGGAAGGCAAGAAGGCCAAATGAGATGCCGCGTCTGTCAGGCCATCGCGGTGGTAACCCTGGGATCTCTCTTTCTCGGGTTTTCCGGGGCGGCACTGGCGATTTCGCCTTTGAACATGGAAAAAATCTGGAAGAACAACGGCGCCGTGGAAGGGATCCAGGAGTTTCGCTTCGGCCTTGTTGACTGGACTGGCCTCACGGTGTCTGTTGAAGGCGTAGCCCCTCTGAAGGGCGCATTGCCTTCCGCCAGACTTCTCGGGCAGAGAGCCGCCCTGACAGATGCCAGGAGAAACCTGTTGCTTCTCCTTTATGAGCTTCGCTTCGGCCTTCCCGAGAAACTCGAGTCTATAGAGGTTTCCGGACGAATTGCCGAAGCGCACATCGATTTCGAAAGAGTTAAAGATGAAAATTACATAGTGGGGCTGACGTTGCCTCTGGAGAAACTTTTGGATGAGTGCGTGATTTTCGGCGCGGTTGTCCGTTGAGCGGAGGGAGGGTACCTTGAGAAAGAAAATCATCACGGTTCTTTTGGCAACCCTGCTGATATCCATCCTTATCCCTTCTGCAGGCAGCGGCGAAGGCCCCCTCCCGAAGGGCAAAACCATTGCAGTTCTGGTTCGAAGCGCATCTGCTCAGTACTCCCGTTCGGCGGAGGCTATTCTGATAAACGGTCTGATCCAGGGCGGCTACAAGGCAGTGGACCAGAAGCAGTTGGAAAGCATCAGAAAGAACAAGGCAGCCGTCCTTGCGCTTGATGGCGATGTGGATGCGATCCTCAAGTTGAGCCAGACATTTGGATTCAACGTTCTTGTATCAGGAAGAGCAACGGTCCACGCACCCGTGAAAAACGAATTCGGGCTCTTCACAGCTACGGCGGTTGTCGCGATCACTGCATGCAGGGGAGCCGACGGAAGGCAATTATTCGCTGACACTGCCTCGGCCAAAGAAATCGGCTATACGGGAAATGAGGCTGGGCAGAAGGCACTTGAATCTGCCGCTCGCGAAGCCGCCCGGATGATGATCGAAGGTGGTTCTTCGGGTGCCGGAGGGACATCCTCAGCGCAAACACAGTTCTTCGAGATCGAGGTCACCGGGATAAGATCTTTCGCGGAAGCCCACTCTATCGTGGAGCTCTGTTCGCGGGCAGGCTGCCAGAATTCCAGCCTCTCGCGTTTTTCCGGAGGAAAAGCAGTGGTAAAGGCATCATGGCCTGGGAGCGCCGATTCTCTGGCCAGCGCTATTGTTCAGGGAAGAAACGATCTGTCCATGGATTCCGTCGAGGGTAACCGTATCAAGCTGATCCGCCAGTGAACCCTGCGCGAAGCCAGGATCGATACAACACGGAAAGGAAGATAGTCATGAAAAAGATAACGAGAGCGCTTTGCCTTGTTCTGATTTCAGCCGGGATTTTTGCTATCTGGCTGACGCCACAGCCGGCCGGTGCCGAGGTGCGCCTTTTCGTGGACAAACATACCGTTCGCGTCAACGATCCGGGGCTCGGCCAGCCTTCGATCCTTAACGACTTCAACCCAAGCGGTTACAGAACTCACAACTACCTGGCTCTGGTATGGAACAGTCACTCGGTATGGGTCTACGACATTCGTACGCACCAGTGGATGAGCACGGAGGGATTCGCGCCGATGTCGGGACTTCTCTCCGATGAACTGGCCCTGGTCTGGGAGAGGGGGCGCGTTGCTGTCTACAGCGCGCCGGACCACAGCTGGGTCGTAAGCGCCGAACTGCCCTCTCCGATCACCGGACAGCTTATTTCAAGAGGGATGGCTGCAGTCACTTGCGAGGATGCCTTCGTGGTCTACGACCCCGTCCTGAAAACCTGGCAGACTGCGGGAGATTTCATGGTCGGTGATGCAGAACTTGGAGACAACCTTGCAGTGGCATGGGATGAAAACGATGCCTTGATATACGACCTGACTCTGCATCAATGGGTAATGAAAGAGGGCATAGCTCCACAGGCATGCATAGTAGAGCCCTTCAAGGTATCGATATACTCTTCGGACCGCATATACATTTACGATGCCATGTCGCACCGCTGGCAGGATATGCCGCGTTAGTATTCTGCCTGTGACAAATAAACCATCTTTTTGGAGGCAGTGATGAACAGGAAAACTTCCTTCTTTAATGGTCACGGCAGAGGACTCTCTTTTTTCAGGTTCTTATGGGCCACTCTGATCCTTGTGCTCTTTTTTCCGACAACGGCGTCGGCCTCGGGGCTTACTGTCGCTGTCGATACGTTCCTGTCGCAGGGATCAAGCATTTTCCTTGGAACATCGATCAGCGAGCTTCTGCGTACGGAGCTGATAGGCAACAGGGATATCGCAATCGTTGAAAGAGGTCAGCTTAACGCCGTGGCCGAACAGCAGCGGCTGTCACTTGCAGGAGTTGTGGAGACGGGTACTGCTGTAGAGGTGGGAAAACTAGTAGGCGCCAGATACTTTATTCTCGGCGCTGTCAGCAAGTTTGGCACACTGCTGGTCCTGACCGCTAGGCTGGTAGACGTGGAGACCGGCAATGTCATGAAGAGTTTCGAACAGATATCCCGTGAAGGGGAATCCGGTGTCACTCTTGCGACCAGAAACCTTGCCGCCGAGATGCTTGCATTCTTCTCGGGAGATACTCCGGCGGAAGGAGCTCCTATGGACGACTACCGCTACTATCTCTACGAGGCTCTTGGCTACTACAACCTGGGTAACTACGGAAGGTCTATCCCGTATTGGGAGAAGATGACAAAGCTAAGTCCGAAGAACGAAATACTGCGCTTCATACTCGGCGGTGTCTATTACCAGGCGGAGCGTTACAATGATGCACTGCTCTCAGCCCAGCAGTCGGTGACATGGGATGATACCTCCGCGGAAGCTCACCTTCTCGTAGGAAAAGCCTATTTCATGATGGGAGATTACCACAAGGCCACACCGCCCCTGGACAGGGCCCTTGAGCTGAATCCGCGTCTTGTGGAGGCGCTTTTCCTGAAGGGGCAGGCCTACAAGAACCGCAATCGCCTGGATGAAGCGGTTGACCTGCTTGTTATGGCAATCCAGGAAGACAAGAGCTATGTTCCGGCCTATCTGTCGCTTGGGCAGCTGCTTCTTGAAGTCGGGGCGGTGGATGATGCGGCTGGTGTGCTGATACCTGCAGTGAAACTTGAGCCAGGCAACCCTAATATAAGGCTTCTCCTGGGGACTGCACAGGCACTAAGAGGAAACTCAAAAGGGGCGGAGGAGCAGCTCAATGCGCTCAGGGAAATGGACCCCCAAATGGCTTTAAAGCTCGAAGAGATAATAGAATCTCAATGATGTAATTAGCGAAGGAGAGTGTGAAAGATGTCGACAAGACATTTGAGAGGTTTTCTTCCGTTAGCGCTATTGGCGGTATTGATGATGCTCCTCGTATCAGCAACAGCATTTGGCTGAGGCGGCGGCGGCGGCTCCTCGGTCGAGGAGAAGAACGCTAAGGAGACAGAAAAGCTGGTCCAGATCTTCGTCAAGAACGGACACCTTGAAGGTAACGACCTGAGCAGCGGTGAGAAGATGATCTCGCGGAATGTTACCGACAGCTGTTCATGCGCCTACATTGTTGCCGCGAGCTATATGAGGCAGGGTGAGTATGAAAAGGGCAAGGAGATAATGAAAAATGTTCTCGGTAGCTGTTACGACGCGACTGCAAACTTCTGGGGTGAGACAGAAAAATTGAGAACGCTTGCCGCGTCAGAACTGGCTCTGCACGCAGGCGGTCAGGGAGACTACGAGGTCATCGAGTGGATCGAGGATCGTGTCAAGGCTGATGCTGTGATAGACAGAGTGGCCGTAAGGGACGCCAAGGGGATACTGCAGGGCAAGACAAAGCTTCGCGATGTTGTTAAATTTCACAAGGCGCGCGCCTATGCCAAGGCCGAGATGCCTGAAAAGGCCAGGGAAGTGCTTAATGATATGGCTTTTGCTTCCGGGAAGGTCTTTGTCGATGGTGAGGTCCAGGGTCTTGATGACGCGATCAAAAAGCTTCAGGAGCAGGTCCTTGCGGTGGCTTCAGCCATCTGGAATTTCTTCTTCGCCGCATAGTCTGATATCCTGATTCAAAACGAAAGGGGAACGGCTCTGATGGTTTTACGGGTGTTCAGAAGGTTGTTCCTGTTTCTGGTCATCTCTTTTACGGTAGCCCTTGCACCCGTGTCTGCCCGTGCAGACATGACCATAGCTGTGACCGATTTCAGGTCCATTGGCTGCCAGTTCTTCCTTGGCGGCGCTGTGGCCGAACAGGTCAGAAATCGGCTTACCGAAGAGAGCGGCTGGATCGTAGTTGAAAAAGGGCAGATCGCCGCAGTTGCGGCTGAACAGAGGCTCAACCTTTCGGGTCTGGTTGACGATGATACGGCTGTCAAGGTCGGGAAATACGTCGGTGCCCGTTATGTAATTGTGGGTTCCGTCAACGGAATGGGAGACACATATACCCTCTCGGCAAGGCTGGTGGATGTCGAAACAGGAGTAGGTCTCATCGGTTTCGAAACAACTACCGGGGAAGGCGAAGAGGGGGTTTTCGAGGCTTCCCGAATACTGGGCGACCAGATGGTAATGGAACTGGGAGGTTCGGAAGATTGAACCAGCCGGGGATTCAAGGCGAACTGACCGGTTGATCAGCAAACGGAGGGGGGTCAAAATGACCGCCCTCCGTTTCATTTGTGCGCCCGGCAGGGCGCACCGACTTGGAGGTGAAAGTCCTCTGCAGGCCCGACAGGGGGAACTGCTAGCCGGACGGCAAGGGCTGCCACCGCGAGGTGGAGTCTGAAGGAAGCCGCAGGCAAAACGCTGCCTCGACGAAC
>JAUSOU010000045.1 GCA_030656095.1 Thermovirgaceae bacterium | reverse complement strand
CTGCTTGTCGGCATCTCCCAGGTGGGCGGACAGATCAGCGCAAACCTTGCCGCAGGAGATATCAAGGAAGGCTGGCTTCTTGGCGGCTTCAAGTACGCCTTCTACAACCTCGGCACCTTCCCGGCGATCCTCTTCGCCCTGAACTACATCGAGAGCCGGAAGGAAGCTGTCATTTCCGGGATCATGACATCGATCATCACCATTCTCCCCGGAATTTTCCTCTACCTTGTGATCATCGGGTTCTACCCGGGCATTCTCGATGCCGAGGTTCCTGTCTATACTATCCTCGGGCAGATAGCCCCGTGGCTTCTCCCCATCTTCATGGTCGTGCTCTTCGGCACAATGATCGAAACCGGCGCAGGGTTCATCCACGCGGTGAACGAACGCATCAACTCCTGGCTGGTCGATCGGAACGGGAAAGAACTCACCCGCGCAAACCGGGGGATGCTCGGCGGCTTAATGGCCCTGGCAGGGTTGGGTGTTGCTTCCTTCGGCCTGATCGGCCTCATCGCCAAGGGTTACGGAACCATAAGCTGGGGATTTTTCATTCTCCACGGGGTGGCGCTCTTCACCGTTGGCATTTACAAGATCAGGAAGAGGAACGCAAGCGTCCGGGCCTGACACCAACAGGAAACGGAGGAACGCAGGATGGATTGGAAGGCTCTCAGAAAATTCACCAAGAAACCGATCGCGAAAAGCTGCGAGATCATTGAACGGGACGAGCGCTTCATCCCCCAGGCTGTGTCCATCAAGTACTTTCCGATGGCCATAGAGAGGGGTGAAGGGGCGCTTGTCTGGGACGCGGACGACAACCGCTACATCGATTTTCTGACCAGCGCGGCCGTATACAACGCAGGGCACTGCCACCCCGCGATCGTCGAGGCCGTCAGGAAACAGGTCGGGAAGCTGCAGAACTACACCGTAGTCTACTTCTACAACGACAGACAGGTCCGTCTCGCCGAACTTCTGACCGGAATAACCCCGGGGACGTTCCCGAAGAAGGCCGCCTTTGCCTTTTCCGGCTCCGATGGTGTCGACGCGGCCATCAGGGCGGCCCGCTCCTTCACGGGGCGCAAACAGATCCTGAGCTTCAAGGATTCCTACCACGGAATGACCACCGTCGCGCTGTCGGTGACGGGAATAATCGGACAGGAGATCAAAGATCGCGTCTGCCCGGATCGTAACGTCATCTTCGCGGAATACCCCGACTCCTACAGGAACTCATGGGGCATCGACGGCTATGCCGACCCAGCCGCTTTATCCCGGGCGGCCATGGAAGCGGTCGAGGCGCTCCTGGCAAAACACAGGGGCGATATAGCAGCGGTACTTATCGAGCCGGCCCAGGGGGACGGAGGAATGATCTTTCCCCCGAAGGAATTCATGCGGCAGCTCCGGGAGGCAACCGAGCGCGAGGGGATCGTCTTCATCGACGAGGAGGTCCAGACCGGGATGGGCCGGAGCGGTAAATGGTGGACGATCGAGCACTTCGACGTTGTGCCGGACCTCATCGTATCCGCAAAGGCACTCGGCGGCGGAATGCCGATCTCGGCAGTCGTGGGCAGGGCAGATATTCTGGACAGCGTTCCCGTTCCTCTTCTTGCCTACACGCACACGGGACACGCGGTTACATGCGCGGCGGCCGAGGCGACTATCGGTGTGGTGAAGAACGAACGGCTCGCTGAAAAGGCGGAGGAAAAGGGCAGGCGCCTGACGGAGTGGTTCCGGGAACGCGCAAAACAGTACCCTTTCATCGGAGATATCCGCCAAAAGGGGCTCCTGATGGGGGTCGAGATAGTCTCCGACAGGAAGAAAAAAACGCCTGACAAGGCAATGGCTTTGAAGATATCCTGGGCTGCCTGGGAGAGGGGACTCATCCTCATCACCTTCGGGAAGGACGGCAACGTACTTCGCGTGGCTCCCCCTCTGAACATACCGGAGGACCTTTTCCAGGAAGCTCTTGGAATAATGAATGCCGCCCTTGAGGACGCGGCATCAGGGAGGGTGTCGGACGACATCCTGCCGTATCTCAAGGGCTGGTAGGCAGCAGATCCACTCCTTCTCTTCTTTTGAAAGGGCCCCGGGCATCACTTCCCGGGGCCCTTTCTATTTATTCATCCCTGATAGAAGAGAGAAACGAGGCAAGCCCATTGCAGTATAGCGGACCGGAGGTCAGGAAGCCTTCGTTGTGGTCACCAGTGATCTGCATGAAAGTTTTTGGCCCGGGCGCCAGTTCGAACAGTTTCGCTCCGTGAGAGAAGGGGATCATCTCGTCGTCGGGGCTGTGAACGACAAGGACGGGGCATTGTACCTGCGGCAGGAACAGTTCCGTTCGGTACCCGCTCCTCAGCAGGAGGCGCACGGGAAAGAGGGGGACGACCCTGGATGCCAGGCTGGCGAGCGACGTGAACGAGGATTCAAGAATCAAGGCTCCGGGAGTGGTCCCGGCCGATACCCTCGCGGCGACCGCTCCGCCCAGCGATCTGCCAAAGACGACTATCTCCCCGGGTGAGAACCCCTTGTCGAGCAAAACCCCGAGAGCTGCCTTTCCGTCGCTGTAAAAACCCTCTTCGGACGGTCTGCCCTCGCTCAGGCCGTAGCCGCGGTAATCGAAGATGAAGACGTTCAGGCCCAGATCATGGAAGACCCGAATGGAGTCGAGCCTGTGGGAGATGTTTCCGGCGTTTCCGTGAAAGAAAAGAAGAACCCCGCCGGAGGGCTTTTCCGCGGGGATGAACCAACCGTGGAGAGCAACCCCGTCCGAGGTCCTGAATCGTACATCCTCATATTGAAGTCCAACGGCCGAAGGCGAGAGTGTCAGCTCCCGCCACGGCTGGTATATCATACGGTCCTGGAGAAGAAACACGGCCGCGCACAGGAGAGCGTAAACCGCTGCTGCCGCGATAGCGACCCTGGCGAGACTCACGCTTCCGAAGGCACGAAACTCCGGTATACCCAGGCATGCGCCAGGAACGTGACGGGGATGGTCACCAGAAGGCCCAGCCCGAAGGCGATCGCTCCCAGGAAATTAATGCCTACGATGCAAAGGAGGAACAGGAAGAGTTCCAACCAGAACCCGCGGGTCATCTCAAATGATCCCTTCAGGGCCTCAACGGGTTCCATGCCCCTGTCTATGATGAGGTAGGGCATGAACTGGAGTTTGACGGCGAAGTAGACGCCGGGGGCTACGAGCAGGACCATCCCGACTGCCACGATCACGGAGAAAAGCAGCGATCCGAGAAGGTAGGGTATGAAGAGGGGATAGAGCCCATCCGTCTGACGAAAGTTGAAAGAACTCTTGTCGCGGAACGAAAGGCTTACAAATATAACCGTCATCAATGCGATGACCCTCCAGAGCCAGCTCACACCCCGCAAAAACATCACGGAGACTGAAGCCCACGGCAGACCCTGGACCATTACGTTCATTATCGCCGCGGGTATGCCGAAAATGAACATCAGTACGAGAAAGAAGAGTACGTTTTCCCTGAAGATCCTCCAGCCAAACTCAAGAGATCTCCTGATCTCCACTCTTGCACTCATTTGTCTCTCCTCCAATCCTGCTCTCTGTCTCAGGCCACTATTCCCCCCGGTTTCCCTTTCATCCAGGTTATGACATTGCCAAGAGCAAGTTCGGCCCTCTTCTCAAAAGCCTCCGCAGTCGATCTCCCAACTCCTGGGGTCATAACAACATTGGGCGCCTTTGCCAGCGGATGATTTCTCCCTATCGGCGATTCAACATCGAACGCGTCTATTCCCGCTCCGGAGAGCCAACCGTTCTTGAGCATCTCGGAGAGTGAATTGTAATCCACAAGCTTTCCGTGCGCCGTGTTAATGAATATCGTTCCCTGTTTCATCTGGGCGATCCTGTCCCGGTTCATAAAACCCTCGGTCTCCGGGGTCAGAGCAAGATGGAGAGACACGACATCCGAACAGGAGAGAAGCTCCTCTATGGTTACATATTGCATCCCCGCCCAGACTTCAGCTTCTTTTTTCGGATTCCTGCTGTAGCCCAGCAGTTCACATCCGAAGGCCTTGAGAATCCTTGCGACATGAAACCCGGTTGGGCCAGTTCCCACTATCCCGACTGTTTTTCCGAAAAGCTCGTGGCCTTCCATACATCCTTCGACCTGTTTGCCCCTGGCGGCATCATAGCAGGCAAAAATTCTTTTCATTACTGCAAGGAGAAGGCTGACTGTCAGCTCGGCAACGGAATAGGTCCAGTATTCGGAAATAACGCTGACCGGAACCATCTTCGCCCTGGCCTTCTGGACATCGATCTGTTCGTGAAAGTCCGAAGCTATGGAGACCATCCTGATGTTCGGGCATGCCTCAAATATCTTCCCGGGAAGCATCTGATCCACAAGGATCAACACATCGGCTTCCCTTGCCCGCTGGATCATATCCATCAGATCCTCGACCCTGTCATGATGTTGAACTACTGAATGTCCAAGTTCTATCAATGGAGCGGCGACATCCGCCAGTCTTTTATCCGAAATGCCAAGTGGTTCGAAAGCTACGATGCGCAACGATATCCCCTCCCCGGTCTATGCCGTGATGTACTCCAGGGCGGACTCTACCCCGGAAAGAACCCTTAGGGCTCCCTCGGCAAGGGCCCGCATCTCGTCCTCGCCAGTATATACCTTGACGGGGGCAATGAACGAAACTCTTTCGGTTATTGATTTGACGAAGGCTTCGCTGAAGGCCAGGCCGCCGGTAAGGACTATGGCATCCACATCCCCGGACAGGGACGCGGCCCGCGACCCTATCTCCCGGGCCACCTGGTAGGCCATGGCGCGGAAGATGAGATCCGCCTTCTGGTCACCCTCTCTGGCACGTCTTTCAACCTCCCGAAGATCGTTGGTGCCGAGGTGGGCCACAAGGCCCCCGCCCCCGACGATCCTGCGCATCAGGTCTCCCAGCTCCATCTCTCCGGAGAAGGCGAACTTCACAAGCTCTCCTGCGGGGAGGGATCCGGCCCGCTCCGGGGCAAATGGGCCCTCTCCGTCGAGTGCGTTGTTCACATCGATGACCCGCCCCTTAAGGTGCGCCCCGACCGAGATGCCGCCGCCCATGTGCGCGACGACAAGGTTTACAGATTCGTAGGTTTTTCCGATATCCACGGCGGCCCTTCTTGCCACAGCCTTCTGGCTCAGCGCGTGGAAGATGGATCTTCTTTCGATCTCGGGTATGCCGGAGAGACGGGCTTCGTCCATGAGTTCATCGACGACGACCGGATCCACGATGAATGCCGGTTTCCCCCCCGCCTCCTCCGCAATGCTTTTAGCAAGAGGGGCGCCAAGGTTGCAGGCATGCGATCCGAACCTGCAGGAGCGAAGGTCTTCCAGCATTGGTTCATTGACGGAGTACGTTCCCCCCGGGATCGGGCGCAGAAGGCCGCCCCTCCCCACAACAGCATCCAGACCGGAGACCTTCGTCCCCCGTTTCTTGAGAGCCTTGCGGATCTCCTCAAACCTGAAAGGCTCCTGGGCTGGGATGTTGGAAAATTCCCTGATCCGGTCTATGTCGTATCTCTGGGTGTCCGACCATATCTCTTCGGCATCCCTGAAAAGCGCGACCTTGGTGCTTGTCGATCCGGGGTTGA
Source organism: Thermovirgaceae bacterium (assembly GCA_030656095.1). Lineage (GTDB taxonomy): Bacteria > Synergistota > Synergistia > Synergistales > Thermovirgaceae > UBA2252. The sequence goes on along the minus strand of JAUSOU010000045.1, from coordinate 9,068 downwards.
TGGCAAGGATCGTCAGTGACTTCATCGGGAGCCCCCCTGCAAAATAACTACTTTGTCCCGTATGCCGAAAGCACGACAGCGGAAGCTATCGACAGAAGCTTGGTCTCGGGAGAGTCCGACCTGCTCGTAAGGACAACGGGAGCCTTGGCGCCGAGAACAAGCCCTGCGGTCTTGTTGTTGCTGAAGTAGACGATGGCCTTGGCCAGAAGGTTGCCTGCCTCGATATCGGGAACGTGCAGGATGTCGGCCTTGCCTGCGACCTCGGAGACTATCCCCTTGTGCTTCGCGGACTCCTCGCTGATGGCGTTGTCCAGGGCAAGCGGACCGTCGATAAGGCAACCCTTGATCTGCCCGCGGCGGTTCATCTGGGTCAGTGTGGCGGCATCGATCGTACACGGCATGTCGTGATTGATCACCTCAACGGCGGCAAGGGCAGCGACCTTGGGGATGTCGATCCCGAAGGCATGCGCCAGCCCAACGGTGTTGTTGATGATGTTCACTTTGGTCTGGATGTCCGGGGCGATGTTGAACGCCGGGTCGCAGATGAAGAACAGCCTGTCGTACCCCTCGATCTGGTGGATATAGACGTGGGAGAGGGTTCCTCCGCTCCTGAGACCGACTTCCTTGTTGAGAACCCCCTTCAGGAAGTTTGCGGTCGAGATCATTCCCTTCATGAGGATGTCGGCCTTGCCCGACGATACCAACTTGACGGCCTCAATACCTATCTCTCCCTGGCCTCCCTTTACATCTACCACATTGAAGTTGGAGAGGTCGATCCCCATTGAATCGGTCACTTTCTTCAGTTTATCGGCATCGCCGACCAGGTAGGCATTGGCGACCCCTTCCTTGCGTGCATTCTCGACTGCCTCCATGACCTCGGCGTCTTCGGCAAGGGCCACTGCGATCTTCTTGGGGCCAATTCCCTTTGCGTAAGCAAGCAACTCGACAAGAGACGTGATCCTTTTCATAAATAAAACCCCCCTGCGAAATGTATAACGTATATTTTACTTTGAAAACATGGTGGAACAAAGGACAGGAGCCGTGACTCGTAACTCGTAACGCGTAACTCGTAACGCGAAAAAAAACAAAACCTAAAAACGGGGAAACAAAAAACATGTGCTCCAGATCATGGTTTAGCTCTTGACCTTACGAGTTACCAGTTACGAGTAACGAGTTACGGGCTTTGGTTTACGCTTTCGCCAACACCGCTCCGAGCGCGATGGAGAGAAGTTTCGTCTCGGCGGTGTCGAAACGGCTCGTGAGGACGATGGGCTTGCGGGCTCCTATTATGACCCCCGCTCCCCTTCCTCCGGCCAAATAGAGCATCGCCTTCCCCAGGAGATTCCCCGCTTCGATGTCCGGGACCACGAGGATATCAGCCTTGCCTGCGACCTCGGAGACTATCCCCTTGTGCTTCGCCGACTCTTCGCTGACTGCGTTGTCCAGGGCAAGAGGGCCGTCGACGATGCACCCCTTGATCTGTCCGCGGCGGTTCATCTGAGTGAGTACGGCCGCGTCGATCGTACAGGGCATGTCCTGGTTTACCACCTCGACGGCGGCAAGAACCGCCACCTTCGGGCATTCCACACCCAGTTTGTGGTAACAGTCCACCGCGTTCTCGATGATACCCTGCTTGGTCTTCAGGTCCGGGTACATGGACATCCCGCCATCGGTCATGCTTAAGACCCTGCCCAGCTTCGGGATCTCGAAGAGAAAAACATGGGAGAGCAGTGCGCCGGAGCGAAGTCCCCACTCCTTGTCCAGAACGGCCTTGAGGAGGGTCGCGGTCTTGACGTTCCCCTTCATGAGAAGGTCGGCCTTGCCCGATGAGACGGTCCTCACCGCAAGCTCCGCGGCTTTTGCCTCGTTCGGCTCGTCAACGATGTCGAAGGAGGCCAGGTCTATCGACAGTTCGGCGGCTATCTTCTCCATCTTTTTCCTGTCGCCGAACAGCAAGGGTGATATCACTCCTTTGTCCCTTGCCGCGGCTACCGCCTCGAGGATGTCTTCACCCTGCGGGGCGGCCACTGCCAAAACCATCTTTTTGCCGGTCAGGCTTCTTTCAAGCAGAAAATCCAGTGTCTCAAACGACATTGCCTTCATGCCCTCCTTATGACGCAGTCCCTGTAGATTTGTGCCTTTTCCTCACCAGATAATATCCTGAGAGCCCCCTGCGCGAGGGCGCTCATCTCATCCTCTCCCGGGTAGATCAGGACAGGAGCGATCCATTGAACCCTGGATATTATCAGTTCCACGAAGGCGCTGTCGTGGGCGACCCCTCCTGTCAGGAGGATTGCGTCTACTTTCCCGAAGAGCGAGGCCGAGCAGGCTCCTATCTCCTTTGATATCTGAAGTGCCATAGCCCTGTATACGATAGCTGCCTCTTCATCGCCCTTTTTCACGCGGGAGGAGACCTCCCGCATGTCGCTGGTTCCCAGGTATCCTTTCAGGCCTCCGTTTCCCACGAGGCGTTTCCTGAGATCGAGCATCGAAAAGTTGCCACTGTAGCAGAGACGCGCAAGGTCTCCTGCGGGAAGTCCCCCCGCCCTTTCTGGCGAGAAGGGGCCGAATTCGTTGGCGTTGTTTGTGTCTATCATCCGGCCGTGTCTGTGGGGACAGACGGTTATGCCGCCGCCGAGGTGCGCCACGATCACGTCCAGCTCGTCCCAAGGCCTGGCGAGATCCGCCGCCGCTCTACGGACGGTTGCCTTGACGTTGAGGGCATGCCCGAGGGAGCGCTTGGAGAATTCTGGAAGCCCCGTAACGCGAGAAATGTCCTCAAGCTCATCTACGGCCACGGGGTCAACGATAAAGGCGGGGATTCCCCTGGGGCCCGCTATGGCATCCGCGATTATCCCGCCCAGGTTGGAGGCGTGCTCCCACGGCTTGCCGCGGCGCAGGTCGCTGATAAGATCCTTATCCACCCGATAGGTACCGCCGGGAACGGGGTCGAGAAGTCCACCCCTGCCCACCACCGCGTGAAGTGAATCGAGATCGCTTCTGTGCGATCTGGCCGCATCCTCGATGGTTTTCATGCGGAATTCGTACTGGTCCGCAACTTTTTCAAAGGCGGATATCTCCCCGGGATCATGATTGACCGTCTCCTGCCAGGCACAATCCTCTCCGGCAAACCAGGCTATCTTTGTGCTGGTCGAGCCCGGGTTGATGGCAAGAACATTTGCGGTCATTGCTTCGCCTCCCAAATCATTTTATGCGCTTGTTCCACAAAAAATTATACACTTGTTTTCGTCTGCGAAAGCACCCTGATGGAGTATACTGTTGGCCGTTCGGATAAACAAAGGAACCGGGGAGGCTTTTTCATGACCATCTGTTACGCGGAAGGGGATTTCACTGAACTCGAGAGGGCGTCACTGCCCTTGTCGGACCTCGCCTTTCAGCGCGGGATCGGCGTCTTCGAGACAATAAGGATCTACGACGGCCACCCTATGGCCATGACCCCTCACCTTGAACGGCTGGCCGAATCCGCCCGCCGCTGCAGGATAGCACTCCCCCTGCCTCTTGAAGAGATGAAGGATCTAATCCGCGAAGGCGTGCGCCGGTACGGAGAGAACGGAAGGGCCCGTCCCTTCATAACCGGGGGAGATGTGCTCGACAAGGAAAAGGGGTTCACGAAGCCCCGGTTCTATGTCTTCTTCGAGCCGCTCGACGCCCCCTCCGAAAAGACCTACCTGGAAGGCGTCGCGCTGCACCCTGTCGACGCTTCGCGCCCCATGCCGAGCATAAAGAGCATCAACTACCTTGGCAGCTACCTCCCCCTTGCGGAAGACCCCGGAGCTTTGGAGATCCTCTACTGCCCCGGCGGGGAGATCACGGAATCATCGCACAGCAACGCCTTCATGATAAAAGACGGAAAGATCCTCACGGCCCCGGTCGAAAGAGTTCTCGAGGGGACGATGAGGAACATGGCCATAGAGATAGCACGTGAAGCCGGCTTTATAGTGGAGGTGCGATGCCCCAGGGACGAAGAGCTGCCCCTGTGCAGCGAGTTCTTCATCACGGGAAGCGTGAAGGAAATCCTCCCGGTCAGTCGCGTGGGTAAAACCTTCATCGGCGGCGGCAAACCCGGCCCCGTGAGTGCACATCTGCGAAGACTGTATCTGCAGAACATCGAGAGATGGGTGGAGTAACTCGTGACTCGTGACTGGTGACTGGTGACTGGTAACTCGTAAGGTCAAGAGCCAAACCATGATATGGAGCGCATGTTTTTTTGTTTCCCGGTTTTCAGGTTTTGTTTTTTTCGCGTTACGAGTCACAAGTCACAAAGTGCCCGGCGTTCTTTGCCAGGGTACGCGTTACGGTTGTTCCGAGTCACGAGTCACGAGTCACGCGTTACGGTTGTTTGAGTTACGAGTCGCGGTTCCTCAAATGCCGGATGAGCCCTGAGAGCATTTGCATGAGTTTCTGAATCTCCGGCAACAGGTCGATCCCTTCTTCAATGAATCCCATTTGCTTCGAAAGAAGGTATTGTGTTTCAAGCTCACAGAGCGACCCCCTGGCAATTATTAAAAACCTCGAGAAATCAGCATCGCTCCCACGTCCGGCGCCTTCGGCAATATTGCTTGGAATCGAGATTGCACACCGTCTCATCTGGGATGTAAGCCCGACTATCTCTTTTTTGGGGAAGTTTTCAGTTATTTCATAAATACTTCTGGCCATTTTCATACCAGATTTCCAAACATCAAGGTCGTAATGAAGTTTACAATTATTTTGAGAAATCTCTCTCACCCCGATCATGATTTCAAACCGATCAGATTTTTGGGTTTTTCGTGTCACGATGTGCCCCACGCAGCGCCAGGGTACGAGTAGCGCGTTTTCTGGTCTGGGTCTTGACCTTACCAGTCACGAGTTACGGCCTTTGCGCCACGGCCTTAGTTTTTCAGGTTTCCGAGTCACGAGTTACGAGTCACGATTTACGGCCTTTGCGCCACGGCCTTAGTTTTTCAGGTTTCCGAGTCACGAGTTACGAGTCACGAGTCACTATTTACGGCCTTTGCGCCACGGCCTTAGTTTTTCAGGTTTCCGAGTCACGAGTTACGAGTCACGAGTCACGATTTACGGCTTCATTTATCTTCCCCAGCGTTTCGACAATGTCGCCGTGGATGACGGCATCCGCCATCGGGTCGAGGTGGGTCGGCGTCATATTGATTATGAAGAGTTTTGCTCCGGACCTTTTTGCGATCATCGGGTATCCGTTGGCGGGAGAGACTTCGAGAGATGAGCCTAGAACAAGGAAGCATGAGGCAGTTTCGGAGAGGGATCCAGCCTCCTCCATCGGCCTGTCGGGAAGAGACTCCCCGAAGAGAACGACCCCGGGGCGCAGCGAGCCTCCGCACTCCGGGCAGTCGGCCCTCTCTAGAAATACCCCGCTGCCAAAAGATGCGCGGCAGGATGAGCACCTGACCCTCCTCAGGTTCCCGTGCAGTTCATGGACATTCTTCGAACCTGCGGCCTGATGAAGACCGTCGACGTTCTGGGTGATGATCCCCTTCAGCAGTCCACGCTCCTCCCACTCGGCCAACAGTTTGTGCCCGGCGTTGGGCTCGACCCCCTCCAGCATTTTTATCCTGTGGCGGTAGAACCCGGCAAACTCCTCGGGGTTGTTCTGCATCGCCGCTACGGAAGCGAGGAGCCTCGGGTCCTTGCTCTTCCAGAGGCCATCCTTCCCCCGAAAATCGGGCAGACCGGAGGCCGTGCTCATTCCGGCGCCCGTCAAAACAACTGCGTTCCCCCCCACGAGACAGTTTGCTATCATTTCCAGACTCATAAAATTCCCCCCCTTTTCCAGCACTCTGGCGGTTCCGTCAGAAAGACCTGGCGCGAAAAACCAGGGTGACACCGGCAAGGATGACGGCCATGGAAGCAAGGGCTATCGTGGACAAGGCTTCTCCGGCAAAGAGCGTCCCGAGAACGGTCGCGGTCACGGGGTTGGCGAGCGCGTAACTGGTCGCCAGAGCCGGCCGGACTTCCCTGAGCAGAAAGCGGTAGAGTGTAAAGCCGATGATGGACGCGAACACAACAAGGTGAAACATGCCTATAGCTGCCCTCGGAGTGATCGGCCAGGACAGCCTCTCTCCTGCAAAATAAGAGGCGACGAGAAGAAGAAGGCCCCCGGCTATCATCTCTGTGGCCGAAGCTATTGGCTTTCCCAGCTCTTTAAAGCGGTTGTTGACAACGGATCCCAGCCCCCAGGTCACGGCAGCTCCGATTATTACCACTGCTCCCATAGGGTTTCCGCTGATCCCCTTTTCAAGGTTGAGAATGGCGACTCCTGCTATTCCAAGCACAAGACCAGCCCACTCCATGGGGGAAGGGAGCCGCTCCCAGATCCCCGCGAACAGAACGGTCCACAGCGGGACGGTTGCTATCAGCGTCGCCGCCAGGCCAGAAGCGACCCACTGCTGTCCTACGCAGAGCAGACCTGACCCACCGACAAAAAGCAGCCCTCCAACCAGAAAAGACTGAAGCCAGCCCCGCAGACTCATCCGTTCCTCCCCGCGGATCCGGAGGAATATGTACAGGAAGACCCCTGCGGAGAGAAAGCGCACTGCGTTCAGAAGGAACGGAGGGAAGCTTTCGAGTGAAAACCTGTTTGCGAGAAAGGTCGAGCCCCAGACAGCGTAAATAACCGCCATAGCAAAAAGTATACGCGGTTTCATGGTCCCCTCATTACGACCCAACAGAAAGCCCCCCGGAAGGCGACGAAAAAAGTCGGCTGAATTCACGACAATTGTAACGCCTCGTTCCCGGGTTGCCACCTGGGAGTGCGTTCATTTGACACAAGAGAGAGTGTGCCCCTATGTCAGATCCGCTTCAACCTTGCCCCTACACGGGAAGCAAGCACAGCGGTTCCGAGGATCTTCAGAATATCACCCGCGATGAAGGGGATCACTCCAAAATCTATAACCTGCCTCAGCGTAGCCTCTTTTCCCGCGATAAAGTTGAGGTTGAGGTAAAGGCCTGCTGTTCCCACGGCGTATATGACCAGGGTACCGGAAAAACATGCGGCCAGGTAGACAAGAAACGGCGGCTTCTCGAACCTTTCGGAGATGAAACCTATGACCCATGCCCCGGCAATGAACCCCAGAAGGTATCCGAATGTCGGATGAAGGATGTACTGCGGGCCGCCCCCGCCGGTGAAAACGGGAAGGCCGATCAGCCCCATCCCGACGTAGAGTACCTGGGAGAGCGCCCCCCCGCGGGAGCCGAGAAGGGCACCAGACAGAAAGACGAAGAGCGTCTGAAGCGTCATCGGCACCAGCGGAAAGGGGATCCTGATGAAGGCTCCCACGGCCGTAAGTACGGCAAAAAGAGCGGTAAGAGTCATTGTCCTTGCGGAAAAACGCATGACATGTCCCTCCATTGTCAACCAATAATAATAGAGGTTGACATATTCTGGAGGGATGGTACTACTAACCGGGATCAAAAACAAGGAGGCAACAGGAAGACCTCAAGAGCGTCAACGGTAAAAGGAAGGAGCGGGCAGAGCATTTATCCACAGATTACACAGATTAACGCAGATAAAACCATAGGGCATTTTGTGTGTTGAAAACCCAGAACCAACCCCAAGGCATTTTCACCACAGAGGGCACAGAGTAACACAGACAAAGTCCCGCCGGTTTCTTACGGGAGAAAAACAAAACAGAGAAAACCAGTTTTTTGGTTTAGAAACAGGACAAGGCTCAAACATTTTGCACCACAGACGAAGTCCCTCGAGAACCCCTCGGAGGGCTGGGCCCGGAGGCCTTTAGGATCAAAATAGAGATCCCTCTGTTTCCTTCGGAAACCTCGGGATGACAGATGACAAGAGAGGGAATCGCACCCTGGCGCCGCAAACGGCTGTGGCTTGGGTCACTTTGTACCCTGGCAAAGAACGCCGGGCAGAGCGTTAGCCTCCCCGAAGATTTGATCGGGGACTTCGTAATTCTTGGATCGGGAAAATCACGACCCGTAATTTGTGACTCGGGACGCGTAACACGGAAGGCAAGGGTCTTGTCATCCCGATCCGCCAACCGGCGGAGAGGGATCTGCCCTTGCCCCTGCTGCTTCGACTCGCGATTAACGGGGCGGCGCCACCGCCCTCATCACGCTCAAAAAGGCATCAGCCCCGAAGGAGGCGTCTCTGGAGAAGTGCATGGATGTCCCGACGCCCGTCGGCGATGAGCATTATTAAAACAGTTTTTTCGGTTGTGCGGTAGATGATCCGGTAGGGTTTGAAGAATACTTCGCGGTGATCACGGACTCCTATATCCCGCAGCTCCGCCGGGCAGGCACCCCGTTCGGGAAAGAGGGAAAGTCCTGAAAGGGTTTTTTCGATCTCCGCCAGAACGTGTTCGGAGTTCTCGGGAGAGTCGTGCAGATACAGGTAATCGTAAAGTTCCTGCAGATCGGTTACCGCATCGTCTGTCAGCAAAACTTCGAAAGGCATTTTTCAGCCCCTTCGGCGTTCACGGACGAGTTTTACCGCCTCTTTCGGGGACCTTACCTTCCCCTCCTCCACCTGCCTGTTGCCAAGGGCAAGGATCTTGAGCAGCGCCATTGTCTCCTGGGTGCGTTCGTAACTTTCGATATCCTGTACGACCATGGTGGCTTCGCCGTTCTGGGTTATTATCAACGGCTCTTTCTCCTCGGCGAGTTTCCGGGAGATCCCGGCGGCGTTGGCTTTGAGGTAGCTGATGGGTTTGATGCGGCTGGATAACTTCATGAATTTTATGCACCCCCTTAACAAGATCAAATATAGACCGAATAAAGACCGTAGTCAAATGGTTCTCTTTTCGTCTCTTCGGGGGAAGGTGAAAACAGGGGAGACGGATGGACAGGGGGCCGTCGCACTCCCCGGAATGACAGGCCTTGCGCCTTGTTATTCTGAGCCAGCCGGCAGGCCTTATTTCTTGTCATTCTGACGACCACCGGGAGGAAGAATCTGGTTAAGAATCAGGGCAAGCAAAACAGATCCCTACCCTGGCAAAGAACGCCGGGCACATTGTCGCTTCGCGCAGGATGACAGTACATCCGACTCACGAATAACGACTACCCTTCATCCGCCAACC
>JAUSOU010000042.1 GCA_030656095.1 Thermovirgaceae bacterium | reverse complement strand
CAAGCCCGTGGTGTCGAGTACTGTCCATGTGTGAGGAGTAACCCCGACCCGCTGAATCAAGCAGCGAAGATTATCAGCTTAGGGAACCGCCGTGGTACGGAACCGTACGCCCGGTGGTGTGAGAGGCCGGGGGAAGAAATTCCCCCGGCCTACTCGATTTTTTGGCCGGTTGAACCTGAAATGACCTGGTGTTTTTTCGCAACTTTCGGCGGCAAGGGCACATAGGCTGGGGAATTCGGAGTTTTAACCTTATCGGCAGGCGAGTTTTTTTAGAAAGGGGTATGATAATTAATGAGGTCTTTCGCCCACGCCTTGCCGGGCGGTGATCCTGGATACCAGGGAGGTTTTGAATTTGAGACAAGTCGTACAACTGGATGGTAAAACCCTTTCGATGAAGGATTTTCTGGCCGTCTCCCGTGATGGGGCCATGGTGGATATTTCAGGAGAAGCCATGGAGCGGGTCATCCGCTCGCGAGCCATCGTCGAAGAGCACCTGCGGGTCGGACGGCCGATGTATGGAATAAACACCGGTTTTGGAAAATTCGCGGAGGTCTCGATCCCCGAAGACCAGTTGAACGCGCTGCAGGTCAACCTCATCCGGGCCGATGCGGTGGGGATAGGACAACCGCTCCCCAGGGCTATAGTCCGTGGAGTAATGCTTTTGAGAGCCAATTCGCTCTCGAGGGGCTATTCCGGGGCACGCTCAGAGGTGCTGATGACCCTTGTGGAGATGCTTAACAGGGGTGTGACCCCGGTGATCCCGGAAAAGGGCTCCGTGGGCGCAAGCGGTGATCTCTGTCCCCTGGCGCACATGGTGCTTCCGATGATAGGCGAGGGGAAGGCGGAATTTGACGGAACCGTTCTTCGCGGGGCCGAGGCCATGGAAAAGGCGGAGATCCCTCTCCTGATCCTTCGAGCAAAAGAGGGGCTGGCGCTTATAAACGGTACACCGGTGATGACCTCGATCGCTGTGTTCGCCCTGGAAGGCGCCATCAACCTGGCCAGGAGCGCTGACATCATAGGTGCACTTTCTGCCGAAAGCCTTAAGGGGATCTCCGACGCCTTCGACCCGAGGATCCACGAGATCCGCGGGCAGCGGGGGCAGATCGAGAGCGCCAGCAACCTGAGAAGGCTGCTGGCGGGGAGCACCCGGACTACCAGGCAGGGAGAACTGCGGATGCAGGATTCCTACTCGCTGCGGTGCATTCCGCAGATCCACGGGGCCTGCCGGATGGCGATAGACTATGCGCGCCAGGTCGTGGAGGCCGAACTTAACGCCGTTACGGACAATCCGCTTGTTTTCGAGAACGGGGATGTCCTGTCGGGGGGGAACTTCCACGGCGAACCCATCGCGATCGCCATGGACACTCTGGGGATCGCGGTTTCGGAGCTGGGGAACCTCTCCGAGAGGCGGATGGCAAAGCTCGTAGACCCTGCCCATAACCACGGTCTGCCTGCCTTTCTTGTCATCGACGGTGGCATCAACTGCGGGTTCATGGTCCCCCAGTACGCTGCGGCTGCGCTGGTTTCGGAAAACAAGATACTATCCCACCCGGCCAGCGTGGACTCCATCCCGACATCAGCGGGGCAGGAAGACCATGTCAGCATGGGCACGATCGCGGCACGGAAGGCCCTGCAGATAGTGGAACACGTCCAGGCTATCCTGGGTATCGAGTGGATGGCCGCCGCGCAGGCGTTCGACCTTCAGCCGAAGACCAGGGGCGGGGAAGGGACCGAGGCTGCGTATCGGTTGCTGCGTGAGCAGGTGGCTTACATGAAGGACGACCGTGTTTTCAGCGAGGATCAGGAAACCGCGGCGCGGCTGATCGCAAGCGGGGCGCTTGTTGATGCCGTGGAAAAAACCGTCGGGTCCCTGGATTAGGCGAAAACAGTTCAAATGGTCTGTTTTTCCCGGTGCAAGACCGGGTCATATCATCTCAAACCTGTAACGATCATCAAAGGAGGTAACCGAAATGGGCAAGGCTGAAATTCTTTACTCGGTGAAGGCTCAGAGGGGACCCGTCCTGCGCTGCAAGGGGTGGCGCCAGGAGACTATCCTCAGGATGCTCGAGAACAATATGGAAAATGCAGAGTACCCGGAGAGGCTGGTCATCTACGGCGGAAACGGCAAATGCGCGCGGAACTGGGAATCCTACCACGCCATAGTCAAGTCGCTGAAGGAACTGGAAGATAACGAGACCCTGGTGGTCCAGTCGGGGATGCCGGTAGCTGTCTTCAAGACGCACAAGTTCGCCCCGGTGGTCGTAATGGCGACGACGAACATCATGAAGGCTACGTGGCCTGTCTTCTATGACCTCGAGGCCAAAAACCTGACGATCTTCGCCCAGTACACCGCCGCCCCGTGGGAGTACATCGGCACCCAGGGCGTCATAGAAGGAACTTTCGAGACCCTGGGAGCGGTAGCCATCAAGCATTACGAGGGATCCCTCAAGAACCGCATCTACCTGACGGCGGGAGCCGGCGGCATGGGCGGCAACCAGAGCTGGGCCATGAAGATGCACGGGGGAGTCGCCATAGTCGTCGACGCGGACCGTAAGATCCTTGAGCGGCGTATCGAGAAGAAGTACATGGATATCATCGTTACCACGATGGACGAGGCTATCGCCCTGGCAAAAAGGTCCGTTACCGAAGGCAAGCCACTGGCCATCGGTGTTGTGGGGAACGCTGCCGACTGTTTCGAGGAGGCCTGCGAGAAGGGTTTCATGCCGGATGTCATGAGCGAGATGTGCCCCTGCCACGACCCCATCTCCTACATTCCCTCGGGCTACACACCGGAGCAGGCGGAAGTTTTCCGCAAAGAGGACTTTGATGGTTATCTCGCAAAGGCCAGGGAGACCATGAAGCGCCAGCTGGCGGTCATGCTGAAGTTCCTGGACAAGGGAGTGCCGGTGTTCGAATACGGCACAAGCATCCGCAAAGAATGCCGCGACGCGGGGTTTCCCGAGAAGGAAGCAATGCGGCTGCCGGCTTTTGTGGCCGATTACATCAGGCCCCTCTTCTGCGAAGGCAGGGGCCCCTTCCGCTGGACCTGCATTTCCGGTGAGGCCTCCGACCTCAAGCGGACCGATGAACTTGCACTCGAACTGTTCGGTGACGACCCGATCGTAGGGCGATGGATCCGCCTTGCAAGCAAACATCTGCCGATCGAAGCTCTGCCCGCGCGGGTCTGCTACATGGGCTTCGGCCAGCGCAAGAAGTTCGCCCTTGCCGTCAACGATCTCATCAAAAAGGGAGAGATCAAGGGCCCCGTGGCGTTCTCCCGGGACAACCTGGATTCCGGCTCCATCGTCAACCCCACCTTTGAGTCCGAGCGCATGAAGGACGGAGGTGACCTCATCTCCGACTGGCCTATGCTGAACGGCCTGCTGAACGCCTGCGGGATGTGCGATCTTATAGCGATCCAGGCCAACTACTCGATGGGAGAGGCAGTACATACGGGCGTGACCCAGATCGCCGACGGAACCGACGACGCCGATATCCGCCTGGAAGTGGCCATGACCGTGGACTCGGGAATAGGGATCATACGTCATGCCCAGGCAGGCTACGAGACTGCCCGGGACGTCGCCAACGGCAAGGGAGCCCTTACCGGCGAGAGCATCAAGGTTCCGCTGTGGTGGGAACCCGCGGACAAGGTGACCTTCGGTCCCGAAAAATAGGCTCATGACGAGATGAAGAAAGCCGACTGGTTCGTAGCAGGAGCTTCCCAGGTCGTGACCTGTTCCCCGACCCAGGGGGACTCACCGGGCATCATCGATGGGGGATGGATAGCGGGCAGGGGAGAAAACCTTCTGGCTGTCGGTACCGAGAGGGAAGTACGCGAGGCAGCCGACCTTTCCGGAGCAATGAGGATCAGCGCCGAGGGGCAGGTTGTCCTTCCAGGGTTCGTGGATCCGCACACCCACCTCGTCTTCGGGGGTACCCGCGTGGACGAGTACATCGCCAAAATAACACTGCAGGATCTGGACACCCTGCGCGTCCGTGGTGTCCAGACCGGGATCGCGTCCACCGTCTCCGCCACACGGAACGCAGGCTTTCAGGTCCTTCTTTCCCAGTCGGCGAAACGCCTGGTGAACATGATCAAGTGCGGCACGACGACGGTAGAGGTCAAGAGCGGCTACGGGTTCACCGTTGAATCGGAGATCAGGATGCTCGAAACAGCGGCGGAACTGGGCAGGATCCTTCCGGTGGACGTTATCCCCACGTTTCTCGGCGCTCATGGATGGCCCCCGGATATGGGCAAAGATGCCTACATCGAGCTTCTGGTCAGGGAGATGCTGCCGGAGGTGGCCCGCAGGAAACTGGCGGTTTTCTGCGACGCCTGGTGCGAGGATTCGCAATTCGATGCGTCCGAATGCGGTTTCATCCTCTCAACGGCAAAATCCCTGGGAATGGCGATAAAGATCCACACGGGAGCCTACTCCTACATCGGCGGTGCCGATATGGCGGCCGAACTCGGAGCGGTTTCCGCAGACCACCTGAACTTCACTCCTCCGTCGGCTCTGAAAAAACTTGCCGGGGCCGGGACTACCGGTGTTGTCCTGCCGGCCACCGATTTTTCGGTGTCGCACGTCCGCCCGTTCGACCCGGAGCCAATGCGGCAGGCCGGGTTGACGCTGGCTGTGGCCACAAACTGCTGTCCGGGAACGTGGTGCGAGTCGATGCCCTTTGCCCTGGTCCTTGCCTGTCGGCAGCACCGCATGCCTCCCGGAGAGGCATTTGCTGCCGCTACGATCGGTGGCGCAAGAGCCCTTGGTCTGGATGCAGACAGAGGGTCGCTGGAGCCGGGCAAGCTTGCAGACCTCCAGTTCTGGAACGCGCAGCGCTTCGAGGAGATTTTCTACCGGTACGGCGCAAAGATCGTTGACCGGGTCATGAAGAGGGGTCGTATCGTCGTGGAGAATGGCTGCCTCTGCGCAGAGACCGGAGCCGCAGAAAGAAAGGGCGGATTATAGATGAACCTGGAAGATGTCATGGCAAGTATCTACAACTCGAAGGATTTCACCGCTGGGGGCGGTTCCGCGTCAGCTGTCTCTGCGGCGATGGCCGCTTCCCTCGTGGGCATGGTGGCCCGCCTCTCCATCGGGAAAGACCTGGGGCTTTCCGACGAAGCCTACGAAATACTTGCTGCTGAGATGGACGGAGTTTCCCTAGGCTTGCGGGACGGAGCGTGCCGTGACCTGGAGGCATTCCTGGGGATCAAGGCGGCCTACGCGCTGGCCAAGGCGACGGATGAAGAAAAGAGCGCACGGCGGGAGGCCATTGAAAAAGCGGCCTATACGGCCGCCGATGTGCCGCGGCAGAACGCCCTGCTTGCTCTGAAGGTGATGAACGCAGCGACACAGCTGGAAGGAAGATCTAACGTCAACGCCGCTTCCGACCTTGAAGTGGGGTCGGATCTGGCACGCTCGGCGATAAAAGGCTGCCTGGCGAATATACGTGCCAACCTCGGGCTCATCCGCAGCCCCCGGGCGACGGAGGAGCTTGTGTCTTTTATTCGGCAAATGGAAGAAGAGACGGCAACACGGAAGGGGATGGAAGAGCAATGAGGAAAGTCCTTCTTTGCGAACTGAACGTCAGCGAGGGCACCGACGCGGGAAAGATAGCAGCGATCACAGGAGCCCTGGAGAAGGTTTCCGGGCTCGTGGTGCTCGACATCAACTCCAACAGTGATCACAACCGCACTGTTTACACCTTTATGGGGGATCCGTCGGATGTTCTGGAAGGAGCGAAGCGAGTTACGGATGCCGCCCTGGAACAGATCGACATGACCGTCCACAAGGGCAGCCACCCCAGGATGGGGGCCGTGGATGTCGTTCCATTTGTCCCGATCAGGAATGTCTCGCAGGCGGAAGCCATTGAGACGGCCCGCATCTACGGGAAGTACCTTGGCGGCCGTGGCGTTCCCGTCTATTTCTACGAGGAAGCCGCCTTGAAGCCCGACCGGAAAATCCTTGTCAACATCCGCAAGGGGCAGTACGAGGGTTTTGCTGAAAAGATGAAAGAAACCGCCTGGGCACCAGATGAAGGCCCTGCGATTTTTCCTCCGAAGTGGGGCGCCACGGTGACTGGAGTACGTTTTTCACTGGTGGCTTTCAACGTGAACCTCAGGACGGACGACCTTGAGATCGCCAAGGCTATCGCCAGGGCGGTCAGGTTCAGCAGCGGGGGATTCCACTCGGTGAGGGCGATCGCGCTTCCCCTGGAGGAAAGGCGCCAGGTGCAGGTGTCCATGAATCTTGTAAACTACACCATGACCCCGATCCCGGTCGTCTTCGAGGCGGTCAAGGCACTGGCTGATTCATACGGGGTCGCAGTGGGCAATGCAGAGCTGGTGGGCCCTGTTCCTCTTGATGCCTTGAGAGATGTAGTCACTCATTACCTCCGGGTCCACGATTTCAACATGGAGCAGATAATCGAGACCAGACTCATCGACTAAAGAGGCAGAAAACCGGAGAATGAGCTGAAGGGCATTCAGACATCGGAGCCGCCAATCCGGCGATGCTTTATCAGTCATTCCGCAGGAGTTGTGGCGCGGGGAAATTTGAGTTGATTGGTTTGAGAATAATCGGGAGGGAAACCCGGAGGGGTCTTTTTGCAAAATGGGAACAGTCAGTGATCAGCCGAGCCTGGTCAGGTGAGATGCCTGCAAGGAATTCTTGCCGGTTCGAATACAAGGTGACCGGGGGATCCTGTGGCTGGAATTGCAGGCCCGCGACCAACAGGGACTGGACGTATATCCTTTTAGCCCGTCACAGCTCCCAGGAACCCGGTCGCGCTGGAAGTCAGAAAACCCATCTCACGGGACTGCATGTCACCCGGCAGTCTGGAAAAAACAGCAAGCCAGGGATCCCGCTCGAGAACAAATGCCGCAAGCTTGTTTATGTCCACTTCGTCCGCCCGGGTGGAGCTTTCCTTCGCGAGATACTCAAGGAACAATTCCCGCCACAGCAAAAGCTGGTCTCCGGCCTCCTGCAGCATTTTCCGAACTTCCCCGGTATATCCGAAATGGGCATAGCACATGAAAGTTGCGTCAGCGGCTTTCATCTTTTCTATCGATGCCAGGGCGTTGTCGAGGTAGAACCTGGGCGGCGTTGACGGGCGGAGGAGATAAGCCCGATCATCCGCACCCGGATATATCTTTCCCAGGTGGTTGTATGTGCTCGCGGCCTCACCGGAGAAAAGCACCGTCCCTGCTCCCGCTCTGTACAGGTAAGAGCGGTGATGGGGAGCATGCCCCGGTGTGTCGATGGCCGATATCCCGGGAATTTCAGCTGGCTCGGGCAGAAATACACTTTCGTCGACCGGGGAGGGTTTTCCGTAAGCCAGGGCCATTTCGGGGATCACCTCAAGGCTGCTGTTCCAGAGTCTTTCGGGTTCTGCCAGGTGGCGTTTCCCCATGGGATGTACTGCAACCCGCGCAGAGGGGAAAGCCTGCAAAACCTGAGCGAGTCCTCCGGAATGATCCAGGTGTATATGGCTTAAAAGGATGTGATCAAGTTTTCTGATATTGCGCGTTTTAAGCTCTTCCAGGAGCAAAGGCACTGTCGATGCAGGTCCGACATCGAACAGCGCAGTACGATCCCTTGCTTCGTCCCGCAGGAGCCATATTCCGAAAAAGTCATGATACCCCTCCATAGGAAGTGGCAGGTCTATCAGATCAAGCGTGATGCCGGGTGCAGCGGCAAGTGTGCAGGATTCCATTGATTTCCCTCCATTGAATAGACAGGAAGTTGCCGTCTTTTGAAGTTTTTCATGTTTCATGATAGCTGAAACCTAAGTCTTTGCCATCCGGAAACCTAAAGGGTTTTTCAAAAGCAAGAGTAACCAGAAGTAGTCAAACCTGGAGATTAGATAAAAAAGCAGCAATCTGCTGTCTGTAACCCGTATCTTTCAGAAAATCGGATAAAGAGGTAGTATATTAGCAATTATCTCTGATGAGCCGCTTTTGTTTTATGTAGGTGAAGTTATTCCAGACCCGGAAGGGGAGAAGAAATCCATGAAAAAAGTCGTGGTAGCGATCGACGGCAGCGAAGTCAGCAGGGGAGTGATCGATCACGCTCTTCATTATGCGGCGAGGGAGAAAGACGCGGAGCTGCTCTTTATCCACGTTGTAGACGGGAGCGAGTATAAGAAGTTTTCTTTTGGAAATTTTTCGGTAAGTGTCCCGCCGAGTGAAGAAGAGGTGAAGACGGAATTTTGTAAGTTCATAGAAGAACAGATAAAGATATCAGGGATCGCGAAGCCCGCGAGCATGTCCTTCCATGTCGCAACGGGATCGCCTTACGACAAGATCGTATCTTTCGCCGAAAAGATAGACGCGGATATGATAATGATAGGTCACCGTGGGCTGAGCGACATGGGAAGGTTCTTCCTGGGAAGCGTAGCGAGCAAGGTTGTGGCGCATGCCCCATGCAGCGTCTATGTACACAGGCTGAAGAGCAGTGCAAAAAAAGGGTAGTTGCCAGGTGTGTGACGGGAGAATGCAAGGGAGGGATCACATGCTGAACATTTCGGAGCACCTTTCACCTGGGCTGCCAGCGAGGCCACCGACAGGCATCTTTCGGACGGCTATATCACAGTAGGGCAAGGCATCGAAATAAACCACGAGGCTCCGGCCTTTCTTGGCACCATGGTGACATTCAAGGCTACGCTGGTACAGATAGAGGGAAACAAGCTCACCTATGAACTGACCGTCTGGGGCGATGTTGAAACAGTGGCTGCGGGAAGGCATACGCGAACGGGCCTACGCTAAAGATCGAGGTATTTAGGACACAAGAAAGGATAAAATCCCAAAAGGAAACCCCCGACCCCGTATAACCCTCCTGGAGTTAAGGGGGTACTGGGAATAATTATTGCCCTGCGACATTGCATAGAGGATATATCCGTGATAGACTGCCGCATTATGCTCCTGAATATGATCTCTGAAAAAGTGTTTTTTGGCATATTTTCAATAAAATGGCAAAAAAAATTTTGATCCTCTGGAGGTGTACCTATGAAACGCATGTTGACCGTACTTCTGGCTCTATCACTTGTTGTATCGATTGCTGCCGGTTCGGCTTTCGCAGCAACAGTGATCAAGATCGGAAACGTCCTCAACCCGGATCACGTCTGGAACACTTGTCTCAATGGTTTTGCTGATGATGTCAAGAAGGCTACTGATGGCCGCGTGGAGATTCAGGTCTATCCCAGCTCCCAGCTTGGGAACGAAAAGGACATGATCGAAGGTCTTACTCTGCAGACAGTGGATGGTGGTCTCATAGGCGGGGGGTCTTTCCAGTCCATCGAACCCAAATTCGGCATCGAAGCTCTTCCCTATGCCTGGCCGACCCATAAGGCAGCCTATGTCGCAATGGACGGGGAACTCGGAAACAAGCTCTTCAAGCTTCTGGCCGACAAGAGCATCATCGGGCTTGCCTGGTGGGAAAACGGTTTTCGTCACATCACCAATAACAAACGTCCCATCGTTGTACCATCCGACCTCAAAGGCATCAAGATCCGCGTAACCCCGGACAAGATGCGGCTGGATACTTTCAATACTCTTGGCGCCTCCCCCATGCCGATAAGCTTCGGAGAACTCTACACTGCTCTTCAGCAGGGTGTTGTCGATGGCCAGGAGAACCCATTTGCCATCATCTACTCCAGCGCCTTTTATGAAGTTCAGAAGTATCTTTCCCTCAGCGGTCACATCTGGGGCTCTGCGATCCTCTGCGTTAATTCTTCCGTCTGGAACAAGCTATCAGCTGAGGACCAGTCTACAGTCATAAAGCTTGCCGCCAAGTGGCGTGACGAAGAACGGCGCCTCACGATAGCCCAGGAAGACGATTTCCTTGCCAAACTCAAGGAAAAGGGTATGAAAGTCAACGAAGTCGACAAGGCCGCATTCCAGGCCGCCGTCCAGAGTGTCTGGGCCGATTATGAGTCAGTTTTCGGCAAGGACCTCATGGATCTCGTTCGCAAATACGGGAAATAAAAAATCTAGTTATGAGGAAGAGAGACCTTCTCGATAAGGCATTTCATCCATTCAGCATTTTTCTGGTCGTTGCCGTTCTGTCCATCTTTACCGAGGTTATGGTGGAGGTCTCCTTTCGCTATCTTCTACATATCCCCCTGCCGTGGGGTGCGGAGGTTTCCCAGACGCTCCTGGTCTGGATGACCTTTATTGGTTCTGCCGTGGCCTTCCTTAGGGGGGAACACATGTCGGTGAACCTGATAATGAACTGGATCTCCTCCCCTTCTTTGCGGCGTTTTTGTACTCAGGCAGGAAGATTGGCCATTTTAGGATTTCTCCTTGTTGGAACCTGGGGCGGCTGGCAGGTCGTCATCAGGACTTGGTTCATGCGGACCACGGCCCTCCAGGTTCCGGCAGGTATCCTCTATCTGGCTTTCCCTCTGGCGTGCCTTTTCATGGTACCGATAGCCTTGCGAGATCTCGTTCGAGGATGGAAAGAGTGACCCGATCATGCTGACTTTGCTGGGTGTCATGTTCGGGGCCGTCATTCTCGGCGTTCCCATCGCCTTCGCAATCGCCGCCTCCGGAACGGCCTATCTGCTTTTTGAGTCAACGGTGCCTATCATGGTCGTGGCACAGAGGATGGTGGTGGGCGTCGACTCGTTCACTCTCCTGGCCATTCCTCTGTTCCTTCTCGCAGGAGCGCTGATGGCCGAAGGAGACATCACCCCCCGCATCATGCGCTTTGCCTCAAGCCTTGTGGGACATATACCAGGAGGTATGGCCATGGTCATGGTAACCTCGTGCATGCTCTTCGGGGCGATATCCGGATCGGGCGTGGCAGACGTGGCCGCCATAGGCTCCATAATGCTCCCGGCCATGAAAGAACAGGGCTATAAAAAACCCTTCAGCGCCGCGCTGCTGGGTTGCGCTGGCTCGCTGGGCACCATTATCCCCCCCAGTATTATCATGGTTGTCCTGGGCGTCAGTATGGGTGCTTCCATAGGAAAGCTTTTTCTGGGTGGCATCCTGCCCGGACTCCTCACAGGCGGTGCGCTGATGCTGCTTTCATATGTTTTCGCCATAAGGGATCACTATCCCAGGCTGCCGAAGGCAGATATAAAAGAGGTATTCGACTCGTTCAAAGGTGCTATCCTTCCACTGCTGACACCCGGCATAATTATCGGCGGGATCCTGAAGGGAGTATTCACGGCCACTGAAGCGGGAGCAGTGGCGGCGTTCTATGCACTTGTACTTTCCATGTTCGTCTACCGTAAGGTCACGCCCAGCCGTTTATTAAAGATATGCCTTGAAGTGGCCCTGACCAGCTCAGTGGTACTTTTTATCATCGCAGCCGCCAACCTCTTTGGCTGGGTCCTGACAGTAGAAGACATTCCCCAGAAAGTAGCCGCGGCCATCCTGTCAATCTCGCACAACTACTGGATAATAATGATTCTCTTCAATCTGCTGCTTCTGGCCCTGGGCATGTTCATGGAAACCATAGCGATCGTGATCATCCTGGTGCCGATCTTTCTTCCAATTATGCTGCAATTGGGGGTGGATCCTATTCACCTGGGTGTAATGATGTGCGTAAACTTAGCCATTGGAGCCAATACCCCACCTCTTGGCGTGGACCTTATCACGGCCTGCAAGGTGGCCGATATTCCCTACGAGGATTCCTTCCGTTACATTACTCCGTTTCTCGGTGCCATGATATTAGCCCTGATCCTGATCATCGCTTTTCCAGGAATTGTCACGTTCATCCCCAATCTGTTAATGGGTTAAATAAATTTTTATGAAGGAATCAGCGAGATCCCAACTTCTCGCGATAGATAAGGCTGCGCCAATCTGGGCAGGTCTGATACTTGGTGCTTTATGGGGTTTCTGGCATCTACCTGCTTTCCTGCTGAGTGGGACTCCTCAGAGTGCCTGGTCATTTACTCCGTTCTTTCTTGGTTCTGTTTCGATCAGCGTGATCGTGACGCCCTTGTTTAATTCTTCCCGCGGCAGCATTCTGCTTCCGGCATTGTTCCATTTCCAGCTCAACAACCCCGTCTGGCCCGATGCTCAGCCATATGACACTCTCTTCTTCGTGGCCGCTGCGGTCCTGGTTGTCTGGTTGAACAGGAGAGCCATGTTCAGCAGGAAAGGTGTGGTAACGGAGATTGTTCCCAAGGCTGAAAGCGGGGAGATGGCCTAAAGGGAAAAGGGCCTGAACATTTCATTAAAGAGTGGCTGCAAGGTTTGTTTATTTACTGTTGATCAACATACAGATCCCCGCTGTGGGAGGTTTACCTGTAATGCCTTGTGTTACTCAAATTATGAGCGGGTCAGTTCTCAGCGGAGATTGTCGGAATCAATAATATCCAGGATCAGGAGGCCCATATATAGATCGAACCGATCCTTTGGGTTGTTTAGATCCCGGTTCAGGATGCTGGATATCTTACGAAGACGATACCCCAAGGTCTGGCGATGGATTATCAGCGTATCCGCTGTTTCCTGCTGATTGTTCTTTTCAAGAAAAACTCTGAGGGTTTTGCACAATTCCCCTGTGTGTACTGCATCATATTCGGCCAGGGGGAGAACGGTCTCTTCAATATAATCTTTGAGTGTTTTCTTATTCTTTATCTGACAAAGCAGCCTGTAAAGCCCAAGGTCCTCATAATGGGTGACTATCTCATTGGGGAACATTGACTTCCCTATCTCAAGAGCTGTCATAGCCTGTGAATAGCTTTCATTGAATTCCTGCCAGTTACTTGTTGCCTTCCCGATCCCCACATGGAAACCTCCATGTGGCATTCCTTTACCAAGGGTGTTACCGATACTTATGAAAAGTCTCTGTTCCTCGGTTTTCCCGTGTTCAGCCAGGTATATCAGCACTACGTGGCTGCCTTTGAAACGGCTGTGGATGTTCTTCGGGGCAAACGGGTGGGACATGATCAGGTCCCGGGTTTCCTGCAGCATATCCTGAACCGAGGTCCCCTGGCCCTGATCCCGGACAGCGGCATCAACGACAGCAACCTTGTAGGGGGACGAAATTTCGAGCCCAACCGATCCGGCTCGAGTAAGAGCTTCGTTATAGGAATGGAAATTCCCATTCAGGAGATCGTCAAAGAATTCCTCCAGCATGCCGGATCTCCGGTTGTCCAGAGCACGATGGGGAAGCAGTATCGGGAGCTCCATTTTGCTCATTGTGTCCTGGGTGAGAAAATCCAGGATTGCCCGCGTAACTTTCCCGAAAGTTATTTTTGGCTGCAGCCGGATAATTGGAAAGCCAAGTTCGTTTGCCTGCTCGATCATTCTGGCTGGTATTTCGGATATATAGTAGCCCGGCTGGATAGCTATTCCGGCCAGATTTCTTTGGTTAAGTTTGGCGATCAGATCCATTGAAAGTGGTGAATCTTCAGTCAGGCCGTAGCCAGTGGATATCAGCAATTCACCTGGCTGGAGCTGATCGAGTGAATCGAGGATCTCCATCATGTTTACCCATGTGACGTCACGTTCAAGGCCCTTTTCCCCCGCAACGACCTCCGATTTCTGGAAAATTTCGAGAGCAAGGAGATGCATGAGCTTCATGACACACCCCCGATAAAGTAATTGAAAAGCGCCAAA
>JAUSOU010000036.1 GCA_030656095.1 Thermovirgaceae bacterium | reverse complement strand
GATGTAGTCAGGGTGAATTTCCTGGGTACGAGAGGACAAGATTTTCTCATCGAGGATACTGTGCCCAAGGGTCCCGTCCTTGTT
Source organism: Thermovirgaceae bacterium (assembly GCA_030656095.1). Classification (GTDB taxonomy): domain Bacteria; phylum Synergistota; class Synergistia; order Synergistales; family Thermovirgaceae; genus UBA2252. The sequence goes on along the minus strand of JAUSOU010000036.1, from coordinate 1,643 downwards.
TCCCCGAATACTCGTATATTGCTCAAGACAGGAGCGGATGCGGGGGGCGAGAGCTCCAGGATCTCCTATGAGGACATAGGAGGTTTGCCGGAAAGTTTGCGAAAGATCCGAGAGATAATCGAACTCCCCTTGAAGTACCCCCAGGTTTTTGAGCGTCTCGGCATCGATCCTCCCAAAGGAGTACTCCTGTATGGCCCCCCCGGTTGCGGGAAAACGCTGATTGCCAGGGCAGTCGCTCATGAAACCGCAGCTTACTTCATCCATATTACGGGTCCCGAGATTATGGGTAAATTCTACGGTGAGAGCGAAGCACGCCTGAGAGCCTTCTTTGAGGAAGCTAAAAGAAACGCGCCGGCTATTATTTTCATCGATGAAATTGACGCCATCGCTCCAAAAAGAGAGGACATGGGGGGTGAGAAGCAGGTAGAACTGCGTGTGGTGGCGCAACTGTTGGCCCTTATGGACGGCCTTGAATCCCGTGGCGAGGTTATTGTGATCGGAGCAACCAACATACCCAATTCCTTGGATTCGGCGCTTCGGCGGCCGGGACGGTTCGATAGGGAGTTGGAGATAGCCATACCGGATCAACATGGGAGGCTGGAGATCCGTTATATTCATAGTAGGGGGATGCCGCTCTCGCCGGATGTGGATTTGGAGAAACTGGCCCGCATCACCCATGGTTTCGTGGGGGCGGATGTTGAAGCCCTCTGCCGCGAAGCGGCCATGAGCGCCCTGCGAAAGATCATACCCGATCTCGATTGCCGGATTGAAGAGTCCGTTTTAGAGACGATCCTGAAGGTCGAAGTGACCATGGAGGATTTTCTTCTGGCGCTCAAGGATGTAGAGCCTTCCGCAATAAGGGAGGTTTTTGTTGAGATTCCTGATGTACGGTGGGAAGACGTAGGTGGTCTCCGAGGAATTAAAAAGGACCTTTGCGAGGTGGTAGAGTGGCCTCTGAAATACGGAGACCTGATTGAGCGGGTAGGGCTTCGTCCACTCAAGGGAGTGTTGTTTTCCGGCCCTCCGGGAGTGGGCAAAACATTGGTGGCCAAAGCTATCGCCACCGAGAGTGAGGTTAACTTCATCTCCGTGAAAGGGCCGGAGCTGATGTCGAAATATGTCGGAGAGTCGGAAAGAGGTGTGAGAGAAGTCTTCCGCAAGGCCAAACAGGCGGCCCCCTGCATTCTCTTCTTTGACGAGTTCGATGCCTTGGTGCCGGCTCGCGGTTCCCACGATGACTCTCGGGTGACGGAAAGGGTGATCGGCCAATTCCTCGCCGAACTGGACGGCATCGAGGAAATGAAGGGGGTGCTGATCCTGGCAGCCACCAACAGGGAAGATCTTATTGATTCCAGTGTCTTGAGGCGGGGAAGGTTCGATCTTATCCTCCGATTCCCTCTCCCGAACGACGAGGATCGGTTGGAGATCCTTAAAATCCAGTGCAAAGGGAAACCCCTTGCCGTTGACGTGGATTTGGAGGGATTGGCGACGGGGACGGAAGGTTTTTCAGGATCGGATCTTCAATCCCTTTGTCAGGATGCTTCCCGTTTTGCACTGAGGGAATTCCTGGAGACCGAGGACCGTTCGGAGCTCTTGGTCCGTCAGGGGCATTTCGATCAGGCTCTTCGTGGGTTTCCTGAGCA
>JAUSOU010000034.1 GCA_030656095.1 Thermovirgaceae bacterium | reverse complement strand
GGGTCCGGCAAGAGCACCCTGATGAACGAGGTTTTGTACAAGGGGCTGAAGAGGAGGCTTGACAGGAACTTCCGGGAGAGAGCCGGCAAACACAAGGACATTATCGGCTGGGAGATCCTGCGAAATGTCATAATGATCGACCAGGCACCGATAGGCCGTACGCCCCGATCCAATCCGGCAACATACACCCAGCTTTTTACGCCGATCAGGGAGCTTTACGCTTCTCTTCCGGAGTCGCGTATCCGGGGGTATCAGCCGGGACGTTTCAGCTTTAACGTCAAGGGGGGCCGCTGTGAAGCGTGTCACGGGGACGGAGAGGTCAAGATATCAATGCTCTTCATGCCCGATGTTTACGTCAAGTGCGAAGTCTGCCACGGCAGGAGATACAACAATGAGACCCTTGATATCCGGTACAAGGGAAAAAACATCTCCGAGGTCCTCGAGATGACAGTCGATGAAGCAAGGGAGTTTTTCGGCGATATCCCCAGGATAGCCAGAAGGCTTTCGGTTCTTCAGGAAGCGGGGCTGGGATATATAAGGCTGGGGCAGCCGGCCACCACCCTGAGCGGCGGGGAGGCGCAGCGGGTGAAGCTTGCGGAGGAGCTGGGGAAACAGTTCCGGGGGCACACGCTGTACCTTCTCGATGAGCCGACTACGGGCCTCCACTACCTGGATGTGAAGAAACTGCTGGTTTTGCTGCAGAAGATAGTCGATCAGGGCAATACCGTTGTACTGATAGAGCATAACCTCGATGTTTTGGCTTCTGCGGATCACATAATCGACCTGGGTCCCGAAGGTGGAATGGAAGGCGGAAAAGTCATTCAGACAGGGTCGCCCCTTGACATTTCCAGAAAACACCGGGGGCACACCGGCCGCTTCCTTGCTGAATATCTTGTTCAGGTGCAGAGGAGGGAGAGTCATGAAAGAGCGTCCGACTGATACCCCGGAAGGGGACAACGACCTCTGTTTCGGAAAAAACTCCGTTCGTTCGGCCCTGACATCTTCACCGGAGCTCTGTTCGAAAGTTCTCGTGGCCGAGTCTCTCGGAGGCCGGGAAAGAAGCGAACTGCTGGATCTCTGCCGGGAGGCTGGTATCCCCTGGCAGTCAGTCAGGGCCGCTTTTCTGGACAATCTTTGTCCTGGGGGGCGCCACCAGGGCGTCGCCGCAAAGATGTCTCCGGTGAGGATCCGGAATTTCGAAGACATTTCCGGAGTGCTGTCGAAAGAAAAAGGCCCCGGGCTCCTGCTTCTTCTCGACCATGTTCAGGATCCGCAAAACCTTGGCGCCATAGCCAGGAGTGCCGAGGTCTTCGGAGCTGCCGCTCTGATTGTGCCCAAACGCAGGTCCGCGCTCCCCACCGCTACAGTGATGAGGACCAGCGCGGGGGCGATCGCCAGGATCCCCGTGATCGGAGTCGTGAATGTCGCCCGGACCCTGAAGGATCTTAAAGAGCTGAACTACTGGATCGTCGGGCTCCACCACGAGGCTCCGGACAAGCTTGGAGACAGACCCATGCCTGAAAGAGCAGTGCTGGTCACCGGAAGCGAGGACAAGGGCCTTTCCAGGCTGACGGCGAAGTCGTGCGATCTTCTCCTTCGCATTCCCATGCAGGGAATTACCGGTTCTCTCAACGCGGCAACAGCTGCCGCCATAGGCATGTACGAGTGGAGAAGAGTTATTGACAACGCTGTTGGGCACGGGTAAAATGCAACACGCTTGGGTGGTTAGTTCAGAGGAAGAACGCTTCCCTGACACGGAAGAGGTCGCAGGTTCAAGTCCTGCACCACCCACCATGAAGATCCGGGATGCCGTAAGGCATCCCTTTTTTCATGCATTTTTGTTGGGATCCTTTTGGCTTATAATATTTTCAAAGATTAGGAGGGACAAAATGATCAGGGGAATCGGGATAGATATGTGCTGCATTTCCCGGCTTGGGAAGGCCCTTGAAAACCCCCTGTTCATCGAGAGGGTTTTCAAAGCCGAGGAGCAGGAGTATGCTCTCGATCGCGGAAGTAATCCCAGGCATTATGCTTCAGCCTTTGCCGCCAAAGAGGCATTCGCGAAGGCGGGGGGTTGGGGGATCGGGCGGGTGGGGCTGAAGAACGTCTGGCTCTCTCGATGCGGATCGGGCCCTTCTCTGGGTTTTTCTCTTTCCGCTTTGCATCTTCTTGAATCCATTGACGCCTCCTGCGCCCATGTAAGCGTGTCGCACGAGGGGGATTTCGCTGTTGCCGTTGTTCTCCTGGAAGGATGACTTTTCCGTTGTTCCTTTATGATTCCGAAGAGATCCGTGAAGCGGAACGGGTAGCGATATCCGAGTTTGGTATACCCGGGATCCTGCTCATGGAAAACGCGGGCCGGGCTGCTTCGGATGTGATCGCAGGGCGTTTTCCTTCAGCAAAGCTGATCCTTGTCGCCTGTGGACCAGGAAACAACGGCGGGGATGGCTTTGTGGCTGCGAGGCATTTCCTGAGAAGATCCCTTTCGGTGAAAGTTCTTCTGTCAACCTCCCCTGAAAAGATAACAGGAGACGCCCTTTTCAATCTTCAGGTTCTCCAGAGAATGGGAACCGATATTCTTGTATCCCGTGATCTTTCTGATGAAGGGCTGAAGTCCCTTATGGATACCCATGATATTGTAGTCGACGCTCTCCTGGGTTCCGGTTCCAAAGGAGCTCCCAGGGGAGAGATCAGCCGGATCGTCGCAGCCATAAGAGGGTCGGTTCACGTCGTTTCGCTTGATATTCCAACCGGGGTGGATCCATCCACCGGAAGGGTCGAGGGGGAGGCAGTCAGGGCGGATCTCACGGTGACGATGCTTGCCAGGAAGACAGGACTGGAGATAATGCCGGGACGGGCTTTCAGGGGGGATATAGAGACCGTTGATATCGGGGTCCGGGCTGAAGTTCTGCTCAGAAGCAACCCGGTGTGTTCCCTGGTCGAAGGAGACGAAGTCGCAGCGATGCTCCCAACAAGGGGGCCGGATATTCACAAGGGGAACCGCGGACTTGTTCTGGTCGTTGGCGGCAGTTCGAGATATGCAGGCGCCCCGATCCTATCGGCACTCGGCGCGCTGAGATGCGGCGCGGGCGGTGTTGTAGTTGCCGCTCCGGCGCAGACCTCTTCGCATTCGGGATATTTCCCGGAGATCATCTTCATGGAAGGAATTTCGGAAGATGGATTCCTGTCTTCTGAAACCTGGGACATCATCCTTGAAAAGTGGGGCGGCAGAATTGATTCCGTGATCATCGGTCCGGGTCTTGACAGAGGGCAGCCGGCCCAGGATCTCTTTCGGAGGGTCTGGAGGGAATGGCCGGGGCCTCTCTGCGTTGACGGAGATGCGCTTTTCGCGCTTGGCCGATGGACCGGGCGCCCTTCCAGAGAGCACAAAAGCGTTATAACTCCCCACGAAGGGGAGGCGGCAGCCCTTCTTTCCAGGGAACGGCATTCCGTATCGGGATCAAGACTCCAGTCGGTCCTCGATCTTGCGAACCTGTACGACACAACGCTTCTCAAGGGGCCAGCTTCGATCGTTTCGGACGGGACCTGTGTCAGGGTCATACCCTTCGTCGTTCCCGGTTTATCCGTTCCAGGATCGGGTGATGTTCTTTCGGGGGCGATAGGCGCTCTGCTCGGCATGGGGCTCGATGCGGTGGATGCGGCAACTGCAGGGGCCTATCTGCATGCCCTCGCCGGGCGTGAACTGGAGAAGGAGATCGGCAGGGACGGGATCATCGCTACGGAAATAGCTTCCGCAATACCTCGCGCCATTTCGCTGGTTGGGTCCGGGAACGGAGAATGGCAATGTTGAATGATCCGATCCCCGAACGGCCACGACATGACGGAGAAGGGGTTTTTTTGCGCTTCCTTTCGTCTTCACCTGAAGAGACCAGGTTATTGGGGGAATCTATTTTCAGGTTTTGCCTCCCCGGAATGTTTATCCTGCTTTACGGAAATCTGGGATCCGGAAAGACCGAATTCGTCAGGGGGTTTGCCAGGGGCGCAGGATGGGATGACGTCAGAAGCCCATCCTTCACCATCGTTAATGAATATCCGACAGAACCTCCGATCGTACATGTTGATCTTTACAGGATCGACGAGGGTTCGTCCTCCGAATTTTCCCTGGAAGAATATTCCCGGGATGGTTGCGTGACCCTGGTTGAATGGGCGGAACGCTGGGAAATACCCCCTCTTATGGATATATTGGAGGCGAGGTTTTATTCCATGGGTGATCTTCCCGGAAACATTTCCGGGGATGATCGTCTTCGCGTCATCGATCTATCCTGCAGCGGCGAAGGGGCGTGCGAGGGATTGAAGCGTTTTTTGCCCGAATTCGATGATCTGCTGAAGAGGCTGGGGCATTGATGATACTGGGTATCGACTGTTCGACGAGATGGACCAACATCGGGGTGGCAATCGAAGGCAGGATCGCCGGCGAGTTCAACATGTTCATAGGCAGGAGACAATCATCAGAATTGCCCTCCCTCGTTGAGAACATACTCTCGGGAGCAGGCCTGACGCTTGAGTCGGTTGACGCCGTAGCCGTAACGTCGGGTCCCGGGTATTTTACAGGCATAAGGGTGGGCCTTTCATATGCCTGTGCCATTGCGGAGGGCATTGGGAAGAAGGTCGTCCTTGTGGACTCGCTGTTGGCGCTCGCAGCCCCCTTTTTAAACGGGACCCGGCTGGTTTTCCCGGTCATAAGGGCGCGAAGGGGATATGTCTATTCTTCGGCTCTGTCAGGCTGCCTTTCAAACGCAGTTCCCGCAGCTGCCCCACGGTTCCTGCCGGTTGGAGAGTTGACCTGCGGCGGCAAGGATGATGCTTTATCTCTTTTGATCGTCGATGATGATGAAGAGCTCATGAAGGAGATCGCGGTTCTGAAAGCTCCGAATATTGCAAAAAGCTCCATAAGGGGAGGGTACGTTGCCCTTTTGGGTGACGCGATGTTTGATAAGGCGGTTTTTCCGACTGCTGCGATCGGCAATTATCTGAGGGAACCAGATATCGGCAAAAGAAAATACACGGAATGAAAAAAAATCTCTGGTCAAGATAATCAATGAAGTGTATTATATTTTCTGCCGTCTTTATAAGTGAAAAACAGCACTTGTTAATAAAAGAGGGAAGGTGAAGTATGACCGGTACCGGGTAAGTCATGCCAGGCTCACGATACAGAGGAGGGATGCGTAATTATGAATCTGATCGAAAAACACCCAATAATTGATTTCAAACATGGCAAGAAGGTCACGTTTTCCTTTGACGGGAAAGAAATGGAAGGGTTCGAGGGCGATCCAATAGCTGCCGCTCTTCACGCTAACGGGGTCAGGATCTACAGGGAAACTCCGATCAAGGAGCAGACCAGGGGATTCTTCTGCGCAATAGGCAAGTGCTCTTCATGTTTTATGGTTGTCGATGGAGTGCCGAATGTCCGCACATGCGTAACCCCTCTTAAGGTCGGAATGCGGGTTGAGACGCAGCGAGGCAAGGGCGTCATTGCAATGGATGCCGAATAGAGAGGAAGGTGAAAGCATTGCGCCAGACTGAGGTTCTTGTCATAGGCGGAGGCCCGGCTGGGCTGAGCGCCGCTCTCGAGGCGGCGTCCCTGGGATGCGATGTTACCCTGGTGGACAGCGATCTCGCCCTTGGCGGACAACTTATCAAACAGACCCACAAGTTTTTCGGTTCAAAGGAAGAGCGTGCCGGAACCCGCGGCTTCAAGATCTCCGAGATGCTGCTGGAGGAACTTCACGGTTACAAGGATAAGATCAAGGTCCATACCAATTGCACAGCCACCGGTTACTACAAAGAGGATGGCGTTATCTCATGTGTGATCGGCGAGGAAAAATACTTCAGGATCCAGGCGAAAAAAATAGTTATGGCGACCGGAGCCCAGGAACGCCTTCTCCCGTTCCCCAAGAACCACCTCCCTGGCGTTTACGGTGCAGGTGCCGTACAGACCCTCATGAATGTTTACGGAGTTGCACCTGGTGAAAAAGTCATCATGGTAGGCGCCGGAAATATTGGCCTTATCGTAAGTTACCAGTTGATGCAGGCTGGTGTGGAAATTGCAGGGATCGTAGAGGCAATGGACAAGATCGGTGGATACTGGGTCCATGCGGCCAAGATCAGAAGGATGGGTGTGCCGATTTATCTTCGACACACGATCAAGGAAGCCATAGGAGATCAGATCGTAAAGGGTGCAGTTATCCAGGAGATCAACGATAAGTTCCAGCCGACAGGCACTGAGATCAAGATCGACGCTGATATTATCTGTATGGCAGTTGGTCTGACCCCGACCTGTGAAATTCTCTGGCAGGCCGGTTGCAAAATGATCTATGTTCCCCAGCTTTGCGGACATGTTGCCCAGCGGGATATGAACATGAGAACCAGTCATCCTGATATCTGGGTAGCTGGGGATGCCGCCGGAATAGAGGAAGCCTCCGCGGCAATGGTCGAGGGGCGTATCGCGGGTGTCGGCGTTGCCAAATCCCTGGGACACGGGAATGCTTCGGAGCAGGCAAAGCGCCTGGAGGATTACAAAGGGCGCATCGCTGACCTCAGGGGCGGAGAGGTTGGGCAGAAGATCTGCCAGGGCCTCAAGGTCTGCACCGTTAATCAGTGGGAGGTGTGATCCATTGAGCGAAAATGAGAAACTTTTCAATGGCGGAGTTCTCACGGAGGCCCGCAAGGGCGCAATAGAACCTCCGAAGGATCTGTGGGAGAGGAAAAAGAACGGGCTGGTCATCATTGAATGCCCCCAGAGGATCCCTTGCAACCCCTGCCATACAAGTTGCCCCACAGGGGCTGTAAAGGCTTTCAAGGACATCAACGACCAGCCGGAGATCGATTACGAGAAATGCACAGGGTGTGCCCGATGTGTGGCGATCTGTCCGGGGCTTGCATGTTTCGTGGTCGACCTGACATGGGGCGGAAACGATGTTGCCCTGATGAAGCTTCCTTATGAGATGCTTCCTCTCCCCGAAGAGGGAGACACCGTAGATTGCCTTAATCGTCTCGGAGAGGCTGTAGCGAAAGGCAAGATCGTCAAGATCGCTGAACTGATGAACGACAGGACAAAGGTGGTACAGGTCGAGGTACCCAGATCCCTTGTGATGAACATTCGCACGATCAGGGTGGTGAAGTAAACATGAGCGAGAAGACCAACGATATTATTATCTGCCGTTGCGAGGAGATCACCCTTGGAGAGATCCGCGAGTGGATCGCGAAGGGTTACGAAACATTTGATGAGCTTAAAAGGGTCCTTCGCGTAGGCATGGGCCCCTGCCAGGGCAGGGGCTGCCGCGAGATGATCCTCCGCGAAATAGCCGCAAAAACAGGGAAACCGGTTGCCGATATCCACCCGGGAACATTCCGTCCGCCCGCAAAACCGGTCAAGCTTGCAGTGCTGGCCGAGGGGGGCGACAAGTAATGACCTGGAAGAGAACAGCCGATGTCGTAGTAGTAGGCGGTGGGGTTCAGGGATGTTCCATCGCCTACAACCTTGCCAAGCTTGGAGTCAAGGATATCGTTGTTCTCGAAAAAGGATCGATCTGTTCCGGATCTACAGGAAGATGCGGGGCAGGTATCCGTGCCCAGTGGGGGACCGAGATGAACTGCCGTTTCGGGCTTGCATCCGTCGAGAAGTTCGAACAGCTTCACGAAGAACTCGGAATGGATTGCGGCCTGAATCAGAGCGGTTATCTTATGGTCGCCTACAAGGAAAGCGAATTTCAACAGCTGCAGAAAAGCATGAAGCTCCAGAACAGCCTTGGGATCGATACTCGAATAGTATCCTACGCCGAAGCCAGGGAAATCTGTCCAGGACTTTCGGCCGCGGACGCGGTCGGCTTCACCTTCCACAACAGGGACGGACATGCCGATCCATTCCTGACGACGTTTGCCTACATGGAAGCCGCCAAAAGGCTCGGAGTGACATTTCACAGGTTCACGGAAGTTACGGATGTAAAAACGGTTGGCGGCAAGATCGCTGGTGTCGTTACAACCAAGGGAGATATTGACGCCCCAGTTGTCGTAGACGCGGCGGGCGGTTACTCCCAGTTCATAGCCAAGATGGCAGGGGTGGATATTCCCAATTTCTCGGAAAGGCACGAAATCCTCATCACTGAGCCTGTTGAAGCGGGTGTATGCCCCCCGATGCTGATGAGTTTTTCCGGTAACTACTATATTCAGCAGAGGCCGCATGGCTCTATCATCGGTGGATGCAGCCCCGAAGGGCATCCGCAGGACTACGAAATGGGAACTTCGTGGGATTTCCTGGAGATGATGTCCCGCACCTTCGTCAAACTGCTTCCCCGGACCAAAGGCGTCCGAGTCGTAAGACAATGGTCTGGCCTTTACAACATTACTCCGGACAAACAGCCTGTTCTCTGTGAAGCGGACAACGTCAGGGGCTTCTTCCTCTCCTGCGGCTATTCCGGCCATGGATTCATGTTCGCGCCTATCTCGGGTGAGCTCCTCGCGCAGAAGATCTTGGGTCAGGATCCGTGGATTGCCATCGACCAGCTTCATTACAGCAGGTTTGAAAGAGGCGATCTGCTTATCGAACCCGCAGTGGTGTAGTTTCTTCCGGTTCCGTTCCAGGTTTTTTTGAGGAGGGGATGCTTTAATCGTCCCCTCCCTTTTTTTCGGCAAAGCGGCCTGCGAATTGTGTCAATTGACACTGAATTGTCTTTTGTAATGCATTATTCAATATATAGATACAAATATACCTTGTACCCCCGCTCACAAAGTGGCATAATATCTTGAGGGTAATTTTATGTTCAATCTTTAAACGATCGTTTTGGAGGGAAGGTGAGTTGTTTGCCCAAAATATTTTCTGTTGTCGTTAACTCACATTGGTGCAAGGGTTGCGGTCTGTGCATGGCCGTATGTCCGAAGAAGGTCTTCGATTTTGACGAGAACCTTAAATCAACCCCCACAAGAGTCCAGGACTGTATTGGCTGCAAGCAGTGCGAAAATATTTGCCCCGATCTTGCCATTACAGTAGAGGAGCGTGGTGACAATGCCTAGAGTTGAATTCTGGCAGGGCAATGTCTCGCTGGCGTATGGAGCGTTGGCCGCGGGCTGCAGGTTTTTCGGCGGATATCCGATTACGCCCTCGTCCGAGATCGCGGAGACCATGGCTGAGAAACTGCCCACCTTGAACGGCAGATTCATCCAGATGGAGGACGAGATCGCCGGAATAGCCGCCACGATCGGCGGCTCCGTCGCCGGATACAAGGCAATGACCGCAACATCAGGACCGGGTTTTTCGCTCAAGCAGGAGAACATGGGTCTTGCCTACATGGCCGAGATCCCGATAGTTATTGTTGATGTGATGCGCGGCGGCCCTTCCACCGGGCTCCCTACCTCCATAGCCCAGCAGGATGTCATGCAGGCCAGATGGGGCAGTCACGGAGATCACGGAACAATAGCATATGCTCCATCTTCAGTTCAGGAGTGCTATGAGATTGCCATCAAGGCTTTCAACATGGCCGAGCGATTCAGGCAACCGGTGCTGATCATGAGCGATGAGGTTCTTGGCCACATGAGGGAGAAGGTCGTGGTTCCCGAGGAAGGATCCCTCCCGATAGTCAACAGGAAACGCCCGACCTGTGACCCTGGTGAGTTTATTCCCTACAAACCTGACCAGGCCGACAACCTTCCCCCAATGGCGTCCTTTGGTGACGGCTACCGGTGGCATATCACCGGCCTTACCCATAACGAATGGGGTTTTCCGACCAATTGCGCCGAGGAGATAGCTAAAAAGTGCGCCAGGCTCATGGACAAAGTCAGCGCCTACAGAGATGATATCGTGGAATACGAGACCGAAAGTGTGGATGACGCAAAGATCATCGTTGTGGCATACGGCAGTGTCGCGCGCACCGCTCTGAGCGCGGTGCGACAGGCAAGAAAGAATGGTCTCAAGGTGGGGTATTTCAGGCCGATCACTCTTTGGCCCTTCCCCGACAGGGAGATCGAGACCCTCGCCGAAAAGGCTGGGACTGTTCTGGTCCCCGAACTGAATTTCGGACAGATGGTCCTCGAAGTCGAGCGGGCAATTCACGGGAAGGCAGGGGTTGTGCAGATGAGCCTTGTCAACGGCGAGCTTTTTCAGCCCTCCGAGATATTGAAGAAAATCGAGGAGGTGGCAAGATAATGCCCCGCCCTGAAGTGCTTGACTGGCTGAGAAACAAGTTCTTTCCTCACATGTGGTGCCCTGGGTGCGGGCACGGGATAATTATGCACGCGATCCTTCGCGCTCTCGTGGCATCAGGAAAAACCAAAGAGGAAACAGTTATCGCTTCCGGTATCGGCTGCTCCAGCCGGATGCCCGGCTATATCGACGCCTGTACCATGCATACAACTCACGGAAGGTCGCTGGGGTTCGCTACCGGGATCAAGCTGGCCAGACCGGAACTTACGATAGTTGATGTAATGGGTGACGGTGACTGCACCGCTATCGGAGGCAACCATTTCATCCACGCCTGCAGAAGGAATATCGGCATCACCGCCGTTGTCATGAACAACAACATCTACGGAATGACGGGAGGCCAGGCCTCTCCGACTACACCTTTGGGCGCAAAGGCCACAACCGCGCCATTTGGGGTCATAGATCCGCCCTTCGATGTCTGCAAGCTTGCCCAGGGGGCCGGAGCGACTTACGTTGCCCGTGCGACCATAGCCCAGCCGCTTCTTTGCGAGCAGTACATCAAAAACGGGATAGCCAACAAGGGCTTTTCGGTCGTGGAGATAATCTCCAGCTGTCATACCCAGTTCGGCCGAAGAAACAACAGGAGAACCCCGCTTGACAACCTTAATTACCTCAAGGGCGCCTCGGTGCCGTTAGTCAAGGCGGAGGGCATGGCTCCCGAAGAGCTTGAGGGCAAGATCGTCACAGGCGAATTCGTCAAACGCGAAGGAACTGAATATACCGATTTATACCTGGAACTTATAGCACGCGTCGGGGGGGATCGGGTATGAGCGACCGCTACGAGATCCGTTTTGCCGGATCAGGAGGCCAGGGTGTAATCCTAGCCGCTGTTATTGTCGGCGAAGCAGCCGTTATTTTCGAGGGTCTTAATGCCGTTCAGTCGCAGGCCTATGGGCCGGAAGCCCGCGGCGGGAAGTCAAAATCGGAGGTTGTCATCTCCCGGGGTGAGATAGATTATCCCAAGGCTACCACTCCTGACCTTCAGATAATCCTTAACCAGACCTCATGTGACGAATTTGTGCCGGAAACCCGCAAGGGGGGCATAGTCATTGTCGACGATACCTATGTCTCTGCCGCTCCAGATGCCGATGCCGAAGTCTATATGCTTCCTATAGTTAAAACGGCAAGGGAGAAAATCGGGCGGGAGCTCGTAACCAACATGGTCGCTCTCGGGGTGACTGCAAGGGTTCTTGAGGTTTTAAGGCTGATGAAGCCCGATTCCATCAAAAAAGCGATCATGCAGAGAGTGCCCAAAGGCACCGAAGAGATGAACGAACGTGCCTTCAGCGAAGGCTATGAAATGATGAAATCAAAAAAGTGATCCGGTAAGCCATCCCTGCAGGCTGCTACATTTGGCGGGGGCCCTGAATGGTCCTCCGCCTTTTTTTTCTGTTAGAATACACCGATAACATCGCCGGGGAGAGGGGCTTTTATGCATCCTGGAATTATGGAGAGAGCAGAAGTCAGGGTAGAATCCGTCAACAGCCGCGGCCACGGAGTTTCGCGAGCAGGCGAGGAAAAGTTCGTCTATTTTGTCCCGGGGGCTCTCCCTGGAGAGGTTGTCCGCGGAAGGGTATCTCTCCTGAAAAAATCGTACGGGGTTATTGACATTGAAGAGATAACCGAACATCACGCGGAAAGGATCTCTCCGCGCTGCCCCTTTTATGGCGATTGCGGAGGCTGTGTTCTTCAGCACGCTTCATACCGGCTGCAGATGGAGATCAAGGATCGGATAGTTACTGACGCTTTCAGGAAGATCGCAGGAGTTTCCTCCCCCTTGATCGAACCTTGCCGCCCCTCTCCATCGCAGTGGGGGTACAGAAACAAAGCCTCTTTTCCTGTAGGGATGGATGGAAATAAGAAGATCCCCGGTTTTTTCCGGTCTGGGAGCCATGACTTGGTTCCTGTCGATGTGTGCCCTGTTCTTGACCCAAGACTTGAGAGATGGATAGGCCCCCTTTCTTTGATCCTTGAAAAGTCCCGGTTGGAGGCTTATGAAGAGAGCTCGCATTCCGGTTACTTAAGGCATGTTGTCGCCCGTTGCGCAATGAACACAGATTCTACTCTACTGGTTCCGGTCCTGAATCTTTCAAGAGCGGATGTTCTTCCGAAAGAGGTCGTGGAGTTTGCCGAAGCACTAATGGAAGGTTTGGGTGGAGTTCGCGGCGTTGTTGCAAATTTCAACTCATCACCTGGCAACACGATATTCGGCGGTTTCTCAAAATCCGTCGCCGGAAACCCGTTTATTGCAGAGAAGATGGATGATTTTCATTTAAAATACGGCCCAACCTCTTTTTTCCAGATCAACATCCAGCAGGCAACCTCGCTTTTTAGAGCAGTAACAGGTGAATTGTCTGAAAGCAAAAGTGAGAGAGTTCTCGAGCTTTACAGCGGCACTGGAGCGTTGACAGTATTCCTGGCCCAGAACCGGAAAAGGGTGCATGCAGTTGAAGACTGGCCGGAATCTGCCGGCTTCCTGAAGACAAACGCAACCGTCAACTCGATGGGCAATGTCGAGGCTCTGGAGATGAGCGCAGAAAGAGCGGTAAAATTTCTTTCGGGGAGATGGTTTGACGCCGTAGTAATGGATCCCCCCAGGAAGGGTTGCTCCGATCAGGTCCTCAAGGGCATTTGTTCCCTAAAACCCCCACGGATAGTATATATTTCATGTAATCCGGCAACCCTCGCGCGTGATTCGGTTCTTCTTATGCAAAACGGCTATCGGTTGGAGAAAATACAGCCATTCGACATGTTCCCCCAGACGTTTCATATTGAATGTGTCGCGACCTTTCAGAGATCCCGGAAGAAGAGATAAATGAAATCCATCTGCCTTGCAAAACAGATTAACCCCAATTATAATGAACCATCGAGGGCGGACATAGCTCAGTTGGTAGAGCATCAGCTTCCCAAGCTGAGGGTCGCGGGTTCGAATCCCGTTGTCCGCTCCAATTGTTTTACGTCTTTATCCCGGGTAGTCCCCTTGTTTTCCAGGTTTCAGTCTATCCTGCAAAAAGAGGTCCGTTTTTGCCTGGGTTAATGTAGAACAATTCGAATATGCGGTTCTTTTCGAGTTGACATGAACGGGTCCCGAACATTAGAATCGTGAAGGTTTGTTAAAAAAGGCGTCTTATACAGTATTATGCATGCAGGGAGGTAATTTGCGTGGCGAAGAACATCGCGGATGAAATTACCGAAGCCGAAGCCCAAGCGAAACAGCAGATCCAGGAGGCTCGCGCAGAGGGCGCCAGAATACTGGCGCAGGCGAAAACCGAATCGGAAGAGCAGGTCAAGTCAGCCAAGCAGAATTTTCACCGTTCCTTCAGAGAAAGCGTAACCAGGTTTGAGAAAGACACTGAAAAGGAGTCGGAAAAGATCCTTGAAAAGGGCCGTGCTGATTCAAAGGCCCTTGCGGAACGCCACGGCGATCGGGTTTCCGGCGCGGCATCCTGGATCGCCGAAGAGGTGTTCGCTCGATATGGCAGTAGCAAGGGTTAAGAAGGTTCGGATCCTTTCACATCACGAAGCTGTGGAGCAGGTCGTCGCCGCGCTTCACAAGCTTGAGTGCTGTGAAATTATCGGCAGGGACGAAGGCAAGGGAGTTGCGTCCGAGTTTCTGGTTCCTTGTGACCGTTCCAGGGAAAAAGGGCAGTTCGGCCTGGAGTCTAGCCTGTCCGACATAAGATTTCTTCTTCGCTTCCTCGAGCCCCTTTACAAGGAAGAAGGCGGCAAGCTTGAAAGGCTGCTTGGTCCCAAACCCCCGGTTTCATTCTCCGAACTCGCGTCGCTGAACAGCGAAACGGATCTTTCCAAAATCACATCACAAGCCAGAACGCTCGAAAGACTGCTTGCGGAGATGCGTTCAGAGATCGCCCAGATTTCCAGCCATTCGCTTCTTCTAGAGACCATCCGTGATTTTTCCCATCCAATGTGGATGATCTCAAGGGGAACGGAAAAGGTGATGGGTGTTGTGGGAACCATACCCGTAAAACTTGCCGGTTCTCTCCGGAATGCTTTCGGTGAAGCCGTTGCGGGGCAGGGAGAGCTCTTTTTTGCGCCCTTCGCGGAAAAGCAGGCCGAGACGTTTGCCATACTTCTCTTTTCTCGCAACCTTGAGTCTGAAGTTATGGAGATCGCAGCACAGCAAAGTTTCTCGAGGATTGAGTGTCCTCAGGGTCTTGAGATGGCTCCGGCCATGGAGATCAAAAGGCTCGCCAACCGCAGGAAAGAGCTTCTTGCCGGGATAGGGAAGGCTGAAAAAGGTTCTCTGGAGATGGCGGAGGAATGGGTGCCGATGTCAAGAAAGCTGAACGATTTTCTGACTATTTTGACCGCACGCAGGGATACTGAAGCGTCAGGCAATTCAACGGAGAAGGTCTCGATCCTTCGTTTCTGGGTTCCATCGGACAGCCTTGAAATGGTAAAGAAGGTGTTGAAGCCCTTTGATGAGCTGGTCGATATTCATGTCGAAGATCCGGCTCCGGGAGAGAACCCGCCCATTATCCTCAACAATCCAGTGTGGGCCGCCCCTTTTTCCCCACTGACAAAGCTTTATGGGATGCCCTCATACAATGGAATTGATCCGACGGTTTTGATGGCTCCATTTTTCTTCCTCTTTTTCGGAATGTGCCTCGGAGATGGCGGATATGGGCTGATAATGGGGGCCTTTTTTCTTTATGCTCTTCTCCGGTTCAGGATGTCCGGGGACAAAAAAAAGTTCTTTCTGCTTCTCTTCCTCGCCAGCATTTCCACCATTTTTATTGGCGCCATTACGGGCAGCTGGCTGGGAGACATGGTTGACACTTTCGGGATCTTTTCATTCATCCGCCCATTGAAAGACAGCGTTGTTCTTTTGAAACCCATGAGCGACCCGATCACCTTCCTTGTCATATCGCTTGCTCTGGGAGTTGTCCAGATACTCTTCGGAATATTGATCGCGATGTGGGATGCATTCCGCAAGGGGGATATCGTAGGCGCGCTGGGGGACCATGGAGGCTGGTTTTCTATCATAGTCGGGCTACTGGTATGGGGGGCATCATCCTTCGGCATCGGCGGATACTCCGCTCTTATTGTCGGGAAATCCCTTGCAGCCCTTGGCGTTCTGACTCTGGTCCTTACCCAGGGCCGCGACAAGCCTGGTTTCGCAAGAAAGGCTATTTCCGGAGTCCTGAGCCTTTACAATGTTACGTCATACCTTGGAGATGTCCTCAGCTACAGTCGCCTGCTTGCCCTCGGGTTGGCCACTTCCGCCATCGCAATGATAGTCAATACGCTTACGGTGCTGGTCTCCGGCATCCCCTACGTCGGATGGATCCTGGCGGGGCTGATATTCTTCGGGGGGCACCTTTTCAGCATCGTCGTCAATATCCTTGGCGCATTCATTCACTCTCTCCGCCTTCAGTACGTCGAATTTTTCAGTAAATTCTACAGCGGAGGAGGGCGGATCTTTTCTCCACTGAGATTCGATACCAAATATACGAGAATCACGGATGCCGGATCGAACGAATGACAGTTCCAGGCAGAAAATCAGACTTTCTTGTAAACATATTTTCAAGTTTGTTCGAGAGGAGTGTTTCTGAATAATGGATCAGCTCGGTATTATGCTTGCGGTACTTGGTGCGGCGCTTGCCGCCGGCTTAGCGGGTTCCGGATCCGCCATCGGTGTAGGCATTGCAGGTGAAGCAGGGGCGGGGATCATGACCGAAGACCCAGGGAAGTTTGGACTCGTTCTTTTGCTGCAGGCCCTTCCAGGGACACAGGGTATTTACGGTCTGCTTACAGCATTTTTCGCAATTCTGAAAGTCGGCCTTCTTGGCGGAGCCACTGTTTCCGTCAACGTATGGCAGGGCCTCGGGATCCTTTTCGCCTGCCTCCCCATAGCCATCGCCGGTTACTATTCGGCTATCGCACAGGGAAAAACCTCTGCGGCATGCATCCAGATGATAGCCAAGAGACCTGAGGAGACCGGAAAGGCCGTCATCCTCCCTGCGATGGTTGAAACCTATGCCGTTCTTGCGTTGCTTATGAGCATAATTCTCCTGAACAGCATCCAGCTCTGATCAGTGATGCAGACGGCGGGGTGAGAGTAATGTCTTTGGAGGATATTAAGGTTAAGATCGAGGCGGATGCCAAGGCGGAAGCCCGGGAGATAATCGGCAGGTTCGAGGAACAGGCCGGAGAGATACTTAAGACCGCCAATGCGGAAATCGAGGAACTGAATAGACGTCTCGATAAAAAGATAAAGAGCGAAGAGACGGAAATTCACAGAAGGAGAAAAATTGTCGCGAATCTGGATGTCAGGAAGATAGACCTGGGTGCCAGGAGAGAACTGATAACCCGGGCCTTTTCCGAAGGACTTGATCTCCTTTCCGGAACACCCCGCGATAAATATGTTCCCTTCATGAGCGCTCTTCTTAAACGGTCAGTCGTCTCAGGCGATGAAATTGTTTATGTCGGAGCGGAAGAGAAGTATCTCGATCAGAAATGGATCGATGATTTCAACAACAAGGAAAAGACAAAACTGAACCTCTCCGGGGAACGGATCCCCGCTTCCGGCGGCTTTACCGCCAGGAGAGGAGATATTTACGTCAACTGTACCTGGGAGGTTCTTCTCCGCTGGGTCAGAGAAGACATGGAGGCGGAGGTTGTCAACCGTCTTTTTTCGAACTGATCGGGAGGTTTGGGCATGACCCGTTCTATTGATTACGGATACGCCGTATCCAGACTCAGGGCAATGGAAAACCGTCTTCTTGACCCGGGAGCCTTCCAGCGTTTGCTCGACAGCGAGGACCTTCCTTCCGCTATCAGGGTTCTTTCTGAGACATCCTACGGCAAATGGATCCTTGAACAGCAGCAGGAGAATCAGTTTGAACCGGCGATCGAGGCAGAACTTCAATATGTTTATTCGGAGGCGGAGCGATTTGTTCCTGACCCAGGACTTTATCAGCTTTGCAGGCTCCCATACGATATCCACAACATAAAGGTTTTATTGAAGGGTCTGTTCAACCAGAAACGAGGCGGCGTGAGAAGGATGGACCTTCTGACCGCTCTAGGCAACATTCCGGTAGATGATCTTGTTATGGCGATCGAGAGCGAAGATTACCGTTTAATGCCTTTTGGTTTCCATCGGACTGTTCCGGAATGCGTAATGCTCTGGGAACAGGCTCATGACATTCTTCAGGTAGAGCGCTTACTCGACGAGAAGCTCTTCTCTCTTCAATTGCTGATCGTTGGAGTGATGCCCTTTGATGGAGCCAGACTGTTCGTAAGGCACCGGATCGATGCAGAAAATATCCGGAATCTGGCGAGACTCAAGAGGATGGGTTACGAGGCGGCCCAGGCTGCGCCGTTTTTTCATAACGGCGGCTTTGTGTCGCTCGACAGGATCGTTTCTCTGATAAATGAACCCTTCGAGGGATGGGAGCGGCTTCTGGCTTTTGCCGATGTATCCAAAGCGCTTTCAGGAGGGCAGGAACACGCCGATCTTGATTCCCTGCTCGTGGATCTGGAAAGATCGATCGACGATTATTTGACCGGGGTTCTTGAAAAGTTCAGGTACAGCTCTTTTGCTCCGGAAAATGTCCTTTATTTCCTCTGGAAAAAGGAGATAGAAGCCAGAAATGTCCGGATTATTCTTGTGGGAATAGGGAATGGGGCGGACAAAGCAGTCCTGAGGAGGCTTCTCAGACATGTCTGATGACACTAAAAAGCTGCTCCTGGCGGCGGTTGGTGATTTTGAAAGTGTTCTTCCGTTTCAGGCTGTCGGTGTAACGCCGTACACCCCGGATGGAGATCTGAAAGACCTGTTGATACGTCTTGCCCGGGGACAGTATGCGGTTGTGTTTCTTGTGGACACTCTCTATTCCGAGAACATCGAACTTGTCGATGATATGAATGAAAATTATCGCATCAGCATAATACCCATTCCAGGAATAAGGGGTTCGACCGGAATCGGGATCAAGACCATCCGTGACAGCGTCGAGCGAGCCGTGGGCATGGATATTTTTGCAGTTAGATAATCTGACCTGAAGATACGAATGTATGCGGAGGGGATAGTATTGGCCATGAAAGAAAAAATTGTTGGGACCATAGCGAAAATTTCCGGCCCGCTTGTTGTCGCCGACGGCATGAGCGGAGCCGGAATGTACGATGTCGTTAGAGTCGGCGACCTGGGTCTCGTCGGCGAGATCATAGAACTGAAAGGGGCCACGGCCTCAATTCAGGTTTACGAGGAGACATCCGGCCTGAAACCGGGCGAACCAGTTGAAAGCACCGGAGCTCCCCTGAGCGTTGAGCTTGGCCCCGGATTGATCGAGCAGTTTTACGACGGTATCCAGCGCCCGCTTAACCTTATCGAAAAGGCGGCTGACAGCCCCTATATATCCAGGGGGATCAATGTCCATGCCATCGACCGCTCCAGGAAGTGGGAATTCGAACCACTAGTGGAAAAAGGGGCCGAAGTTGACGAGGGGGACATTCTTGGTTATGTTCAGGAGACTGTCCTCGTCAAACATTCGATCTGCGTCCCTCACGGTATCAAAGGAAAGGTCAAGAAGATAGAAAAAGGCACGTTTACCGTTGAAGAGAACATCGCGGTTATTTCCGACGGCGGAAGCGACTCCCTGGTAACCATGCTCAGAAGATGGCCTGTCAGAACCCCCCGTCCCGTTTTTCGGCGTTTGGCGCCGACTGTTCCCCTGTTAACCGGCCAGCGCGTCATCGATACGTTCTTCCCCCTTACAAGGGGGGGCTCGGCTTGTTGCCCAGGACCTTTTGGATCCGGCAAAACTGTCATTCAGCACCAGCTTGCCAAATGGGCCGACGCCGAGATAGTGGTTTACGTCGGCTGCGGTGAGCGCGGCAACGAGATGACCGACGTTCTTCTGGAATTCCCCGAGCTGGTGGACCCAAGATCCGGCCATCCGCTGATGAAAAGGACGGTCCTGATAGCAAATACTTCCAATATGCCTGTAGCAGCAAGGGAGGCAAGCATATATACCGGAATAACCATTGCCGAATATTACAGGGACATGGGTTATTCCGTTGCCTTGATGGCCGACTCGACCAGCCGCTGGGCGGAAGCCCTCAGAGAGATCTCGGGAAGGCTCGAAGAGATGCCTGGAGAAGAAGGTTACCCGGCCTATCTCGGCACGAGGCTTGCCAGTTTCTACGAAAGGGCGGGGAGGTCAATTTGCCTCGGCTCTGACCGCCGCGAGGGATCAATTACAGCCATCGGTGCTGTTTCACCTCCGGGAGGAGACCTTTCCGAGCCCGTCAGTCAGAACACCCTGCGAGTTACCAAGGTCTTCTGGGGTCTTGATGCCAATCTCGCCTATCAGAGGCACTTCCCGGCCATCAACTGGCTCCTCAGTTATTCGCTTTATGCCGAGAAGCTGGGAGAGTATTGGGACAACCAGTACGACGGAGAGTGGAGCGGCCTCAGGACCGAAGCCATGTCTCTTCTGGAGGAAGAGGACAGACTTCGCGAGATCGTAAGGCTGGTCGGAATTGAAGCATTATCAAGGCAGGAAAGGATGATCCTTGAGACCGCCAAATCTCTCAGGGAGGATTTCCTTCACCAGAATGCCTTCCACGAGATCGATACTTACGCATCAATGGACAAGCAGTTCCGGATGCTCAGAAACATAATTTCCTTCCATCACCTCTGCAGAGATGCCCTCGAACGGGGTTCCATGATCCAGGATATTTTTGCTCTTCCCGTGAGGGAGCAGATAGCCAGAATGAGGTATGAGGACGAAAAGAAACTCGACAGGATCGACGCACTGCTTCCGCAGATGAAAAAAGAGGTTGAAGGGCTTTTGTCGGAAGGGGGAATGGGCGATGTTGCCTAAGGAGTACAGGACCATTTCGAACCTTTCCGGTCCTCTGCTTGTCGTGGAGAGTACCGAGAACGTCAGATACGATGAACTTGTCGAGATCGAACTGGCCAACGGAGAGATCAGAAGGGGCAGAGTTCTCGAGATCACAACGGAGCGAGCTCTTGTCCAGGTTTTTGAAGGAACGACAGGGATCGACCTTGACAGCACAAAGGTCAGATTCATGGGGAAAGTCCTAACTCTTCCTGTCAGCAAGGATATTCTTGGAAGGATATTCAACGGAAGAGGAGAGCCTATCGATGATGGTGCCCCGTTGATCCCGGAGAAATACCTCGATGTCAATGGCTACCCCATAAACCCATATTCAAGGGACTACCCCTCCGAGTTCATACAGACGGGTATCTCCACGATCGATGGTATGAATCCGATGGTACGCGGACAGAAGCTCCCGATCTTCTCAGGGAGCGGAATGCCGCACAACCGCATAGCGGCACAGGTCGCAAGGCAGGCAACGGTTCTCGGTGGCCACGAAGATTTCGCCGTTGTTTTTGCAGCAATGGGAATAACCTTTGAGGAAGCCTTTTTCTTTATGGAGGATTTCCGGAGGACCGGAGCGATCGAGAGGACGGTCATGTTCGTCAATCTAGCGGACGACCCCGCGATCGAACGGATCACTACCCCCCGGCTTGCCCTTACTTGCGCTGAATACCTTGCTTTCGAGAAGGATTACCAGGTACTTGTAATATTGACCGATCTCACCAACTACTGTGAGGCCCTCAGGGAAATATCATCCGCAAGAAAAGAGGTTCCCGGAAGGAGAGGCTACCCGGGATATCTTTACACGGACCTTGCCACCATGTATGAACGAGCAGGACGCATCAAGGGCAAAAAGGGCTCCATTACACAGTTTCCTATTCTAACGATGCCCGAAGACGACAAGACTCATCCGATACCCGACCTTACCGGCTACATCACCGAAGGACAGATCATTCTGAGCAGAACACTTCACAGAAAAGGAATATACCCGCCGGTTGACGTCATGCCGTCTCTTTCAAGGCTCAAGGACAAGGGTATTGGCGCAGACAAGACAAGGGAAGACCATGCCGACCTGATGAACCAGCTTTTTGCCGCCTACGCCAGGGGCAAGGAAGCCAAGGAACTTGCCACAATTCTCGGCGAGGGCGCTCTTTCCGAAGAGGACAAGGCTTTTGCGGTTTTTTCAGACCGCTTCGAAGATTCCTATGTAAGGCAGGGGGAATACGAGAACAGGTCTGTCGAGGAGACACTCGAACTGGGGTGGAAACTTTTGACCCTTATTCCAGTCAAGGAGTTGAAGCGCGTACGTGACGCCTATGTCGATAAATACCTTCTTCCCAAATTATCCGGGAAGAAAGAGTGAGAGACCGCTCCCATGGGGGAAGAATGTATCAAAAATTTAGGTCTGAAGAACACCGCAAGGAGAGCTAGCGATGGCTAAAAAGCTGAACGTCAACCCGAACCGGATGGAGCTTTCAAGGCTCAAGATCCGTTTGAAAGTCGCAAAGCGTGGGCACAAACTGCTCAAGGACAAACAGGATGCACTCATCAAGGCCTTTCTGCAAAAGGCGAGAACCCTGAAGGATCTGCGGGAAAAAATCGAAAAAGAGCTTGAAGAGTGCTACAGGAGCTTTCTTCTGGCACGGGCACAGACTTTCCCCGCGATGCTTGAACAGGCGCTGATGATAACCGGATCGGGTCTTTCGCTGAAGATGTCCCACCGGAACATAATGAGCGTTCTTGTGCCAGTATTTGAGGTTGAACAGGGAGATTCATCCCTCAACTACGGACTTGGAACAACAACGGGCAATCTGGACGTAGCACTGGAGAAATTTGCCAGACTTCTTCCGGACCTGATTTTTCTGGCCGCGGAAGAGAAGGCACTAAGGCTTATGGCTGTGGAAATCGAGAAGACCAGGAGGAGGGTAAACGCTCTTGAACATGTTCTCATTCCATCGTTCCAGGAGACTATAAGGTATATCACCATGAAACTCGACGAACAGGAGCGGGCCAATCTCAGCCGACTTATGAGGATAAAGGAGATCGTCAGGTCCCATTGAAGACTGACGGCGGTTCATTCTATTGAAGAATCCCTGAAAGGTCATTCCTTTCGGAAATAGTTTACCAGATATCGATGGGGCGGTTTTTATCGCCCCATCGGCATTTACCATAGGTTCCGTTTTTTTGGGCAAAAGAACCAGTGTCTGGTTTGGTGCCGTTCTCAGGGGTCAATTATCGCAGTAGGTTCAATTGTGACCGAAGGCATGAAGGTGCCGCCCGCCAGGGTAGTCAGGCCGGTTTCCGAGGATTAGAAGGCCTCAATCCTTCGCCAATCCCTGGATTACGCGTTAGCGGCGGAAAGATATGCGACGGCATACCGGTCCTCGTGGTAAAATCCATAATTGCGGGAAGTATTTCATGCGGTCGCTGTCCCTGTAACGGGGAGAGAGGAAAGTCCGGGCTCCAAAGGGCAGGGCGCTGGAGAAATTCCAGTGGGCGTGAGCCCAAGGAAAGTGCCACAGAAACATACCGCCCGCTTTAAAGCGGGTAAGGGTGAAAAGGTGGGGTAAGAGCCCACCAGCTGTCGGGTGACCGGCAGGCTAGGTAAACCCCGCCCGGAGCAAGACCGAATAGGAGGGGATGAGGCTGCCCGCTGACCCTCGGGTACGGTCGCTTGAGAATCGGCGTAAGCCGGTTCCTAGATAAATGACCGCTTCACACAGAACCCGGCTTAAGGAGTACTTTCCGCAGATAATAATTGAAACCTGAACGAATATTTGCAAAAAAGAGTACCGAGTTGCCACCACAGCGGAGTACATCATTTATTGATGTACTCCTTTTTTGTTGTGTCGTGACATAGATGGTTCTATTGAACCATAAACAATGGATAAATAAGGACTATTAGATTATTCATTTTCGAGAAAGAGTGCTAAAGTGGTTAAAAGTGGCAGATAGTGGTAAAAAATGGGAGGAAAATCCCATGTTGGTGGGAACATACGAGCACAAGTTCGACAACAAAGGAAGAATAGTCCTGCCGTCCAGGTTTCGTGACGAGTTGGGGGACAGCCCGGTTGCGACTGTCGGAATAGATCAGT
>JAUSOU010000007.1 GCA_030656095.1 Thermovirgaceae bacterium | reverse complement strand
TGTCCGGAACAGTTACTTTGTCCGTTCAGTGAAGGGTAATCAAGAGTACGAATCTTCCGAACGGGTTACAGTCAGCGCGAATACCGCAATTAAACCCTACCTGTCAATCAAACTTGAAAATGATACCACTACCTTTCAACGGGTTGGCATTGGTGACCTGAATGGTGACGGCCGGTATGATTTTGTAATCAAAACACCGAATACAACTCTTGATCCATGGCACTGGAGGCCAAGTGAGACAACGTATAAACTGGAAGCCTATTTATCAGACGGAACCTTTTTGTGGCACAAAGACCTGGGATGGAACATCGAGGCGGGCATATGGTACTCACCTTATGTGGTGTATGACTTTAATGGCGATGGCCGTGCCGAGATAGCTGTAAAGACCGCTCCGATAGATGAAGACTACCGGGAAACAAAACCGGACGCTTCGGGCCATTATAAACCCGGGAGAGTTGCCAGCGGCCCCGAATACCTGAGCATCCTCGATGGGATGACAGGTGAGGAACTGGCACGGACAGACTGGCCTTCCCGCGATGGACTGGGAATGTATCACCATACTTCCCGTAATCAGTTGGGTGTTGCTTATCTTGACGGAAAAACGCCATGCCTGATTGCTGCCCGCGGTACCTATAACATCAATAAACTGGCCGCTTTTCAATTTCAAAATAACAAGCTGGATGAATTGTGGAAATGGGACAGTACTGACGAACCCGGCGGTCTTTATTACGGGCAGGGCGCCCACACCATGCATGCGGTTGATCTTAACGGCGATGGAAAAGACGCGATCATCCTGGGCGCAGCGGTCATCGATAGCAATGGCGAGGGGTTGTGGTCATCCGGCATGGGGCATTCGGATAATGTCTGGGTAGGCGATATTGATCCCGCCAGGCCGGGGCTTGAAATATACCTCGGTATAGAAGGGTCACGTGCGAAAGGAAGCGTACAAAACGGTATTTGCCTGAGGGATGCGCAGACCGGGGAACTGCTATGGGGGCTGGACCAAAAAACCGAGCATATTCATGGTTCAGGGCTTTGTGCAAATATCGATTCCCGGCATGCCGGAATGGAGTGTTATAGCGGAGAAAAAGGCCTGCCCGACCGCTGGCTTCATGCTGTCCAGGGCAAGTTGATTGCTGATAAAAAGGAATTGCGTTTAGGTTTATCGCCCAGGGTAGTGTATTGGGATGCAGGCCCTGAGCGCGAAGTGCTGATGGGGAAACGTATATTCCGGTATCCTGATGAAACCATTTTCGATCATATTGAGGGTACGCAGGCGGCATGGGTT
>JAUSOU010000004.1 GCA_030656095.1 Thermovirgaceae bacterium | reverse complement strand
CACCTCTCTTCATGATTTGAGGGGAAACGGGAGGTAAGAAGTGCTCCGCTGGATTCGAGCAGTTCAGGGCGGATCATGTTCGGCGCGCCGAGCGTAGCAAGGATGTTGGGGGACGGTTCGGGAAAGTCGTGCTCCGGAACTATCGCGTAATCGAAGGGGAAAGTCCCCAGTACTGACGGGGTCATTATCGTACAGCATTTGGCACCGGTGACCCTGGAAAGAGCCAGGCACCAGGGCGCAACAGAGCTTCCGGCGGACAGGAAAAGCACATCTTTTGCTTTTACGCCTGCAGTGGAGATCCTCTCAAGGATTAATTTCCTGATCCCGTCTCCTCCGGAACCATCGAGCCAGTTACTGCATACTCTTCCATTTCCGCCCCTGAGTCTCCTCGCGAGGACTTTGAGGCGTAGAAAGCGCTCGAACCCGGAAAAACCGGGAATATCGATCTCCAGGATCTCAGAGCCAGCGAGCCTTTGAAGCCACCAGGCTATGCCCGCCGACTGGCTCTCGTGTCCCCGGATACCGTCCTTCAGAACAAAGACAAGTCTGGGGCCCCTGACAGTTTTTACTGGCATGATGAGCCCCAGTCTCCCCTCTAAAGAGCTTTAATGCCGGCCCTGATGGCGTTCTGCATGGAAGCGATCTTCAGATCGTCCATGAAGATATCCATGCCGAAGACCGCCGCACGGGAGAGGATGTCCTGCGTTCTGGGCCATTCGACCGGCCTGTAAAGCGGTACGTCCTCCGCGTATGGACAGTCGTAGGGACATCTGATCCTGCTGTAGTACGAGCCCTCCCTGAGAGTTTCCCAGTGTCTTGCGTAGTGCCAGGTGTTTCCGGAAAGAATGCCGCAACCGCATCCGGCCTCGCCTGATGCCTTCTGGAAGCGCTTCGCGGACTCCGCGTCCGGCAGAAGTATCACCAGCTGCGTAGCGATATCCCCTTCCGAGTCGGGAAGGTCCCTGAGCCTGACGCCTTCGGGGAATTTTACTCCATCAAGCACCCGCTTCTTGTTCTTCCTGAGGCTTGCGATGGCCCCGTCCAGCTTGTCGAGCTGGACAAGCCCTATGGCGCCCTGTATCTCGCTCATCCGGAAGTTGAACCCGAGGCAGGCTTTGCCCTCTGCTCCCCTCGGGATGGCCGGGTTGTGTATGTGGCCGTGGTCGTGGTAGTACTCCATCCTGCGGTAGGTCTCATCGTCGTTGGTGACGATCAGGCCGCCCTCTCCAACTGTCAACAGTTTGTACGGGTCGAGGCTGTACGGGCCCCACTTGCCGTACGTTCCGACAGATCTCCCGTGGTAGGTCGCGCCCATCGCCTGGCAGGAATCCTCAAGAAGCCAGAGTCCGTACTCTTCACATATCTCCGCGAAGGCGTCGAGGTCCGCCGCGGCTCCGAACATGTGGACAGGCATGATGGCTTTCGTGCGCTCCGTGATGAGGTCCTCAACCGAGTCCGGGTCGAGGTTGAGACTCTCGTCTATCTCGGCCAGTACGGGAACTGCCCCGCACTCGAGTATCGCCTCTACGCTCGCGATGAAGGTGAAGGGCGACGTGATTATCTCGTCCCCCGGGCCTATGCCGAGCCCCCGAAACCCCACATAGAGCGCCGCGCTGCCGCTGCTGACTGCAAGACAGTGCTTCGCCCCGAATTTTTCGGCGACGGCCTTCTCGAACTCCTCTACCCTGTAGATGCCGTTCCTTGTCTCCTGGAAGGAGTACCTGTGGACCATCTTTCTTTTGATCACGTCGGTTACGGCGTCGATCTCCCTCTGGTCGAACAGTTCGAATCCGGGCATTACTCCATCGCCTCCCTGTATATTGTGACGCAGTCATCCTTCGTCATGACTCGCGGGTTGTTCTCCATGGGCCTTGCTACCCCCATTGCCTTTTCGGCCATCTCGTCGAAGTGGGCCTCCGTGATCCCGACATCAAGATCATCAAGCGTTGCGGGGAGTCCCAGGTCCTCTACGAGGTCGTCAAGCGCCTCGGCGCAGAAAAGAGCCGCTACATGGTCGGGCTCGCCCTCCTCCTGAGGATACCCCAGCAGGGCCGCGGCATCCGCGAACCTTTCGGGAGATGCGGGAGCGTTCCAGCGGGCAACGTGAGGTATCAGCAGAGCATTGGCCGTACCGTGGGCCACTCCGAACATGCCGCCAAGCGGGTAAGCCAGAGCGTGACAGGCGGTGACCCCTGCGTTGGCAAGCGCCACTCCGCCGAAGAGCGCCGCAAGCATCATCTCCCCCCTGGCCTCGATGTTGCGGCCGTTGAAGGCCGCCACCCTGAGCCATCTCCCGATACGCGTTATCGCCTCTTCGGCGAACATGTCGCTGAAAGGTGATGCCTTGAGGCTTGTGTACGCCTCCAGGGCATGAGCGAGAGCGTCCATCCCCGTGGATGCCGTGACGTGCCGGGGCATCGAGACGGTCAATTCCGGGTCAAGCAGGCTCATCTCCGGGTAGAGAAAGTCGCTGTTGATGCCGCCCTTTACGCCGTCGCTCTTCCTGATCAGTACCGCCGTGAAAGTAACCTCGGAACCTGTTCCTGCGGTTGTCGGGATCATGATCTTCGGGACACCGGGATTCTTTACCAGCCCCAATCCCTGGTACTTTGCGGCCGAGCCTTCGTTCGTGACCAGAACGGAAACGGCCTTGGCTACATCCATCGAACTGCCGCCGCCGAGCCCGATAACAGCCTGTACTTTTCGCTCACGCGCAAGATCCGCCGCCACGTCGGTCGTCTCGACGGAGGGCTCTGGTTCCACACTGGAGAAGATGGAAACATCTACCCCGGCCTTCCTTACGTGATCAGCAATGCGCTCCGCTATCCCCAGGCGCTCCATCGTGGGATCTGTAACGATGAGGGCGCGTTCCGCGCCGAACCCCCTGACCAATTCTCCCGCTTTTGATGATACACCGGGGCCGAAATGAACCCGCCCCGCCATGAACATGCTGAAATCCACCTGCTATCACTCCCTGATCTTCAATATGCCCCGGATGCGCTCCCATGAGAGCGAAGATGCCCCTCCGAGGCCCTCCACATATGACCTTCCGGGCATCCCCGGGTTCTCTTTATCCGAAAGATCTTTCATCCACGTTCCGGCCAGGTCCGGCGCGTTCGCAACCGTGACAGCGGCCCCCAGTTTGCCAAGCGCATCCGCATGGGGGCGGAAATCCTCCATGTGGGGCCCGTGACGGATAGATACCCCCCAGGCGGCGGGCTCCAGGATGTTCTGGCCGCCTTTCGGGACCAGGCTGCCCCCCACGAATGCGGAGCAAGCTACCCCGTATAGCCCGAAGAGGACCCCAACCCTGTCGACGACAAGAACATCCCATCCGTTTTCGAGCTTTGAAAGCCTGCATACCCGTCCCGACCCCTTCGCCAGTAATTCGACTTCATGAGACCGCTCCGGGTGCCTCGGCGCGATAATGAGCCGCACATCCGGGAAGCGATTTCTTGCCTCCCTGAAAGCCTCCAGAACGGCACTCTCCTCGCCCCTGTGAGTACTCCCCGCGAGTAAAATGGGGGCATCACCAGCGCCGATGGACTTGCGTATCTCCCGGGGGTTGCTCCTTCCTATCCTGAGAAGGAGAGCGTCCACTTTGCAGTCTCCGTCCACGATGACGCGGGATGGATCAAGGCCGAGTTCCATAAGGCGGGAGGCGTCGTCGCCGCCCCTGACCATGATCAGGCTGAAAGTGGACATGACATCCCGCCAGAATGGGCGGTTCGACATCGCTTTTCGAAACGACCTCTCCGAAAAGCGTCCGTTGGCGATGAATGCCGGGATACCCCGCCGGGCAAGCCCGAAAACCAGGTTCGGCCATACCTCTGTCTCGACAGTGACGAAGGCGGCGGGGTTGAGACTTTCTATCGCTCTCTCCGCCACCCATGGAGCGTCCCACGGATAGTATGCCATCATGTCGGCATCGGTGCCAATAAGGTTTTCCGCCATCTTCCGCCCGGTGCGCGTGATGGTCGTAAGGACGACCGGGTCTTTCCAGCCCTTTCTGCGGGCCTCCCGGACAAGAGGCCAGGCGGCCTGGACCTCGCCGACGGATACGGCGTGGACCCAGAGCGGACGTTTCCCCCCTTCAGAAACAGCAGGGTAACGGCCCATCCGTTCCGAAAAACCCTCGCGGTATTTTATCGCCAGCCATGGGGAGGCGGCCAGGAAAAAGGAACTGGAGAGGAGTTTATAACCAAAGCGGTCCAGATCAGTTCACCCCGGCCCTGAGGAGTTCGTGGATGTGGACAATGCCCGCCGCCCTGCCGTTTTCCGCCACGACGAGGCAGGATATCTCCCGCTCCTCCATGACGTGCATGGCCTCGGCGGCAAGCCGGTCGGGCGCGATGGTCCGGGGATTCCTGGTCATTACCTCAACAATGGGCAGGGAGAGCCCTGTCACTCCGCGGTCCTCGAGCAGACGCCTGAGGTCGCCGTCCGTGAAGATGCCGATGATAGCCCCTCCCGGATCTTCGACCACCGTTGCGCCGTAACCCTTGCTCGTGATCTCGAAAAGCGCCTCGCGGACCGTTACCGTGTCCGGGATGCGCGGAATACGATCTCCTGTCGCCATCACGTCGGAAACCCGGAGGAGTAGCCGTTTGCCGAGCGATCCTCCCGGGTGGAACATGGCAAAATCCTCGGCCTTGAGCCCCCTCAGCTCCGTTACCATCCCCGCAAGGGCGTCGCCGAGGGCAAGCTGGAGCGTGGTGCTGGTGGTAGGGGCAAGGCCAAGCGGATCCGCCTCCTGCATGACGCCGGAGTCTATTACGATGTCGGCGTCCCGGGCAAGGCGCGATGAGGTGTTGCCGGTCATCGCTATTACAGGGGCACCCAGCCTGCGGAAGAAGGGGAGTACCTCCAGAACTTCGCGCGTCTGCCCGCTGTTGCTCAGGAATAGCCCCGCGTCATTACGGCAGACCATGCCGAGGTCGCCGTGCGCGCCCTCGGCCGCGTGAAGAAAAAAGGCCGGCGTCCCGAGCGACGCCAGGGTTGCCGCGATCTTGCGCCCGACGAGGCCTGATTTTCCCATGCCGACAACGACGAGCCTGCCGTCGCAGCCATGAATTATACGGGCCGCCTCGACCAGCTCCGGCCCCACCCGCGAGGCCGCTCTCTCTATTTCACCGGCCTCCATCCGAAGGACACGACGTCCTGTCTCGAGAAGAGCGGCATCGTCGCATTCAACGCATTTTCTCTCCCCGGGAAGCCTGTCCAAGGATCAGTTCTCCCTTCCAGTAACGGATGCAGCCCTGTGGACCGCAAGCACCCTCTCGAGCAGAGGCTCAAGGGAATCCAGGGACACCATGTTGGGACCGTCGCTTTTGGCGGAGTCGGGGTCCGGGTGCGTCTCAAGGAACAAGGCATCTATACCTGACGCCGCAGCGGCACGGGCAAGGACCGGGACGAAACGCCTGTCCCCTCCGCTGGTTGTACCCTGAGCACCGGGCATCTGGACGCTGTGGGTCGCGTCGAACATCACCGGGTACCCCAGCGACCGCATTATCGCCAGGGAGCGCATGTCGACGACCAGCTGTCCGTAGCCGAACGAGTTGCCCCTCTCGCAGAGAATGACCTTGTCGTTGCCGGCCTCGAGGCACTTCGACACCGCCTGCCCCATGTCAGAGGGGGCGAGGAACTGCCCCTTCTTGATGTTGACTATCTTTCCCGTTGAGGCCGCCGCAACGACCAGGTCTGTCTGCCTGCAGAGGAAGGCGGGTATCTGAAGGATATCGACCACCTCCGCGGCCTTTTCCGCCTGCTCGGGAAGGTGGATGTCGGTGAGTACGGGGCAGCCGGCTTTGTCTTTGACCTCCGCCAGCCATTCGAGGCCGGTCTCGATGCCCGGTCCTCTGAAGCTGTGGATGGACGTCCTGTTCGCCTTGTCGAATGAGGCCTTGAAAACGTAGGGTACTCCGAGGCGGGCGCATATCTCCGCGACGCGGCAGGCGATCTCGAGGGCCATTTTTTTGTCCTCGAGAACGCACGGCCCGGCTACAAGGACCAGGCCCCCGTCACCGAAGACGACGTTTCCGGCGGAGAAGGTTTTTATCATGCCAGATCATCTCCATGTTCCAGGATATAGGCCTCAAGCTTCACGATATCACCGGGTGAGTCCACCTCGATGGTGTCCCGGGATGTCTCAAGGCATCTGATCTCGTGCCCCTTCTCGAGGACTCTGAGCATCTCGAGGCTCTCGGACCTTTCGAGCGGTGTGGGCCCCCATTCGCAGAATTGGAGCAGAAAATCCCTGCGGAAGGCGTATGGGCCGATATGCTTGTAGAGGACCGCGCCCGGATTTCTCCGGAACGGGATCGGCGACCTGCTGAAGTAGAGAGCCCTCATGTTTTCGTCGAAGACCATCTTGACAATGCCAGGGTCTGCTTCCTCGGCCTTGTCTTCAATGGCCTTGGCCAGGACTCCAAGCGAAACGGAGGGGTCTTTGGCCAGAAGATCAACGAGCGGGTCGATCATGTCCGGCCCCACAAGCGGGTCGTCTACCTGGATGTTGAAGACAACGTCGGCGTGGCCGTACTCTCTCGCCGCAAAGGCCACCCTGTCGCCGCCGCTGGGGAGTTCCGGCGGGGTCATCATCACCTGCCCCCCCTCCGCTCTGACTACATCGGCTATGCGCTGGTCATCGGTCGCAACGAGCACGTCGGTGACCGACGTGCATCTTGAAGCCTGCCGAAGGACGCGGACGACCAAAGGGATCCCGGCGATGCTGAGGAGCGGTTTTCCTGGAAGCCTCGTGCTGGCATACCGGGCAGGAATGACGACAAGGGTTTTCACTCTTTCATTTCTCCTTTCGATCTGACGAACGAGGAAAAAGCTCTGTATACTTCATGACGCTTCCTCCACCCAAGTGATACGGAGGCGTATTCGATAACGGACTCAAGGGCTCCGGAACCACCCATGCACTCTCTTCCCGCGTTTGCCATAGCCTCTCTCCTGGCAGGATCCCTGAGGATGGCAACCGTCTCCCGGGCAAGCGACAGCGGATCGGGGGGGACAAGCGACTCGGCGTCTCCCAGCAGTTTCTTCTGTACCCTCTTGCCCTTTTCGTCTATCGAAACCACTGGAATTCCCAGGCCTGCGCATATCTGGTTTGCCGTTCCTCCGAGCCCCATGAGGATATCCGATCGCGACGCCGCTTCGGCCACTTCCCCGAAGAAGAGCCTCACTTCCGGAGACCCAACCGCCCGGCGGATAACGTCTCTTTCCGGCATTGTCCATCCAGGCGCGTTTTCAAGCAGACGCTCACTATCTATGGTGGCTGCAACGACCATCACGAAAAAGCAGTTCTCCTC
>JAUSOU010000138.1 GCA_030656095.1 Thermovirgaceae bacterium | reverse complement strand
GTTGTTGGTTGTCTTTCCTTGTGAAAGCTGCTCGAGAACAAAGACTCTGCGCGCCTGCTTGATGCTCACTTTGATGTCACCCTCGTTCTTCATAAAGTCTATTCTCTACTAAAGGGGTGACATTTTCGCTGTCCCCTTAAGGGGTGACATTATCGCTGTCCGGCGACAATATGACATTTCCCCTTTGACACCGCTTCCTTTGAAACGTATCATTGAACACGCTGTAAAAAATCCCAAAACAAACGCCCCGCCGAAAGCATAAGGAGGAAGATATATCGTGATAATGCAGACACTCAGAACAAAAACCCGTGCCATAATGATCGTTGTAGTGATCGTTTTCGTGGTCTCCATTTTCGGCATGTACCTCTCCAGGGGAAGCCGGCCTTCGAGCCAGGATTCCGATGGTGACTTCCCGGTCGCGTCGGTCGGCGGAGAGAAGATAATGGCATCCCAGATAGTCACCGGTGTTCGCAACTACGCCGAGCAGGCCGGGCAGTCCGACCTCTCCCCCGAATCCATCGTTGAGATGCGAAAAAACGTCCTCAACAGCATCGCCATGCAGTACATGCTGCAGAAAGAAGCGACAAAGCAGAAGATCAAGGTCCCCGAGACCGAGATAGACATGGGAGTCAAGCGCATAGAGAACCAGTTCCCCACCAAGGAAGCCTTCCAGCAGTACATGGAAAACAGTGAGATCCGGATGAAGGACCTTCGCGAGCAGATCGGCATGCAACTTGCGCAGAGAATGGTTCTCGATGCCAGCGCCGGCGAGGTTGAAGTCACCGGGGAAGAGGCAAAGGATTTCTACGGACAGACGAAGGACCTCTTCTTCCGCCAGCCAGCCGGATTCAACGTCATGTTCGCCCGATTCACGTCGCAGGAAGCGGCTGACGAAGCCAGGAAGGCTCTGCTTGCCGGCACGCCCTGGGACGAGGTGCTCAAGAAGTACGAGGACAAAACGATCGACTTCACGCTCTCCGGCGAGCCCGCCTTCGTCACGGCCCGCGAATTCACCGAGGGGAGCCTCAAGCCGCTGAACGACACGCCCATGGGCCAGGTCTCAAATGTGCTTGCTCTCTCCGACACCGACGTCGTCGTCCTCATCAAGCAAAAGAAACTGAACGAGCGCGTCATGTCCTTCGAGGAAGTCAGCGCCGACGTCAATACCATGATCTCGGACCAGAAGAAGCAGGTAAAGCAGAACGAGTACCTCAAAGTCCTGATGGGCCAGGCGGACATCCAGATCCTGGACCAGGCCTTCTTCGAAGTCCCCGCTGAAACTCAAGGAGTAGTGTCGGGGGACAAGCCAATCGAGTAACCCGGTCGTTCTTGACACACCCCTCAAGGGTGCATAGAATAGACCGCGCATCATTGCGCCTGGTGGGATGGCCGAGAGGCTGAAGGCACTCGCCTGCTAAGCGAGTAGGGGGGCATAAACCTCCCTCCAGGGTTCGAATCCCTGTCCCACCGCCATTACGGTTACACCTTGCGCGCCGGTAGCTCAATTGGATAGAGCATCGGAC
>JAUSOU010000136.1 GCA_030656095.1 Thermovirgaceae bacterium | reverse complement strand
CACCTTGTGCTTGAAGGTCAGACATTCTCCAGAGCGTGATCGATATCCTCGAGAATGTCATCGATGTTCTCGATCCCGATGGAGAGGCGAATCATCTCCGGTGATACGCCGCATTCACGCTGCTGTTCTTCCGTCAGCTGGCTGTGAGTGGTGCTTGCGGGGTGCAGGGCAAGCGACTTCGCGTCGCCGATATTGGCCAGGTGTGAGAAAAGCTCCAGGGATTCGATGAATTTCGCTCCCGCTTCGGATCCTCCCTTTATGCCGAACACGACCATGCCGCCGAATCCCTTCTTGAGGTATTTGCTCGCAACGGCATGAGCCGGATCATCCTTCAGTCCCGGAAAGCGCACCCAGGCGACTTTCGGGTGATCCTTCAGGTGCCCGGCCACTTTCGCGGCGTTCTCCACGTGACGGTCCATGCGGAAGGGGAGGGTTTCCACTCCCTGAAGGAATATCCACGCGTTATCGGGTGAGAGGCAGGCTCCGAGATTCCTGAGGGGCACATTCCGGTACCTCATGGCGTAGGCTATTGGGGTCAGTTCAGGAGACAGGTCCTGAGTCCAGCGGAGGCCATGGTAATTGGGATCCGGGTCGTTCAGGAGGGGGAATTTCCTGTTGCCCTTCCAGTTGAACTTTCCGGAGTCCGTGACGATGCCGCCGATCGCCGCGCCGTGCCCGCCGAGCCATTTCGTCAGGGAATTCACCACGATGTCCGCACCGTACTCGATGGTCCTGAGAAGGTACGGGGTAGTGAAGGTGGCATCCACAATGAGGGGGATCTCCGCCTCGTGGGCGATCCGGGCGATCTCCTCGACATCGGTGAAGTCCAGGCCGGGATTCCCGATGGTCTCGATGTAGACTGCCTTTGTCCTGCCGGTGATCGCTTTTCTGAACTCCGCTGGTCTGGTAGGGTTCACGAAGGTGGTGGTGATGCCGAACTGAGGGAATATGGTGTCGAACAGGGTATAGGTGCCGCCGTAAAGGTTGTTTGCTGAGACGATCTCATCGCCCTGACCGGCGATCGTTACGATCGCGTAATGTATGGCGCTTGTTCCGGACGCTGTCGCCACGGAGGCCGCGCCGCCCTCAAGGAGGGTGATCCGGTCCTCGAGAACTGCCACGGTGGGGTTGCCGAGGCGGGAGTATATGTATCCCTGATCACGCAGCGCGAAAAGATCCGCCGCATGTTTGGCGCTCTTGAACACGAACGAGGTGCTTCGTGATACCGGGATGCCGCGTGCAAGGGTCCCGGGATCCGGTGTCTGGCCTC
Source organism: Thermovirgaceae bacterium (assembly GCA_030656095.1). Classification (GTDB taxonomy): domain Bacteria; phylum Synergistota; class Synergistia; order Synergistales; family Thermovirgaceae; genus UBA2252. The sequence goes on along the minus strand of JAUSOU010000136.1, from coordinate 1,301 downwards.
CGTGGATTGCAAGTGTCTCGAAACGATAATGCCGTTTTCCACTCATTCTGATCCCCTCCTGATATTTTTCAGTCCTTTTGTTTCCGGTTCGCCCTGACCATTCCCTCGTTCAGAAAGCATAAAAAAACCGGGATCCTCGAAAATTCGGGGATCCCGGTCCAGAAAAAGCGGCGACGTGCTGTCAACCACCGAGTTCTCCTGGAGGAGATCCGCCGATGTTGCACATCATCATGCCGCACATCATCATGGTATTTGTACGTGCTGCCGTCATGTAAGGTCTCCCCCTTTCCCTGGTGATAACGCCAAAAACAAAAGCCTCTCCCCGGATATGGGAAGAGGCGTGTTTTCGCACTATAAGCCTCGACCATCTTCCAGGATTTCCTGCAGGAGTTGGCACCGTTTCACTTTCGCAAAGGTTGCCGCGGTTTCGCAGGGCCTGTCCCTCCACCGCTCTGGATGAATCGATATCATATTAAGTTTATGGCGGGTATTGTATTTACCCTCGCCTGCTTTGTCAAGCCTTCGAGACGCATTTGTGGCCGGACAGCGATAATGTCACCCCTTAAGGGGACAGCGAAAATGTCACCCCCTTAGTTAGAGAATAGACTTTATGAAGAACGAGGGTGACATCAGGTTGAGCATAAAGCAGGCGCGCAGAGTTTTTATTCTTGAGCAACTTTCAGAGGGAAAGACAACCAACAACGAAGCGGCTATAGCTCTGGGGCTTTCCATACGCCAGGTTCAAAGGGCCAAGTTCCGTTTCAGGAAAGAAGGAGTGTCTTCCCTGCTTCACGGCAATTCCGATCTGAAGCCCCACAACTTTGTATCTTGTTTTATTCGGGATCTCGTGGCGGAGCGGGCCGGATCACTCTGGGAAGGAGCGAGCGCACAACATATGTCGGAACTGCTTTAAGACGAAACCGGTGTTTCCATCTCAGCCAAGACGGTGATCCGTATACTGCGAGAGAACGATGTCGATGTCATCTTCTCGCACAAGGGACCACGTAAACGCAGGGGCAGAAAGCGAAAATCACGTTTGGGGCAAATGCTCCAGATAGACGCTTCTCCCTTTGACTGGCTTTCCAACGGCTCCATGCTTTCCATGCACGGCGCCATAGACGATGCTACGGGAAGGGTCGTCGCCTTATGGCTCAAGCCTGCGGAATGCCTCAACGGCTACTTCCGCGTCCTCGAGCAGACGATCCTGAGATGGGGTATTCCCGTATCCATATACTCCGATGCGCATACGATCTTCTTCTCCCCAAAATCGGGCAAACTGACGCCACAGGAGGAGCTGGCGG
>JAUSOU010000125.1 GCA_030656095.1 Thermovirgaceae bacterium | reverse complement strand
CTCTCGAGTAGGCTGATTAGATAAATGTTTATCATTTGTATTGCATATCTCTCTTTCCCCACCCCTACGCATAGCATCTGACTGAATATCCCGTCACGGTAAATCAGCATTTCCCTGTTCTCGGACTGCCGGGACCAGGTCCAGGCCTGATCACAAGCCCGAACCCGCTCAAGCGGAAACCCGGGGCATCAAAACACTCGACCCCCGACAGTACCGTATTGTATAGCACTCCTATTATATGCTATACTGCCTTCATGTCAAGTATGTCGGATTCAAAGGACAGGTCACTGCGATCGGAGAGGGAGAAGCTGCTGGGTGAACTCTCCGGGCTCTACGGCCTCATTCACGGATCGTACTTCGAGCGCTACTCCACTTGCTCTCGCCCGGGATGCGCCTGTCACCAGGGGAAGAAGCACGGGCCCAGGGCCTACGTATCACGAACGCTCGAGGGCAAGCCCAGGCAGCACTACGTCCCGAAGGGACAGGTAGATGCGGTACGTAACGGTATAGGGCAGTACCACCGCATGCTCCAGATAGCCGACCGCATAACAGAGATAAACCTGGAGCTCATGAGAGAGGGCAGGCTGGATGAGCCCTAGTTCGGCGGGGCCGGCATCGGTCCGCTTTTGAGGGCAACGTGCGGCCCAAGAACGCACACAGAAACAGGAGGTGGTCTCTTGGACGACGACATACGCGCGATTCTCGAGGGCATGAGCACGAGCCAGGCGGGGCACCTGCCGGTGGTGGCAGCATTCTTAAGGAGGATAGGCCTCGCCGGGGCGGTGAACGCGGCCGTCCCGAGCGAGATGGACGTGGACATCGGCACCTTCGTCTCACTCATGGTCTTGGACACCCTATCGGGGAGGAGTCCGCTCTACCAGCTGGAGAAGTTCGCCTCCTCTGTGGACACCGGGCTTCTCCTGGGAAAGGAGGTATCCGACAGCGCCTTCAACGACACCACGGTCGGCCGGGCTCTGGACGCGATCTACGAGGCTGGTACGGAAAAGGTCTTCAGCCAGGTGGCCTTGAGAGCGGCTTCGGCCTTCCCCCTGGACGTTGACACCTCCCAC
>JAUSOU010000003.1 GCA_030656095.1 Thermovirgaceae bacterium | reverse complement strand
CCAACGGCGGAGCTAAGCGGTGGCGCGGGGTTGCGGGGGACGCGAAGCGTCACATGCAACCCCGTGACAACCGCTTGAGCGATTTGTTGGCGCCGCGCGAATCAGCAAGCAGGCAACTATCAGGCAGGTGCCTCAGGCCTTCCCAATCCGCCTGATATGATGCGCCAACACATCGATCAAGCGGTAGCTTAGTTAGCTCCGCCGTTGCCGTCGCGCGCAGCGCGGCGGCAATCGGGATAGGGAGGAGCCTCACGGCTCCTCTCCTCCCACACCACCGTACATACGGGTCACGTATACGGCGGTTCGGTGGATTAAGTGTTTTCCGTCAACCTGCCAGGCTCGGTAATCCGAGGGAACGGAGGTAGCGCCCCGGCAGTGCAATGACCAGTGCCGGGCTCTGACTCAGTCTCCACGGACCGTGGGCGGACTTGCAGGTGTTCCATGCAAGCTCACGACCCACTCCTCGTTTCCGGAGTTCTCGGTATCCCGCGCGACCCCACTGCTTCCAGACGTATGACCGCAGTCTTCGACGCACCCATTTGTCCAGGTCTTTTAGGGGCGTGAGGACTTCAGCAAAGCCGAAGTACGCCTTCCATCCGAGGATGTAGGCCCTCAACTCCTCTATGATCCTGGCAAGGGTCCACCCACGGGTGCGCCGCGTGATGTCACGGGTTTTCGTCTTGAAGCTTCGGAGCGCCTTGTCGCTCACCTTGCGCCGTTTGTCCCGGCGCGTGAAGGTGAATCCCAGAAACTTGCGGTTCCAGGGACGATCTACCGTACTTTTGGCGGCATTGACCTTAAGTCGCAACCGCTTCTCCAGATAACGAGTCACACTCGCCATGACCCGTTCGCCCGCTGTCTTGCTTCTGACATAGATGTTCGCATCATCAGCATAGCGGACAAAACGGTGGCCCCGTCTTTCCAGTTCCTTGTCAAACTCGTCCAGAAGCAGATTGGAGAGAATCGGCGAAAGGGGACTGCCCTGCGGCGTACCCTCCGTTGCGGGCTCGAACCCTGCGAGCGTGACAACGCCCGCCGTCAGAATCCGGCGGATGAGTTTCACGATCCGCTGGTCCCGTATCCGCACAGCTACCTTTGCCATGAGGATATCGTGGTTGACTCGGTCGAAGAACTTCTCCAAGTCTATGTCTACCACGAAGGAGTATCCTTGTCGGATATGCTCCTGCGCCTTGGCGACGGCTTGATGGGCCGAGCGGGTGGGCCGAAAGCCGTAGCTCGACGGAGAGAACCTGTCGTCCCATTCCTCCTGTAATACCTGCATCAGGGCTTGCTGTAAGAACCGGTCGAGGACCGTCGGAACTCCAAGCTGCCGCTCCCCTCCCCCCGGCTTCGGTATGGTTACTCTCCGTACCGGCTGGGGCTTGTAGGTGCCATTCAACAGGGATTCCTTCTGTCGTGACCAGTGTTCCTTGAGGTGCTCCGGAAGCTCTTCGACTGTCATTCCGTCGATTCCGGGAGCCCCTCTGTTGCGCCGAACCTGCCGGAGCGCACGCCGGAGATTGTCCGCCTCCAGTACACGTTCCAGAAGGCTGTCTTGTCTCACCGGAGCGTCATCTCTTCCTGTCCCAGAGGCGGATTCATCCCCGTGGTTTCCCAGGGGCAGCTCAAGCTGCCTGTCGGATGCGTTTCCACTTCTCGGCACGAAGCGACTTCTCCTTCCCTTCCGTTCAGGCCTTCGGCGAGATGAGGCCATCCGGATTTCTATTCCGGCTCGTTTCCTTCGCCTACTATGCCTTCTGCTGACTTCCGCCAAACGATCAATAGTGATCTCTCACTATTCAGCCAATTTCTCTCGCACGCGAGATCCCGAGGCACTTGGCGGATCTCCCAGAGTAAGATACAGAACGTTCCGCACGTAAACGCCGGATTTATAAAGCACACCCCACTTGCGGATGGAGGACTTCGTGGTCACGTGCCCACTCGTCCCGGATGTACCACACCTCGTATCCGGTTCCTGTTCGTCGCCCCGTGCTTTCGGATTGGGCTTCCTCCAGACCCCGCCTCGCGACGACGCCCTTGCCCTTCTCCTAGCCTTCGGCTCCGCTTATACCTGGCGCGAGGACTTTCACCTCGCTCGCTCTGTACCATGTCTGGCACACACGCC
>JAUSOU010000110.1 GCA_030656095.1 Thermovirgaceae bacterium | reverse complement strand
GTTGAAAGGCTACAGTGTGCGGCTCTTCGAGCATCCCGATTTCGGAGAAAAAATGAGCATGATCAAGGAAAAGGGCGGCATCGAGCTTCGCGGCAGCCTGAATGGATTTGGGAAACTTGAAAAGGCCACCACAAATGCAGGAGAGGCTCTTGACGGTGCACAGATCGTTTACGTCGTGGCTCCTTCCTTCGCGCAGCGGCCGATGATGGAGCTGGCGGCGCCGCATCTGAGTGACGACATGATGGTGATCTTCATTCCGGGCAACTTCGGCTCCCTGGAGATCGCGGCATGGCTAGGGCAGCGCAAATCTGCGAACCCGCTTCTCGGTGAGACAAATACGCTCCCCTACGCATGCCGCCAGGTCGAGCCGGGAGTTGTGGACATCTGGGGGATCAAGACGAAAGTTCTCATGGCGGCATTCCCTTCGAAGCGGAACGAAGAGCTCATTGATGCAGTGAGAGACATGTTCCCGACTCCCGTAGTTGAGGCTTCAAATGTCCTGGAAGCGGGATTTTCGAACCTCAATATGGTGGTCCACTGTCCTACGATGATCCTGAACGCCGGGCGTATCGAATCGGAGAAGGGGAATTTTCGTTTTTACACGGATGGCATGAGCCCCTCTGTCTGCAAGGTGGTAGAGGGTGTCGACGTGGAACGGATCGCCGTAGGCAAAGCCCTCGGACTCGGCCTTCAGTCCCAGACCCAATGGCTGAAGGAGACCTATAGCCTTAAGGGAGAGACTCTTTACGATGTCCTGCAGAGCAGCCCGGTCTACGGCGGACATGGGGCAGACGCACCGAAAATGCTCTCGCACAGGTACCTGACGGAAGACGTTCCTTACCTTCTTGTTCCGGTAGCATCCTTCGGCCGGGTCTTCGGCATTCCATGCCCCCTGATCGAAGGCGTCATTCTCTTTGCCGGTGTCATAAACGACAGGGACTTCTTCAAGGAGGGTCGAACGCTGGAAAAACTCGGCTTTACCGTAGCGGAACCTGCAGTCATCTCTCAGGTACTGACGAATGGGTTTCCGACTGGAAGGGCAGGCA
>JAUSOU010000098.1 GCA_030656095.1 Thermovirgaceae bacterium | reverse complement strand
TGTCGGGGGACAAGCCAATCGAGTAACCCGGTCGTTCTTGACACACCCCTCAAGGGTGCATATAATAGACCGCGCCTCAGTTCGCCTGGTGGGATGGCCGAGAGGCTGAAGGCACTCGCCTGCTAAGCGAGTAGGGGGGCATAACCTCCCTCCAGGGTTCGAATCCCTGTCCCACCGCCATAACGGTTACACCTTGCGCGCCGGTAGCTCAATTGGATAGAGCATCGGACTACGGATCCGAAGGTTACGGGTTCGACTCCTGTCCGGCGCGCCACTTAACAAAGCGAAGGCCCCCGAAAAACCGGGGGGCTTTTCCATTTCTTCTCCGGGCGAACCTCCAGGATCCTGTCGAACCGGAACGTCCGGTTCTCCTGCCTCAAATCGCACCATGCCTCGAGCATCACACCCCCGCCGACCCTCACGAGCCCCATCGGCGCGATCATCCTTCTGGTAGTGGTTCCGCTCCCGCTGCGGTAGACGATGAAAATCTTTAGCGACCTCTCCCAAGCGTCCTTCAAAAGCTCAGAACCATCCGGCCAGAGCAGTTCCCCGGATGAGCGCTCAAGTTCCATCAGGCCTTGCAGGCAACACCTCTCTTTGAAAAGGGCGTACTCCATCTCCCCCTGCGGGTCGACCCTCTCGACACACTTCAAAAAAACGCCCATCGCGGCAAGCGCGTCGTCAACTGCCCGGTGCTCTCTCGCCGTAACGATGCCCAGTGCCCTTGCGAGAGGGCCCAGTCTGTAGCTCAAAAGCCCGGGAAAAACCAGTGGAGCAAGCCTGCACGTATCGAAGACGGCGTTGGAAAGCGGTTCATCCGAATGTTCCTTCCGGACAGCCTCGATGAACCCCAGGTCGAACGGCGCATTCTGGATCACCAGGGGGCGGTCTCCGATGAAATCCTCAAGTTCCGAAACGGCCTCAAAGGGCGAAGGGGCTCCCTTCACCATTCTGTTCGTTATCCCGTGGATGGCGGTCAGTCTGGGGTGTATGCGCACCCCGGGGTCCACGAGGGTCTCGTACACGTCCAGCACCGTTTCCCCCTTGTATATCACGGCCCCGACCTCCACAATGCGGTTCAGGCAAAGATCAAGTCCGGTCGTCTCCAGATCAAGCGCGGCGAATTCGGTATCAGAGACTCTAATCAAGAGTTTTTCACCCACTTTTTGAGCTCTTTGCTGCACAAGAATATACCAATTCTGTAAAATTAGTCGAAACTGGTTTTTGATACTACATCTAAACTGTCGCCTCCTCTCCGTACAATATCATCAGGAGGTGGTCCCATGAAAACCGTGATCGCAAATTTCTTCAAAAGTCTGGAACTCGGCGGCATTGAATGGCACGAAGGCCTCGCGGCGGTTCCCGTATTCTCCTTCCTGGAGAGCCGCACGCCTCACATCACCCTTCAGGAGGCCTTCAAAACAGGGCAGATCGAGGTGAGGGAGCTCTCCCAGTGCGGATCCGTCCCCGAACTCTTCGTTATCAACAATGGCACGCAGAACATCCTTATCCTCGACGGGGAGGAGCTTCAGGGCGCGAAACAGAACAGGGTGCTCAACATAACCATTCTCATCGCGGCGCAGGCAAAGGTTGTGGTTCCCGTCAGCTGCACGGAAAAAGGGAGGTGGCAGTACACATCAAGTGTTTTCCGCGACTCGGGAACGATTACGGCGCAATCCGTGAGGTCCCGCAAGAACCGGTCAGTCAGCGAAAACCTTCGCGAAGGGAGGGCATTCTCGTCAGACCAGTCGGAGGTCTGGAGCCGGATAGACGATCTCGCCATGAGGTCCAACGTAAGATCCCGCACCGGCGCCATGCGCGACGTATTCCAGGATATGGAAAAGAAGCTGGAAACCTTCGCGTCGGCACTGCCCGCTCATGAAGAGCAGCGGGGAGTGATATTTTTCAGGGGAGGCGATCCGGCCGGATTCGAATACCTATCCAATCCGCTTGCCTTCAGGGACCTCTATCCGCGCATCCTCAAAAGCTTTGCCGTAGAGGTCGCTGCCGAAAGAAAGCCCGCCGAAGAAGGCCCCACCATGGAGCAGGTCAGGATATTCATCGAAAAAGCCTCTTCAGCCAGGGTCTCAGTTGCGGACTCTGCAGGCAGGGGCGAAGACATCAGGTTTACCGGAGCCGGGGTTATCGGCTCGGCCCTGGCGTATGACGAAGAGATCCTGCATGCGGTTTTCTTCCCCGAAGGAAAGTCCGGTGGGTCTGTCCACGAAAAGGGGGCAATGTAGTGCTGGGTGCCATCTGCGGAGACATCATAGGCTCCGTATACGAATTCGATCCCATAAAGAGCAAGATCTTCCCGCTCTTTACCGAAAGCTCCACATTCACCGACGACACCGTTCTCACCGCCGCAGTCGCACGGGCGATCATGAACGGCGGCGATTACGTCTCCCACATCGTCGATCTCGGGTCGCAGTACCCGGACGCGGGCTACGGGGGGATGTTCGCATCCTGGCTCGCCGGGGGAGGGGGGAAACCCTGCAACAGCTTCGGCAACGGCTCCGCCATGCGTGTGTCGCCCGTGGGGTGGGCGTTCGATTCGCTGAAAACCACGCTTGAAGAGGCCGAAAAGTCCGCCGCAGTCACTCATGACCACCCCGAGGGCATAAAGGGGGCGCAGGCCGTCGCCGGGGCTGTCTATCTAGCCCGCAGCGGTGCTTCAAAACCCGAGATCATGAACTGGGTCATCGACAACTTCGACTACGATCTCGACCGCCTCATCGAGGATATCCGCCCCGGCTACTCCTTCGATGAAACCTGCCAGGGTTCTGTCCCCGAGGCCATCGTGGCCTTCCTCGACGGAGAGGATTTAGAGGACTGCATACGCAACGCCGTCTCCCTCGGCGGAGATGCCGACACTCTGGCGTGCATCGCCGGATCTATCGCCGAGGCCTACTGGGGCGGGGTGCCTTCGCACATCGCAAAAGAAGCTATAAAACACCTTGACCCGCAGATCGCCAAAATAGTGGAAAGGTTCAGGATAAGGTACGGTCTGCCGATGTAAATAGAGCCGTAAATAGTTACCAGCACCCTTTCGCTGCGCTCATGTGTCTCCGCAAAAAAACGCTGGGTACTTTGTCTCCGATAACTCGTAACCCGGAGAACCCGGCAAAAAACATGGTTCACCGGGGGTTCTGAGGTGAGAAGCGGAACAGAAGTCCGAAGGGTGCAGTTTGAAGGAAGAATCTGACCCAGGAGCTTGCGCCACAGCGGACGCAGAGGAGAATCAGATTCATTTTTTTGGCAAGAGAAGAAACTTAGCATCTTGACCCCGCCGGTTGGAGGTATTTTCATCAGCTGGCGGCATTCAAAAAGCGGGATCAGACCTTTTCCAGGTGAGCGTTCAATTTGAAGAGTCGAGGGACGCGGGCCATGGGCGAAGAGAAAGAGTTTAGCGGTTCAGAGGGTTATTGGATCTGATAATGTGCAGGTCTTCTCACACTTGTCCAAAATAGCTTTTTGTAGAAATTAAAAGTGCCCCCGCGACCTTGGGATATCATTGGTTTGCCAACACAAATCTTCCCAGGAAGAGGAGGCAAACCCCATGCTAAAGGTTGCGAGTCTGTTCAGTCAAATACTTGGTGAGATTTCACGCATCGACTTTCAGAAACTGGTCATAAAACATGGCGCTAAAGCGTCACGCAAAGGGTTTCAGATCCTGGTCCCAGTTCGCAGCAATGCTCTTCTGTCATCTTGCAAGAGCTGATTCACTTAGAGAGATATACAGGAGTCTCTCCTGCTGCAACGGTAAGCTCGTGCATCTGGGTGTGAACAGGAACCCGAACAAATCGACACTTGCCTATGCCAACGAACACCGCTCATCGGAGCTCTTCAAGGAGCTTTTCTGGAACCTGTCGGAGCGTTTCAGGGAATCCGGACAGATCGGAACCAGGGAGAAGAAGAAGTTCCGGTTCAAGAACAAACTACTTCTTTTCGATTCGACGACGATAACGCTTTGTCTGTCCCTTTTCTCATGGGCCGACTACAGCCGCTACAAAGGGGGCGTCAAGCTTCACGTTCTTCTGGATAGCAGCGACTACATGCCTTCTTTCGTTCACATAACCGAGGCGCAAATGCATGACAGCAAGGCGGCGCCACTTCTTTCGCTGCCTGCGGGTTCGATAATCGCTCTGGATAGGGCCTATATCGACTTCGACCTCTTCAGGAAGTGGAACGAAGAAAAGGTCTTCTTCGTGACAAGGATGAAAAAGAACATTTGCTACGTCGTTACGGAACAAAAAAGGATCCCCCAGAACAGCAATGTGCTCAAAGACGAGATGATCCGTTTATCCGGCGTAAACACCTGGAAGAAGTACCCGCACCTGTTGAGAAGGATCGTAGTATGGGACGACAACAAGGAAGAAGAGGTGGTTCTTCTCAGCAATAACCTCAAGTTCGGATCCACCACGATAAGCTCTATCTACAGGGAGCGCTGGCAGATCGAGGTCTTCTTCAAGACTTTGAAACAGAACCTGAAAGTCAAGACCTTTATTGGAGTCAGCGAGAACGCCCTTCGCATCCAGATTTGGACAGCTCTTATAGCAATGCTGGTAATCAAGTGGTTGCACTATCGATCAAAGGCGGGCTGGTCGTTCTCAAATATGGCCTCGATGATACGGATGAATCTCTTTACCTACAGGGATATGATCGAGTGGCTCAATAAACCCAACGCTACGCCGCCCTTGATACCTGAGCCTGAACAGTTGCGATTGGCCCTGCGGTGATTTGGACAGCCTGTTTAATTTCAAGGTTCAAAATAAAATGGAGACCAGGTTTCAAACTTGTCCAATTTGGCCTCCAAAACCGTTGCTAATACTGGGTTACGTTTCTAAAAGCTGGTTATTTTGGACAGCTGTGAGCAGATGCTTTATTCGAAAGACCAAGTTAACCTTGACTTTTCCTCTATAAGGTTTAACGTCTTTTAAAGATATCTTTTCGAGAACTAGCTCTTTCTCGCGTCCGTGTTATTGAGAATAATACAAGCTAAAAATCGAAAAGGAGGCAATGTCATGTTCGAAGAACCTACGGTTTTTCTCACAGTCTCTGTGATAGTTACTTTTGTTTTTAGCATAATATCTACAGGGTATATTGCCAGAGGAGATGTTTCGAAACACTACGATTTGTTAGCTTACTACCGGCTTTTTTATGTGATATTCCCTCTTGCAGCAGGTTTTGTTGGAGGCTTTAGATATGGCATCTTTTCTTTCCTGATCCTTTTCATCTCCCCTTTTATTGTTGCTTCAATATATTACTACATTAAACCTACTCGCCAATAATATTGAATATTGAGGGAATATCTTTCCTTGGCTTCTCCCGTACAAATCAAATAGGGGGCATGAGAAATGATAACTTTTGAAGAATATCGAGAAGCATTTGCAGAATGGGAAATATCTGATTTTTCTGAACCCTTTAAATTTAGAGTAAAAGTATATCCGGATAGAGCAACATATTTTATGAGAACTGAATTTGCAAAGAATGGATATGTCAAAAGGGTCAACATGATTGCCACGTTAGCAACGATTTGTTTGTTAGGATCAATACCAGCCTTCATTTGGTTAAATTGGATGGCAGGATTGAGTTGTTTTTTTGGTTTTTTCTTCTTGAATAAAATTACTTCATCATGCGCAGAAAAATTTGTCTCTAAACAAATACTTGAAGACGGCGTTTCCTTCTATCACGCTCTATGTACGGGTATCGTTGAGATAAGCCCAACCGATTAAAAACAGGAAGAGATTAAGGATGACAAGCAAGAAAACACGCGAAATGGGGTGTTTCGAAATGACTGAAGGGAAAAGAGAATGGCTAAAAGTTGCGGCTTTGGTGGTTATTGGGGTAGCTATGGTTGCTCAGGTTTTTATTCTCCTTGGTATTGAGGACAAACTTTCCGACATAGGAACCGATATTTCTATCTTATCAAGGTACACAAATATGGTAGCAAGTGAGATTAGAACATTGGGAAGAGTTTTGGAAAATATTAATTTATTTCGCTAGTAATATTTTTCTAAAAGATATCGAAAGAGGGTTTTTGCCAAACCAGTTGTATTAAAGGTCAAGCGCCGTCACGTTCCCGTCACGGCGCTTCTCTCATTGTATCAGTACCCCGGGGCGTCGGGCAGCTCAAGCCAAGATCCTCTTTTCGCTCTCCTCCGCCCCGACTCCGCTCCATCGTTTCCGGCCCATCCGTTTTTCGTTTCCGGGCTTTCTTCCCCCGCGCCTCGCAGTGCAGCCAGGTCGCTCCCGCCGGGCGTGTCATATAACAGGCCCGTTATACAACACGAAACCCCCCGGCATCCGCTTAACATAAGACAGTCTTATGTTACCCTGTTGCACCCTCGGCGCGGGTTCGGGGCAAATCAGCCTTGCGGCCTTGTTTACTGCATGTTGCCATTCGGCAGGTTTTATTTCCACCATTGGAGGGGGAGATCTTGAAAGAAACGGCAATAAGAATGTTGGAGGCAGGCTGGAAGTTTGTTCACGCCGTCGATGAAGACAACGGGGTGTCCGCCGAAACGGACAGAGCCGGGGCCGCCTTTCGGATCGCCCTTGCGGAATTCGAAACCGCACTCGAGAAAATAACAGGGAAGCCCATTGAAGCAATAAAGCAAGGGGACCGCTCTTTATGAGCGGCCCCCTTATCTATATTCAATCCCCCCGGGATTGAAACCCTCCGGGGGGAATATCGGCTGCCCCGCCATTCCATAACCACGCCCTCATTGAGCGGGGAACGGCAAGGTGCAGAAAGTTTCTGTTCCGGTACTCAAGACACCTGCCTCCTGCGGAGACAAAGAGCTTCGCGGCTTCGGCGTAAAAATCATCGAATAAAACTCCCGCCGGGCAGAGAATGTCGGCGGCACACCCGATGATATGTCGGCTCGGGTTCACCCCCCCAACCTCGAAGTTGTGTTTGGGGCACCTGTAACCGCTTGACACCACCAGGGGCGCCGCCAGCATCTTTCTCAAAATATCGAGGAGGAGCGCCAGGGATACCGAGACCTTTACCACGCCACAGCAAGGGCAACGGAACTCGTCAAGGGAGAAGCGCTCCACCGATACTTTCATTCCTTCTTCGCGAGGCTCATCCGGTCAACCCGGTCTATGAGCATCCTTATCGATTCATTCAGCTGGCTCATCCGGCCTTCCATCCTCATCAGCAGGTAGATCGCCACCGCTATGGAGAAGGAAGTCTGGACAAACTGGCCGAACGGCTCGTAATCCATCACGACTCTCCTAAGCGGCGAGAAGATCGGTTATCGTGCGCTCGTAAATGTCGGCTCCGACAATGTCCGTGAGACCATCAGCGAAGATGTCAGAGTCAATGACAGCCTGCATCGCGGACGTGACAACCAGCGCGGTAAGGCCGGCCTTGGGGTACCTGACGGTCATTGTCCACTCATCCCCCGCAACGGTACCGAAGTGAAGCCTGAGGTAGCTTGTAGTATCCATCTCTTGTCACCTCCGTTAAGCGACGAGATCCGTCTGGGAGAACTGAGTCTCCACTATCGGATAGTCGATGAGGGTTCCCAGCGCCTGGGAAACCGCAATGAGATCGTCCGCGGCTACGGAAGGACTGACCCCGTTGTAGGCACAGGAACGGAGTATCGGGCTTCCACCAGCGGATGTACCTATCTGAACCCTGGTTCTAAGCAGTGCGTTTGAAGCAATAAATACCGCCAAAACCATCGCCTCCATTTGTATGGAAATATGTTTGTTGCTTGCATATAGTATACTCGTTATTGAGTGAATTGTCAACATTTTTCTGAATATTTGGATGTATGGGGGCGTGAACGGAAGTTGACCCCCGGGCCGGAGGTGGGCGAAAGCGAAGCGGGGTTTTGAGCCGTCCGACGGCCCGGAAGGGTTTTGAAAAACAAAAGGCGTCGTGATGGCGAAGCCTTGACGACGCCAACCGACCGAAGGCCGCCTTTTGATGGGCCGATGACTGCGGAGACGATCTCCGCCTGGGTAACATAAGACTTTCTTATGTTAAGCCCCGGAGCCGCCACGAACCACTACTTTAGCAAGCGAAGAGATACCCGTTGACGTAGCAGAAAGCATAAGAGGTCGGGAGTGTTTGAAAGTGTCCTATAATGCGGCATTATAGGATCACGGCGGTGAAGGGGCGACCAGGCGGGACTATCCCCCAATAAAGCCCCG
>JAUSOU010000097.1 GCA_030656095.1 Thermovirgaceae bacterium | reverse complement strand
ACGCACAGGTAAAGGGGAAGACTCATGCCGAATGCATAGGGCCCCGCATCGAAAGGCTGACGGAGGCGCTCGAATGGCTGCGAAGCTGGAATCTCAAGAGGGTCGAACTCTCCCGCGGCAAAACCGAACCTCTGCCTTTTTTTGAGATGTCCGAAAAAATCGGTCTCAAGCGCTTCGAGCAGGATGTCCTGCTGATCCTTTTTATGAAAAACTTCGACCCAGTCAGCGGGAAGCTTTTTCAGAAACTGGAGCATGAATCCATGATGCGGGATGGGGTGAGGATAGGCGTCCTTCTTGAGATGCTCTCACCCGACTTCAGGACCCAGATGAAGAACAAGGCCTTCTTCGGTTTTAACGGCAATTTGAGAAAGCACGATCTCATCTATGATTACTTCCACATAAGGGATGAGTCAACCAGCGTTTTTGATGAACGCATCTGTGCTCAGCAGCGGATAGTCAATTTCCTCATGGGAGACGAGACCCTCTATAACTCCGCCCTGAGATGTATCCGCAGGGAGGAGCCCGCGGCGCGCCTTGAGCAGATAGTAATGCCGGATGATACGATCCTGCAGATCATGGAGCAGGTGGACGCCTTCAGGCAGCTTGAAATAAACGGAGCGTCGAAGGAGATAGACGACTTCTTCGGCTACGGTACCGGGCTTGCCATGCTTTTTCACGGCCCCTCTGGCACCGGCAAGACGATGCTGGCCCATGCCCTTGCCCGCCACATGGGGGTGCCGATAATTTCGGTAGATCTTGGTATCAGGCGGAACATCTCGGTCGAGGATATTGTCCAGTTCGCATTCCGCGAGGCAAGTCTTTCCGGAGGGGTACTCTTCTTCGACGAGTGCGACGACGTATTCGAAGACGATTCCGACGAGAGCAGGGCGATGCTTGTCGGGATAGAGAAGTCCCGCTGTGTGACCATTCTCACGACGAATCAGCCGATGAAGCTGGATCCGGCTCTTGACCGCAGGATCCGCATCAAGGTTCCCTTTCCGTATCCCGATGAGAGTGACCGGAAAAAGATATGGAAGAAGCTTATCCCCGCCGGAGAGATGGAGATCGGCGAAGCGGAGATAGCACTTATCGCGAAGCGCTACGTTTTCACCGGAGGGATCATAAAAAACGCGGTGCTTACGGCGCTCAACCTGGCGCAGAGCAGGAAGTGCGGTCTTGACGGAGATCTTCTGAAAGAGGCCAGTGACATTCAGGCGGATTCAATTATGGAAAGATCTCCCCAGACCCGCGTGGTTCGCCCCGAAGCGGTTTTGAAGGAGTTCCCGTTCCCCAGGGTTTTCAGGGAGCGTGTAGAGAGGCTCAAGCGCTCTGTCGGGTCTGCCCTGGAAGAGGGACGTTCCGCGGTGATCCTGCTTCGGTGCGGAGATATACAGACCGGGGCGAAGATCGCGGAGGCACTGGCCGGAGATTGCGGGGTGTACGCGCGTCTGTTCGACATGAGGGACGTGCTTCGCCTTAGAAACGACGAGGAAGAGAGGGACAGAGTATCAGGTTTTCCTTACACGCCTTTCATCCGACACCTGGGGCGGCGCACTCTGTCTATCATCGTGGATCATTTCGGCAATTTCGACCGCTTCGTCACGAGCGACAAGGACCAGGGGGAGACAGTACAGGAGCTTGCCGGATGCTTCAAGAGTTCCTCGGAGATCGTCTTTATAGTCACGGGGCAGGGCGAACGGATAAAAAACAATAGCGGCATAGAGTTTGACGCGATCATCGATATCCCGCATCCTCCGGTTCTTGCGCAGGCTGACGCCTGGAGAAGGTGCGCGGGATTGGAACGTCTCTCGGAGGATGCCGCCGCGCTTCTTGCGGAGGAGTATCCGATGCATTTAAGAGAGATCAAAGAGGCGGTCAGCGGCGTTCTTTTCGAATGGGGCAGCGAGTCTTCAGCGGGTGCGTCGTTTGCGGATCTGGTGAGAAAACACCTGGAGAAGGGCAGACAATACGTTCCGGTTCTTTTCGGAAGGGTGAGAGAACAGATATGAAGATGGATATCGGCATAGAGCGTGTTATCAGTGACGAGAGCTTTGTTTTCAGGATGCATTAATCATTATATTTTGGTAAACTCAATTTTATCGAAGGAGGATGATAAATCTTGAAGTCAGCCCCTCGTTACCTCACCAAATCCCGTTTCGCTCTTGCGATGGAGTGTCCGGCGAAGCTCTATTACACAGGCAAGGCCTCATACGCAAACCGGAAACTGGATGACCCCTTCCTGAACGCGCTGGCCGAGGGCGGCTTCCAGGTTGGAGAGCTCGCCAGGAGGTACTTTCCGGGCGGGACCCTGATAGACGAAACCAGGCACAAAGAGGCGGAGGAGATGACCGCCGGGCTTATGAAGCGCGACTCCGTCACTCTCTTCGAGCCGGCCTTCCGCTTTGCCAACCTCTTTATCCGCGCAGATATTCTGGTGAAGGAGGGCAACAGCCTGCAGTTGATAGAAGTGAAGGCAAAGTCATTTGACCCTTGCGAAGATGATCCCTTTTTTACGAAAAAGGGGGACATCTCTTCGGGGTGGAAATCATACCTCTATGATGTTGCCTTCCAGACCCATGTCCTGAAAAATGTGCTTCCCGGCTTCACCGTCGAACCCTTCCTGATGATGGCGGACAAGAGCGCCAGATGTCCTACCGACGGGCTGAATCAGAAGCTGCGGATCCGGCGTGGAAAAGACGAAAGAAAACGTGTCGAAATATACGGAGAACTCACTCCGGAGGATCTGAATACACGGATACTCGTCCAGGTTCCGGTGGGGGAGTGTGTCGACGCGATCCTTGGCGGAAATGTCGCTGATTTCAGCAACGGTTTTTCGGCTGTCGTCACCGGTTTTGCCGATGCCTACGCAAAGGACAGGAAGCTCTCTTTTCAGCCGGGCGGGCGCTGCCGCGACTGTGAATTCCGGGCCACTCCTGAAGACGAAAAGAAGGGTCTTCTCTGCGGTTTCCGTGAGTGTTGGAAGGAAGCCCAGGGTCTGGAGGATGCCGATTTCAGCGTTCCTTCAGTGCTTGATGTCTGGAATTACAGGAAAAAGGACAAGGCTATCGCCGAGGGGTGCTGGCGCATGACTGATATAACGGATGAATTCTCCTCGCTGGAGGGAGATGGACTGCCCGGCCTTACTCCCAGGCAGAGGCAGTGGACGCAGATCTTCAAGGTGACATCTCATGACGATAAGCCCTATCTGGATAATGCAGGCCTGAAGTCCGAGATGGAGAGCTGGAAGTTCCCGCTTCACTTTATCGACTTCGAAACCGCGATGACGGCTGTGCCGTTCAACAGCGGCAGGCGCCCCTACGAGGGGATAGCGTTCCAGTTTTCCCACCACGTAGTTGAGAAAGACGGCTCCGTGCGCCACGAGGGGCAGTATCTGGAGACAACAACGGGGGTATTCCCCAACTACGCATTCGCCAGGGCTTTGAAGAAGCAGCTGGACAGAGACGAGGGCACGATCTTCAGGTATGCCGCTCACGAAAACACCTACCTCAAAATGATCGTCAGACAGATGGATGAGGATCCCGATCCCCCGACGGACAGAGTGGAACTTGCGGAATTCATCGGGGAGATCACCTGCGGTAGAGATGAAAAGGGACAGGTCTGCGAGGGGCAGAGGAACATGGTGGACATGCTGAAGCTTGTTAAGCGCCACTACTACGACCCCGCAATGGGAGGCTCCAACTCCATCAAGTACGTGCTCCCGGCGATACTCAACAGTTCCCCCTTCCTTGAGAACAAGTACAGTGAGCCGGTCTACGGTGCTTCCGGCGGGATACGGAGTCTGAACTTCAAGGACTGGTGCTGGGTCCGGCGCGAGGGCGGCAGGATACGAGACCCTTACAAACTCCTTCCGAGGCTGTTTGAAGACCTGGATCCGGAAGAGACCGAAAAGTTCCTTTCGCAAAGCGACGAACTTCGTGAGGGGGGCGCGGCTATGACTGCCTGGGCGCTGATGCAGTTCTCCGACATGAGCGCCATCGAAAGGCAGAAGATCTCCGAAGCGCTCCTGAAATACTGTGAACTCGACACCCTCGCCATGGTCATGATCTACGAAGGGTGGAAAGAAATGCTGGCGTGAAATGCCCCTCCGCCAGGAGGGAAAAAATTGAAGGAGGAACAACTAATGATCCTTTACCGCTACGAAAATGCCGGAGCCGAAAAGAAAAATCCAAAGCAGAAATACAAAACGAAGAGATCCCCCGGCAACGTCCCCTACGTTGTCGACAACCTGTGGGAGTGGAAAAGGCCGGAAGGTTATCCAAACCGCAGGCATTCAGTATGTGCAAGTCCTTCGCCGGAGCTTGCAAAAGAAAGCGCCCCGGATAAAGAACAGCTTTTTCGGGTTGAGCCAAAGGGCCATGTCCTCCTTGTGCAGATAGAGGTGAAGGATGCAAAGTTCCACGATGACTGCAAAAATCTCAAAAAAAACCTGCTCGAATTGCTTGGAAAAGGCTGGGTTGGTAAATCCATAGTGGAAAAGAACCCCATCGCTGCCCTGTGGGCACCCTGCCTTTCAGAGAAAGATGTAAAGGAACTTTTCAGCAAGGAACCTTTGGCTGCGATACGGAATAAGATCTGGAACTCGATCACTTTCTGGGACAATGCAAGGGTTTTTAATCCCGGAGATCCCTTCCCGTTTGAAAAAGGCGAGATCTTCTTCGAGGCAGATGAGTGGTGCCTTTACCCTGTCGAGTGAGTGAGGCCAAAAGCGTCACACATCCGTCGTAAAGTCTTTCCATATTGGAAATAAGATGAATATGCTAATACCAAAATCGCCCGGAAGGGGGCAAAGGATTGAGAAAAAAAGGAAGATCGAATGACACAGGCGAGCATGGAACCCAGGCTGGCAAAACCTCTCCTCTGCAGATCTGTCCCGAATCCCCCGAACAGGAACTTGAATGGGAGCAGGAAGTCCTGGAACAGATGTGCATCAAGCCGATATTTGATGATGTGCATTTTTTTAATGGATCCGGTGTGGCGATGGCTGCTGCACAATTCGAAGGGAAATGGGGTTTGATTGATAAATGCGGGAAATGGCTTATTGAGCCTGCTTTCGAAAAAGTAGGGAGACACGGCAAGGATATGATCTTCGTCATGACAGGGGGCAAATGGGGAATCCTTGATTTTGATGGTAATTGGGTCCTTGAACCAACCCTGGACGAAGACCCGTCCTCACACACAATTTCCTTCCCTCCTTTTGTCAGGATAGGTGAAAAAGAAGGGGTTATAGACCGGAGCGGTAAATGGCTGGTAGAGCCTGTCATGGATTATATTTTCCCCCTTGATGGTATTACAAGATTCCTGTGTTGGAGATCAGGCAAGTGGGGTCTTAAGGATAAAGATGGCAAGTGGGCGATCGAACAGGAGCATGAAGAACTTACGCGTTTGTGGCCATTTGAAGAAAACCTGTTCCTGGCCAGAAAAGATGGTAAATGCGGCTTATTGGACGGTGAAGGCAACCGGGTGACCGAGCCTGATTTTGACGATATTGATATTAAGAAAAAAATGGGCGGTTTTCTTTGCGCAAAATCAAGCGGCAGATGGGGCCTGATCGACAGAAAAGGCAATTGGCTGATAAAGCCGGATTTTGACGATCTTAAAATGCTGGAAGATGGTTCTTTTTCTGCCATGGCTAATGGGAAATGGGGTTTATTCGGACCAAAGGGCAAAATCATAATT
>JAUSOU010000094.1 GCA_030656095.1 Thermovirgaceae bacterium | reverse complement strand
AAGACCAGGCCGATACAGTACGGGACCGTTCTCGTTCTTCTGATGTTCGTCCTGGGAATGACCATGACGGGTGTTGTATGGCGGGCCAGGCTAAGGATCCGCCAGAGAGCCCAGCGGTAGGAGCGGAAGGTGGTTTCCATGGGAAAGGAAAAATTTTCGGTCCGGGATCTGGGGCTGCACTACGGAACCAACCACGCGCTGAAGAACATCGATCTTCAGATACCGGAAAATGCCGTTACGGCCCTTATCGGGCCTTCCGGGTGCGGCAAGAGCACATTCCTGAGGTGCCTCAACCGGATGAACGACTTCATCCCCAACTGCACCGTAAAGGGAAGCGTCCTTCTGGACGGAAGCGACATATACGATGCCGAAACCGACCTGATCCTTCTCAGGAGGAGGGTGGGAATGGTCTTTCAGCGCCCCAACCCCTTCCCCATGTCGATCTTCGACAACGTCGCCTACGGACCAAGGCTTCACGGCGACCGGGACAGGAACAGTCTCCGGGACATCGTTGAAGAGAGCCTCCGTGTTTCGGCGCTTTGGAACGAGGTGAGAGATACCATTCACTCCCCCGCTCTCGCACTCTCCGGCGGGCAGCAGCAGCGCCTTTGCATCGCCCGCGCGGTCGCGGTGCAGCCGGAGGTCCTGCTGATGGATGAACCGACCTCGGCGCTTGATCCCATGGCTACGGCCCGCATAGAGGAGCTGGTCCGTGAGCTCAGGGCACGGTACACAGTGGTCATAGTGACTCACAACATGCAGCAGGCTGCGCGCATCTCCGATACCACGGACTTCTTCCTTATGGGTGAGATGATAGAATCCGGCCCGACACAGCAGATGTTCACCTCTCCAAAGGACAAGAGGACGGAAGATTACATAACGGGCCGGTTCGGATAGACCATGAAAGGAGCGGAAAAACATGACGAGCAATCTTACCGGACGCAAGGAGTTCGACGGGGATCTTCTGAGGATCGAGCAAAACCTTCTGCGGCTGGGATCTCTGGCAGAGGACGCGATCAGCAAATCTATATGGGCGCTCCAGAAACAGGACGATGCTCTCGCCCTCCAGGTGATCGATGGCGACGATGTGCTCGATACGCTCACACAGGAGATAAACGAACAGGCCCTGAGGATTATTGCCCGCTATCAGCCGGTGGCCCTCGATCTGAGAACCATATCTTCGATCCTTCACATGGCGACCGACCTCGAGAGAATCGGCGACCTCGGGACAGGCGTGGCTAAGGTGTCCCGGAAGATCTCTCACGAACCTCTCATCAAGCCTCTGATAGACATCCCGAGGATGGGTGAGCGGATCCGGGAGATGGTCGATTCAGCTCTCAAGGCATTCATGAAAAGAGATGCAGACCTGGCCAGACAGGTCTGCGCGATGGACGACGAGGTGGACGATCTCGACCGTCAGATCTTCAGGGAACTTCTGATGCTGATGATGCAGAATCCGCGAAACATCGAGCAGGCGACGCACCTGATACTGATCTCGAGAAATCTCGAAAGGGCCGGCGACCATGTAACCAATCTATGCGAACACATTGTCTATATGACCACGGGATCTTTCATCAAGGCCGGAGACTTCAGGAGGCCCAACGAAGGGAAGCCCGGCTAGCCGATGCCGGAAAGGATCCTTGTCGTCGAGGACGAAAAGACCATAGCTGAACTGATCGCCGAGGCGCTGAAAAGGCGCGGCTACCGCGTGGAGGCGGTCCACGACGGAGACGGGGGCCTGTACGCGGTCGAGACGACGCTCCCCGATCTGGTGATCCTCGACGTGATGCTTCCCGGCATGGACGGATGGGAGGTCTGCAGGCGCATCCGCGAAAACCCGGCGACAAAGGGAATCCCTGTTCTGATGCTGACCGCCAGACGCGACGAGCGCGATCTCCTGGCCGGGTTCGATGTCGGGGCGGACGACTACATGAAGAAACCGTTCTCGGTCAACGAACTCGCCGCAAGGGTCAAATCCCTTCTCAGGAGGAGAAGCCCCGGGGAGACGGATGAAAAGGTGATCGTGATAGGTCCGCTGGCCGTCGATACGGAAAAAGGAGAGGCTCTGCTGAAGGGCTCCATCCTTGACCTGACCGCCACCGAATTCCTGCTGCTTGAGGTGCTGGCATCCAGCCGCGGCAGTGTCGTATCCAGGGATACGCTCCTCGCAAGGGTCTGGGGTTACTCCGCCGCGGACACGCGTACCGTGGACATGCACGTCTTCAGGCTCCGGAGAAAGATCGAAGAGGACCCGGAAAACCCGAAACTGCTCCAGACGGTGAGAGGGCGCGGGTTCAGACTTCAGGAGGAAGGTGCAGCTGATGAGAACTCTTAGGGGACGGATGACCGACCTTATTGCGACAGTCCTTGTGCTCGCCCTTGCCTCAGGCTGGTTCCTTGTAGGGAACAGCATAGAGGAGAGAATGATCGCCCAGACCAGGGACAACCTTCTCTCCCGGGTCACCATCCTTGCAGGGGTTGTCCAGGACTCCGGGGTCAATGGTTTGATCTCCAACGTATCAAGGTGGAGCAGGGGCTTTAGGACACGCGTCACGATCGTAGCCATGAACGGCGATGTCATCTTCGACAACGAGGCCGACCCTGCCACGCTGGACAATCACTCAGACAGACCGGAGATACGGGAGGCCCTCCTGTCTGGAACAGGGATAAACACCCGCTACAGTCGATCGCTGGAGACAGACCAGATCTACGTGGCCCGTATCGCGGCCGACCCGCAGGGGGAAGCGGTGGTTGTGAGGATATCCCTGTCACTGTCCGATGTGGAGGCAGCTGTGGCCTCTTCAAGAAAGAGAATCCTTGCCTCCCTTGCGTTCGCAGGTCTGGCATCGCTTCTTGTGGGGCTTTTCTTTATCCGCCAGGTTTCCGGTCCGCTCGAAGAGCTTACCCGCTCCGCCCTTGAGGCCGGAAAAGGAGGAAAACTCCGTTTTCCGAGCTCCGGCAGCGTGGAGGTCCAGCGCCTCGCGGCGGCCCTTGAAGGAATGTCGGAGCGCCTTGACGAGGCAGCCCGGAATCTGAAGCGTGAACAGGAATACCTCAGGTCGATCCTTGAATCGATACCGGCCGGGATTCTGGTCGTTGACCGTCAGAAGAAGATACGCTACGCCAACGCAGCTCTATCGAGGCTTCTCAGGGACATGCCTGACAAAATGGACGGCGCCTTCTACACGGGTGCCATCAGAAAACCGGAGCTGATAGACCTCATCGACAGGGCTTTTGAAGGCAGGGAGAGCCGTGAGTCCTTCGTCGTCAGGGACAGGGCCGAGACCTTTCTTGAAGCACAATCCGTGCTCGCCGAGAACGGAGTCCTGGTAGTACTTCACGACCTGACAGAGAGACACCGCCTCGAGGAGACGAGGAAGACCTTCGTGGCGGACGCCGGACACGAACTCCAGACACCGCTTACTTCAATAAGGGCTGCCGCCGAACTTCTTCTGGATGAAGGAGAAGCAAAGCCGGAAGCAACCAGGGAGATGGCCAGAAAGATAATCATGCAGCAGGAGCGCATGACAGCTCTCGTGGATGATCTGCTCCTTCTTTCAAGGCTGGAATCCACAGCGTCCTCCGAACCCGGGGAGCTTCTGGATCTGGAAACGATCATCAGCGAGTCGATCTCCTATCACAGGGAGAATCCGCAGACCAGATCGATCAGATGGGAGATATCCATGGACGGCCCGGCACCATTCATCGGCAGGCCGGATGAACTTGCAAGGGCCTTCGGAAACCTTCTGGACAACGCCGTCAAGTACACAAGAAAGCGCTTCGAGGAGACCCCCGGCGGCATTATCAGCGTCCAGATGGGACGCATTGATGATTCGTGGAGGATTCTTTTCGGAGACAACGGAACAGGGATCGACGACAAGGTCAGGGAGACCGTATTCGAGCGCTTCCACAGGGGAGAGAAAAGCCGCTCCCGCGAGGGCGGATCTCCAGGCGGTTACGGACTTGGACTGGCTATTGTCAGGCGAATTGTAGAGTCTCACGGAGGCAGCATAGAGGTTCTTCAGAACAACGAGGGAGCCTTGCTGGCCATCTTATTGCCGTGCAATGTTTAAAAGCGCTTGATTTTACACCAGGGTTGCTTTTTTTGCAATAGTCTGTATAATACCCGGGTTGGTATGGAGCCACTCTGAAAACTGCATATTAAGTACAAAAAACCCGAAGGGGGTTATTTTTTGATCCGAAAACTCCTAAGGGACGCCGCATTATCGCTTTTGATCGGGTGTACCGTTTCTTTGCTGGTGTACACCACTCTGGGCGATGTTCTTGCGGAGTCTCCGGCGGACGCCGTCTCCGGATGGAGCCGGGCCCGTGTCGTCTCGAAGCGCGTTATGGCTCTTGACGCCACCGTCGCCACAGCGCTTGGCGAAATGGATCTACAGCCGAAAAACCTTGTTGAATGGAATCTCGATCACCCTGAATCGAACCTCAGAAAGCTTTGGCAGATGAAACCGCTCGACCAGAAGAACGCCTCTGTTATTGCCCTCTACATCCTCCATCAGAATCGCGGCATCGACCCCAAAACTGCATGGCGTGAAGCCGTTTCCTTCGTCCACTACAGCAACAAATACGATGTCCCCCTGACGCTTTCCGTCGCGGTTGCAAATGCCGAGAGCCACTTCAACCCTGACGCCCGCAGTTCCCACGGCGCCATTGGAGTCATGCAGGTGGTATGGAGGATCCATACCAACCTGCTCCGGGCTCACGGTATCAACAGCCAGGAAGACCTCCAAGACCCTGAGAAGGGCATCGCAGCGGGGATTCTGCTCCTTTCGAGATATCTGAAGGCCTATGGAAGCACACAGAGGGCGCTTGGAAGGTATTATGGAGGTCCGGTCGAGAGCTACTGGCCAAAAATTGCCAGGAACATGGCGCGGGTGGCCAGCTACGGCATTGAACCAGAGCTCTAGCCGCTTTGCAGCGTTATTTACCCTAAAAGACAAGCCTGAACGGAAAAGGCCGTTTCCCACCGGGGGAAGCGGCCTTTTCCACATGTTGTCCACAACCTGCGGGTTATGTTTTCCGAACGTGCGCTTACAGCCATTTCTTTCTTCGAAAAAAGGCAAGCATAAACCCCGCCAGGCCTATCATGATGCACCACAGCACAGGGTAGGACCATTTCCAGCCGATCTCCGGCATGTTCTTGAAATTCATCCCGTAGACCCCTGCAAGGAAGGTTAGAGGGATGAATATGGTGGCGATCATCGTCAGCACTTTCATGATCTCGTTCATCCTGTTGCTTACGCTGGAGAGGTAAATATCCAGCATCCCCGCCAGCAGGTCGCGTATGGTTTCAACACCGTCGATCACCTGAATTATGTGGTCATACAGGTCGCGCATGTAGATCGCCGTTCCTCCGCTCTGGAAGCTCTCGCTCCTCTCCAGGCT
>JAUSOU010000081.1 GCA_030656095.1 Thermovirgaceae bacterium | reverse complement strand
TCTGGACAAAATCGCCTGAAAGCTTCAACAGCGGAACCTTGACGAATCCGAATATGTTCCTGGCGATGCCGAAGATGTGCTCTACCCTTGCACGTGTCCTGGACAGCATCTTGTTGCGGGCCTTGTCTTCTTCCGTGAGCTTTTTGTTATTCGTGGATCTCTTGTGGGTGTTGTCCGCTGCTTTGGGTGCTTCCGCATGTATCTCTTCGGTCTTGCCCATGTAGGCCGAGCCGCCCCATACCGCTTCCTCATCTCCGTGAAGAAGGTCGTTTACAGTTCTTGAGTCGTGTACGTTGGCAGGCGTAGTTACAAGGCTGTGGACCAGTTTCGTTTCCTTGTCGACTCCTATGTGTACCTTCATCCCGAAGTAGTACTGGTTGCCTTTCTTCGTGGAGTGCATATCGGGATCCCGCTTCTTCTCCTTGTTCTTTGTCGACGATGGGGCATTGATGATGGTGGCGTCCATGATGGTTCCTTCGGAGAGTCTCATTCCACGGGATTCAAGATGCGAGTTGATCTCCTTGAAGATCCTTTCTCCGAGGTTGTTGGCTTCCAACAGATGCCGGAACTTGCAGATCGTCGTCTCATCCGGTACGGGTTCGTTGCCGAGGTCTATGCCCACAAAGCGGCGCATGGATTCGATGTCGTAGAGAACTTCTTCGGCCGATGGATCACTCAGGTTGAACCAGCTCTGCAGGAAGTGGATACGAAGCATCCGTTCCAGTCCTATCGGTGGACGCCCTTTCCCCGGTTTTGGGTAGAAGGGTTCAATAAGGGAGCATGGCAATTTCTGCGGGAACGACCTGCTCCATTTCTGCGAGGAACTTCTCCCGCCTGGTGGTCATCCTGTATTTTTCGAAGGTTGCGGCGTTTGCAAGGGTATTCTGGTGCTTCATGGATTCTCAACTCCTGCAGGGAAAGAGTTTGCGCAACAGCCCCAAATGGCAGTTTTCGTTGCTATAAGTATATTTGACAGGGTCAAGGTCCATAATTAGGGAGTTTTTTCAGAGGTTCCTTAAAAAAGGAGATGGGAAACATGAACCGAGTTGTTTCAACAGACAAGGCTCCTGCAGCCGTAGGAGCATACAGTCAGGGAGTTTATGCAGGCCCCTTCCTTTTCCTGAGCGGACAGATCGCCATCGACCCCAGGACTGGGAAAATGGTCGGAAGCGGGGATCCGGGGGCAGAAACAACCCAGGTGATGAAAAACATCCAGGGAGTTTTGGCAAGCCAGGGCATGACCGTGAACAACATCGTCAAGGCCGTCATCTATGCTGCCGATATCAAGGATTTCAAGGTTATCAACGAGGTTTATAAATCCTTCTTCGACGGGTACTTCCCAGCACGCTGCTTTGTTGAAGTCGGGGGGATGGCACTCGATGCAAAGGTAGAGATCGACGTAATAGCCACTACCGAGAAGGCCTGAAAAGGGCTGGCGAGTTTCGCTTGGAACAGCATACGGCACTTAACGTCCTCCATCAGCACACTTTCCTGACCATCGGGTGCACGGATCCGGTGGCAATTGGCCTTGCCGTGGCGCACGCCTGCCAAGGCGCAGAGGGGAAGATCCGGAAGGTACGAGTACGCCTTGACAGGAACATCTACAAGGATGCCGTTTCCGTGGGGATCCCCGGAACCCGTAGTTCCGGTGTCGACCTGGCCGTTGCGCTTGCCATTATAAAGGGACGCCCCGAGGCGGGACTTGAGCTCTTCAAGGACATTGAACCTGGCGATGTCGAGCAGGCGAAAGCCTTCCTGAAAGACCACGAGGTGCGGTTCGAACTCGACGAAGAAGCCACGGGGATACGTATTACAGCTACTGTCGTAACCGAAAAGGGAGTATACGAAGCTTTGATAGAGGGGGCCCATGACCGACTCCTGGAAAAGAAAGTCAACGGGCACTCAACATTTCGGGCCGAAACAGCCTGTGATGAAGCCACTCTTTCCGGAAGGGACAGCCTGCAGGATCTCCATGATATTTCAATCAGTGAGATCGTTGATACTATCGAGGCATTAAAGCCTGCGGAGCTCTTGTTCCTTCTTAAGGGCGTGACGCAGAACCTTCATGCCGCGCAAGCCGGTTTGGCCGAACACGCTGGTCTAGAGCTGGGAAAATATCTTCAATCTCTCCTGGAGGAAGGGGCTCTTCCAGATTCAATCATTAACCGGATACGAATTTTAGCCGCTGCAGCAGCTGATGCCCGGATGGGCGGGATCAAGGTTCCCGTTTTCGGCTGCTTCGGCAGCGGCAACCACGGGATTACTTACTTCATCACGGTCGGGGAAATGGGACGCCACCTGGGCAAAAACGATGAAGAGATCGCTCAAGCTCTTGCCTTGGGACTTCTTGTCGTGGGAGTCATCAAGACCCGGACGGGGATCCTCACTCCACACTGCGGATGCGCCGTTGCGGCAGGCACTGGAGCTGCGGCCGCGGTGACCTACATGCTGGGGGGAACCTGCGGGCAGGTTGAAAGCGCGGTTCAGTTGATGACGGCCAACCTCACGGGAATGCTATGCGATGGAGCAAAGTACGGCTGTGCCCTGAAAATTGCCACTTCGGTGGCAATTGCAATAGAAACGGCCTATCTTGCGCAAGCTGGAGCAACAGTTCCTAAAGGCAACGGAATCGTCGGAGACACATTCCAGGAAACAATGGACAACCTTGCGATCATCACCGACCGGGGCATGAAAAACGTGGACCAGGCGGTACTTGATGTCCTTCTTGCAGGACAAAGCTAAAAAGGAGGCAACAGCAATGGCTTACGATGTGCTGTGGATTTCTCAGGAAGAGGTCGTATCACTGGGCATCAGAATGAAGGAGATTGTTGACGCAATTGATGAAGGGTTCCGCCTGAAGGGTGAAAAGAAGGTCGAATTACCTGCAAAGATCGGCGTCCACCCCCGCAAAGATTGCTTCATCCACGCCATGCCCTGTTGGGTCGGTGGCGACGTTGACTGTTGCGGCATTAAATGGGCTGCTGGCTATCCCAGCAACCAGGCTAAGGGGCTCCCCTATATCAATGGGGTGTGGTGCATGAATGATCCGGACACCGGCATCATAAAGGCAGTCATGGATGCAAACTGGATGACCGCCTGGCGTACCGGTGCCGCTTCAGGAGTTTGCGCAAAGTACCTGGCTGATCCCAAAAGCGAAGTCGTTTCCATTATCGGACTGGGAGTCCAGGGACGAACCAATCTGCTCGCTTTCAAAGAAGTACTTCCCAAAATGAAGACCGTAAAGATTTTCGATATTTTCCCCAACCAGGTCAAGAAGTTTGTCGAAGAACTCACACCAAATCTTCCTGGTGTTGAGTTTGTCGTCGGCAAAAATGTCCAAGAGACCGTAAAAGACGCCGATGTCATAGCCACCTGCGCCCCCATCCTAGAGAAACCGGAGCGCTTCGTCCGCTCTTCCTGGCTCAAGAAGGACGTGCTGGCCATAGCGGTGGACTATGATTCCAGCTTTGACGCCGACATCATGAACAATCGCAACTGCTTCGTCTGCGACGACTGGAACCAGTATCTCTTGACTCAGGGCTTGGGCGTCTACTTCCACGGAGGTTACCCGAAGAAGGAAGAGATTTACGCCGACATGGGAGAAATCTGTGCCGGGGTCAAACCAGCTATCCTGCAAGGCCGCCGCGGCGCAGTACTCATGGGAATCGCCAGCCATGACATAATGACTGGCCGGATGATCTATAAAAAAGCCTTGGAGAAGAAGATTGGGACCTGGGTAAAACTTTAACCCCTCTTTTTAAACAAGGCCCGGGAAATTCAACGTTTCCCGGGCCTTATCTTTCAGAAAAAGGAGAGCTGCTCATGTACTTTAGCGAAGAGGAAAAGCGGGTCCTGGGCGGAGAGTCCGGTCCTCTTAAACAGAAGACATTGGATTTTATTGTCAAGTACGCAAACGTTCTAGGTGCTGAAAGACTTTGCAAGGTCTCTAAAGCCCATCTCTTCTGCGGAGCTCATCACTACCTTGAGGCGGTCCGGTCGAAGGACATGGATGAGATTATGTCCGAGATGTGGTTCTGCTCATCGGAGAAGATCCCCTTCGACGCCGTGGGGTGCTTTTCCCAGTCCGACTGCTCTCCTGTCGATCACCTGAACTGGTCTAAAATGGGCTGCCGCGGGGATGAATTCCGAAAAAACGAACGGTACCTCGATCGGTGCCTGAAGGCCGGGGTTCACCTGGTGGGAAGCTGTGTCCCCTACATGACCGGATTTATCCCCTTGTTCGGAGAACATTACGTAACAACCGAATCCCACGCGGTCCTCATGATGAACTCGCTGTGGGGTGCCTGTGCCAATGCAGACGGCATAGAGGCCGCCTTCTGTTCGGCGGTTTGCACCAGAACTCCACTTTGGGGAATGCATCTCCCGGAAAGTCGCAAGGGAACTCACCTTTTTGATGTTACATGCAAGCCAGAAACCGTTGAAGAATGGGACCTTTTGGGTTATTCCATTGGCCTTAAGCTCCCTCCCCACTCCATTCCAATTCTAACCGGAAACGTTGAAAGGGCGGACATGCTCCGCCTGAAATCCTGCTTTGCGTCGCTGGCTACCACATCCGGTCCAGAGCTTTGTCACATAATCGGGGCCACACCAGAAGCTTCTTCGCTTCAGGCATGCCTTTCCCCTTCAGGGCTAAAAGATCAGATTGAGATCGGGCCTCGCCAGCTGAACGAAGCCCGCGAGATCCTTTGCGACCAGGAGGCCGGGGAAGTGGATTACGTCAGCCTGGGATGCCCTCATTACTCCATTGACCAGATAAGCGCGGTTGCCGGTTTCCTGAATGGGTGCAAGGTGAAGGCAGGAGTTACTCTTCATGTCTGGACAGCGCTTCCGATCAAGGCCGTTGCAGACCGATGCGGGTACACGAAAACCATTGAGGATGCGGGTGGAGTCTTGATGGTGGGCAGTTGTCCGCTGGTGAGCGAAAAATGGCCGGCCGGCACCCGGGCCATGGCTTTCGATTCTGCCAAACAGGCCCATTACATCAAACCCTTGACAAAAACCAAGGTTTTCTTCGGAAACTGGGAAGAGTGCCTGCAAGCTTCCATCTCTGGAACATGGGGAAGGTGGTCAACATGGATCCAATTATAATCCGCGGCAGAGGAGTCATTTCCGGCATCGCCTCCGGACCCGCCATGGTCTGTCGGGAGACGATACAAGGGTGGAGTGGTATCGACGAGGCCACTGGAATGGTTATTGAAAAGGGACATCCCGCGGAGGGACAGACCATTTGCGGCGTCGTCCTCGTCCTCTCGGGGGGCAAGGGATCCAACGGCTGGTCCAGCCATTTCCACGCTGCCAGGCTCAGGGGCATATCACCCTGCGCCCTGGTCCTGCCGAAAATCGACTCCAGGACTGGTGTGGCTGCCGTCGTATGCGGCGTGCCCACGGTCGTCGACCTTGAGAATGATCCCTTCAAGGTCATTGAAAACGGGGACCAGGTCACGGTTGACGGAACAAGCGGAATTGTAACCATCTGCAAGGTTTCCGGTTCCGGGCAAGGAGTTTTCTAAAATGAACCAGCCAGCACTTTCGGCAGAATCCAGGAGAGCCGCCACAATGAACCGGATGTACCGGTCGGACATGGCCCTGGTCGGAATATTCTTCGCAGCGATGTGGGTCGTTCTTCTCTTTGTCCTCTTCCAGGTCCACGGGATAGCCCCGGATCGAGCGACCCGGGCGGTCGCCACCGCCACAGCCCTTCTTGTCGGCATTTTTTCCAGCGGTGCTCTTGTGGCTGTCGTAATTCACCTCCGGAAGCGCAGGGAAGACCTCTACCTGGAAGACTGCAACAACGCAGGCCTTTGACACAGAAAGGAAGACGACACGATGGCGGGGAATATGGGAAAGAACCGATTCATGGAAGTTTTCGACGTCCTTTTCATCATGATCCTGTGCTTCACGACGCTTCTCACGACAATGCTGATGAGGGGCAAGGTTCTTGTTGGGTCGGGGAGCGGGGGGGGGATGACCTACACTTTTTCGGCAGGGACCTTCCTCCTGACCTTCCTGAGCCTGGGCACCTACCTGGCTATCGTCATTCCTCAGTCCAACCGGGAACTGGGCGAGATCGTCGAGGGGCTTTACGAAGCTGAAAAAGCGGAGCCTGGAGCAGGAACCTCCCTGGAACCCGCTCCGGCGGGGAACCCCCGATGAACTGGTGGCAGATTCTGAACGGCCTGGCCTGGGCTCTTTCCGCCCTCCTTTTGGGTCTCATGGCCTTCGATTTCATCCGGGTGGAACGACAGCTCACCTCAAAGCGGGAGGAATAGATCATGCCCGAGGAGAAGACAAACCACCTGTCGAAGGTTCTGGGCCCCGTCCACATCTGGGCTTTGGGCGTGGGGATAGTCCTGGTGGGGGAATTCATGGGTTGGAACTTCACCGTGGCCAAGGGGGGGACCCTGGGAGCTATCATCGCCTGCTGGGTGATGGGGTTGCTCTACACATCCCTCGTCATGGTGAACACGGAGATGGGCTCCGTCATCCCGGAGGCCGGCGGACAGTACGCCATGGCAAAGTATTTCATGGGCCCGCTGGCGGCCTTCAACGTGGGCCTCATGCTCGTCTTCGAGTACGTCATGCTGGAGGCGGCCGACGCCCTGGTGGTGGGCGAAATTCTGAAGACCGTGAGTCCCCATATCAACAGCCTACCCTTCATCATCCTCACACTCGTAGGGCTGACCTGGCTAAACTACCGGGGAGTTTACGCCACCCTGACATTCAACTTCATCATCACCGCCATCGCCTACCTGACGATCTTCATTCTACTCTTCTCGACAAAGTTCTTCATCCCCCATCAATCACTTCTCCGGCTGGCGGAGTTCTCCAACGGCCTCCCCTACGGATGGATCGGCATCCTGGGGGCGTTCCAATTCGGCGTGTGGTTCTTCCTGGGCATCGAGGGGACGGTCCTGGCGGCGGAAGAATGCCGCTCCACGGGGCGTTCCCTCCCGGTGGGGGCCCTCACTGGGATGGTGACGCTCCTCATCGGAGCCACTATCACCTGGTTCGTATGCTCGGGGCTCGTTCACTCGAAGGAATTGGGATCCTCGGTTTTTCCCCTCTTTGACGCGGCCATGGCCACGCGGATGCCCGTGGTCATCATCCTGCTTTTCATCGGCACGATTCTCTCGTGCATGGCCAGCGCAAACGGCTGCATCACCGATTCCTCCCGGGCATGGTTCGCCATGGCCAGGGACACCCTGATCCCCGAGTATTTTGCCGCGGTGCACCCCAAGTACCGGACGCCATACCGGGCCATCCTTTTCCTCCTTCCCATCGCCCTGGCCTTCGGCTTCACGGGGCTGCTGGACCAGGTCATCACCTTCTCGATCCTCTCGGCGCTTCTCGTGTACGTGTTCACGGCGGTCATGATGTTCAAGTTTCGTCGGATGTACCCCCTGGGGAGCATCGAGCGGGGCTACCTGTCGCCGTGGCATCCCTGGACATCGATCCTACTCTTGGCCCTGACCCTGGCCACGCTTGTAGGGATGTACTTCGGCTACTGGCTGAACATGGTCGCGGGTTTCCTTTTCTATACCCTGGCCTCCCTGTGGTTTGCCCTTCACCGCTACCGGTTCGTGGACCGCAAGAAGCTCATCTCAGAGGGGGCGTTGAAGTGGCCGCGCCCCGTGGGATACTAAGGGGGAAAACGTGGAAGGGACTCGCACAGAAATCTCGCCTCCGTGGCTGATACTGCTCTCGGCCCTTGTTGTTCCCGGTTCGGCACATGTCTTCCTGGGAAGGCCAAACCGGGGGCTTGTGATGTTGTTCTGGATGGTGATTCTTGGTTTCATGACTTTCCGCTTCGCTCCGCCGCAGGCAGGCTTCATTGGTCAAATCAGCGGGGGCGTAGCCGTCTGGGCCCTGTCCGTCGTCGATGCCGCCCAGATCATGAAGACCAAAAATTCAAACAGGCAATGCGGGTAGACGAATGGAATCTGTGTCTGCCGGTCGAATTTGGCACGTTTTTTGGATCCACGAAAACCCTTGAGGGTAAGGCAAAAAGAAAAGACTCCGGTGCATCGGCGCTGGAGCCCTTGTGTTACTAATATGGTGCCGGAGGGGGGATTTGAACCCCCACAAGGTCTCCAGGTGCGGATTTTGAGGACACCGGGGTTTAAGAACGGTCGCCGCTGAAAAACCCTGCATTGGCAATGAAACCATGACCTTCAGACGGAGAAAACCCATCTAAAAATACCCCGTTTGCCGCATTTTTCAGTTTGACGGATCTGACAGACCTGAATATTTTCTTTGACAGAACAGCTCCGGTATATTTCTGCAATCAGACCGCCTACCGGGGGGATAAATACCCTCTTTGGTATTTACGAGCTCAGATCAAGCACAAACCTTCCGTTTGAATTTGCCGGAACGCTCAATAAGTTGCATGCGGCTCTCTATCGGCTTTTCTACAACATGGCCCAGATCCTCTGCAAGGACCTTCTGCCCTCCAGGGGAATGACACACCACTCAAAAATGACCTCATGACGCTTTGGAAGTGCTGGAAACGAAGCTCTGCAACCTGTAAATCGCATAAAAAAAGACGGTGTCATATTGCACTATCTATGGCAGCAATGATATCCCTGTCCACTTCTTCTGCAATTTTGCTCAATGTCGCATTGCCCATAAGGACAATCAGCGTCGACGGTCGGGCTGTTCCAATATGTGTAATCCCGTCCTTTGTATAAACCACAATTTTGCAGGGCAGGAAATATCCCGCCTTTATGTCTATGTCCAGAACGGATTTTGCTCTCTGAGGATTGCAGACCTCCAGGATGATGAACTGTCCTCCCTGATACTCAACCTCTTTTTCTTTCATTTTAGCTACGATATCCAGCTCCCACAAAACACCGAACTTCAATCCGATCAAGGCTTTCTTCAGATCTGCTACTGCCTGTTCGAAGCTCTTCTTGCTGGTTACCGTGTAATCAAACATCTCGCATCTCCCTCTGTCCTCTTTTGCAATTTTAATGCCTTGACATCCTTTGCCGGAGAGCGGTATCGATATCCGCGCGGTTCAGGATGATACTCGCCGCAAACCGCATGGAGCCGCCCGCACTCTCTTCATTACAGAGCACATGGACACTCATCACGAGAAAAAACTGGCCGAATCTTACTCCTTAATGTTCATACATTCTGGTCTTTCTTCTTGGTACATTGCTAATTGTATATCCTTCTGCTTAAACGTACAATGATTCTAACCTGTCCTTTAACATCAGAGCGCACAGGCCTTGACTCCTGACTATGGCCAAAGGTTTACAATCCATCATGAGAATATGCATAAAACAGCGGGGGGGAATCACCCGATGACGGGATTGACCATCAGCAGGCTTGCCAGAATGGCCGAAGTCTCCATTGACACCATCCGGTTCTATGAAGGGAGAGGCCTGATTGCTCCTCCTCCCAGAACGGATTCGAATTATCGCATGTACCCAGAAGGCGACGCCGCTCGTCTCCGTTTTATCAAACGGGCAAAGGAACTGGGATTCTCGCTCTGCGAGATAAAGGACTTGCTGGCCCTGCAGCACGATTCCCGGGCATCCAAGTCCGACGTGAAACTCCGAACCGAAGAGAAAGCCAGGAGTATAAGGCAGAAGATCAGGGACCTGACCCAGATACTGGAAACACTTGAACATCTCGTCGCCGCCTGCGACGGGCACGGACCGGTCAGTGAATGCCCGATCATCGAGGCGCTATCTTTCTCTGATGAGACAGAGCCCCTGCATCATCACAACCATGTTAAGGGAGGTACAAACCATGGATAACACCGTGCATGAGCACCACAAGCATCACCAGCATGAGGGAGATGGAAAAGTCACGGATCCCGTTTGCGGAATGTCAACTGACGACAAATCGTCTTTCTCCACATTCGAATATAAGGACAAACCCTTCTACTTCTGCAGTCCTCACTGTCTCGAGAAGTTCCGGCAGAACCCGGAGGCCTATACGAAAAGCAAGGACAATTCCAACGAGAAACAGGAAAAGAAGCCCGGCAGGGAATACACATGCCCCATGCATCCGGAGGTAATTCGGGATAAACCAGGCAGTTGCCCCAAGTGCGGCATGGCTCTCGAACCACGGACAGCATCACTGGAGGAGGAAGAACAAAACCCCGAGTACGATGACATGCGGAAGCGATTCCTGTTCGGGCTTATCCTGACCATTCCCCTGGTCCTTATCGCCATGCGGGAAATGCTGCCGGGAGGTCATCTGATAGAAGGGATGGCCTCTCCTCAAGTACTGAACTGGGTCGAACTGCTTCTCGCCACGCCGGTAGTGCTGTGGGCAGGGTGGCCATTTTTTGTCAGGGGCGCACAGTCAATCGTCAATATGAGCCTGAATATGTTTACGCTCATCAGCATGGGTGTTTCCGTCGCCTATGGCTACAGCATCGTAGGCGTTCTTTTCCCGAAGTTGTTTCCGCAGGAAATGCAGGGAGCCGGTGGAGCCGTTCATGTCTATTTTGAGGCGGCCGCCGTCATTGTCACCCTGATCCTGCTGGGACAGGTTCTTGAACTGCGCGCCCGAAGTCAAACAGGAACGGCGATCAAAGCCCTGCTGGGGCTGGCACCAAAGACGGCCCGGAAACTCAATGATGACGGGAGCGAGATCGATATACCCCTTGGCGAGGTCAAAAAAGGGGACCGACTTCGGATCCGACCAGGAGAGAAGGTCCCCACCGACGGCGTGGTGCTGGAGGGAACCAGTTCGATAGACGAATCCATGATCACCGGTGAACCGATCCCCGTATCCAAACAGGCAGGTGACAAGGTGACTGGAGCGACGATCAACGCAACGGGGAGCCTGATCATGGCGGCAGAAAGAGTCGGAAGCGAGACTCTTCTTTCCCAGATCGTCAGCATGGTTGCCGAGGCCCAGCGAAGCCGGGCTCCGATCCAGAAACTCGCCGACACTGTTTCGGGTTATTTCGTCCCTGTTGTCATGGCAATTGCCCTTGCAGCCTTCGGAATATGGTTTGCAGTTGGTCCAGAACCCAGGTTGGCCTATGCCCTCATTGCAGCCGTCTCGGTTCTGATCATCGCCTGCCCTTGCGCCCTCGGACTGGCGACACCTCTGTCTATCATGGTCTCGACCGGCAAGGGAGCCACAATGGGAGTCCTTTTCAGGAACGCGGAAGCGATTGAAACCCTCCGGAAGGTTGATACTCTTGTGGTGGACAAGACTGGAACCCTGACACTAGGCAAACCCCGGCTCACCACCGTGATCGCCGCCCCGGGCTTTGACGAGAAAAACATGCTCTCCATAGCGGCGACCCTGGAGAAAGGAAGCGAACATCCTCTTGCAGCCGCCATCGTGTCCGGAGCCATCGAGCAGGGAGCAACCCTCGCTGACGCCGGGAATTTTGCCTCTCATACCGGGAAAGGCGTCTCCGGCGAGGTAAATGGGCAGTCCGTTACCCTTGGAAATCTGAAACTGATGGAAGAATTCAAGGTCGATACAGGCATGCTTGGTGCCGAAGCGGAAAGACTGAGAGCAGAAGCACAGACCGTGATGTTCGTGGCTGTCAACGGCAAGGCCGCGGGAATTCTCGCTGTATCGGACCCCATCAAGCCGAGTACCCCGGAGGCCATCAGGCAACTCCATGAAGAGGGAATGCGCATCGTCATGCTGACGGGGGACAACCGCGCAACGGCTGAAGCAGTCGCCAGGAAACTGGAGATCGACGAAGTGGTGTCCGACGTGTTGCCCGACGAAAAAGCATCTGTGGTCAAGCGTTTCCAGAATGAGGGACACATTGTCGCCATGGCGGGTGACGGCATCAACGACGCGCCGGCCCTGGCTCAGTCGCAGGTTGGCATCGCCATGGGTACCGGTACCGACGTAGCCATGGAAAGCGCGGGAGTCACCCTGGTAAAGGGCGACCTGACGGGTATCGTGCGGGCACGCAGGCTTTCGCGGGCGACCATGCGCAACATCAAGCAGAACCTCTTCTTCGCCTTTGTCTACAACGCCCTGGGTGTTCCTCTGGCAGCAGGCGTGCTCTACCCGGTGTTCGGGATCCTGCTCAGCCCGATCATCGCCGCCGCCGCAATGAGTGCGAGTTCCATTTCGGTCGTAACCAATGCACTCCGACTGAGGTCACAGAAAGATCAATAGGAATTCTCCTCTGAAAGCAAGGAGTAAAGTTTTTTGAATTTGCCCCTTGACTCTTGACCATAGTCAAGGCTTTATGCTCTTCCCACACCCGGTGGATCATTACCGAAACAAGGTAACCGGGCTATCTATCTGGGAGGTGCACAAAATGAATCCAGGAAACCTGTTGTCGCTGCTGCTAGTCGTAGGATGCTTGTTTATGATGATGAAAAGAGGCGGGTGCTGCGGCGGAGGCCATCATTCCGGCAGCGATTCCTGCCACGGGGATGAGAAGAGATCTTCCGGCAGCGTTCCGAAGGACAGCACCCACAGCCATCGAGGAAATCCAGATGACTCTTCCGTCTAGTGCATACGGACTTTGGACCATTGTGTTCATAAATTCGGCGATCTTCATTCTCTTTGCGGCCAGCTTCACCCGGCTGAAAACGAAACTGGACTGGAAGAGCCTCGGTGCTTTTTCCGCCTTTATCGTGGCTCTCTTTGCCGAAATGTACGGGTTCCCCCTGACGATCTACCTCCTTTCAGGGTGGCTTCAGACAAGGTTTCCGCACACCGACATCTTCGCCCATGGGAGCGGGCATCTATGGTACACGCTCCTTGGCTTGAAAGGAGACCCGCACAATAACCCGATCCACCTTATCGCCAATATCTCGATCCTGGCGGGAATGCTGTTGGTTTTCCTGGCATGGATGGTACTGCATGCCGCACAAAAGAAACAATCTCTGGCGACAACTGGGCCTTATGCCTGGGTGCGCCACCCGCAATACACGGGATTTCTTGTCATCATGACCGGGTTCCTGCTGATGTGGCCTACGCTGCTCACCCTGGCGATGTTCCCGGTGTTGACCGTCATCTACATCCGGCTGGCCCGGCAGGAAGAGGCCATGGTGAGAAAAGAGTTTGGTGATCTCTATGACCAGTATGCGCAAATAACACCGGCGTTTATTCCTGGATTTGGAGCCGGCAGACACATACTCAAACCGCGACATAAGGAAACGATGTGAACAATCACCGTCCTTTCAGGTGCCGATAAAGGTGCCGGATGGCATGGCAAGGAGAAAGGGAACTGATTCCGGACTCAACGACAGGAGTATGATCGATGAAGAGATCGCTTTGTCCACAACAGCGCCCTGATTGACCCTGCCGGCTCCCGCGTGCAGCCATTTCGATTGCGACTTCGGGGAGGGATAGGGTCCGATGATGAATTTCGGATACGGAGGAATGTATATGTGGATGATTCTTCCGATTGTTTTAATTGCGGCAGGGATCTGGCAGTTCACCAGGGGCGCGGAATCCAAGGATCGTGGCCAGTTGTCGGGGGAAAGCCCTCTTGGCATCCTTAAGCGGCGATATGCCGCAGGAGAGATCACGAAAGAACAGCTTGAAAGCATGAAAAGGGATTTGGAGGCGTAAGGTGCCACACCGATCAGGGACGAGTGGCGCGGACAGGAACGAGATGAATCAACATGTCAACCAGGAATTGATAGTCAGGTTGCTTCTGGCATGGGTCCTTCTTTCTATCCTGATCGGCGCGGTGGTGTTCTTTATCGAAGTGAGGAAGATCGACGCCTATGTTGTCGCGCTTGCGCTGGAGGAGTTCCGCGATTTCGAAAGAAGCCATAGTAAATACCTCAATAATCCTGATAAACTGCAACTTGAACACCTTCGGGAGGAAGTGCGGAAGCACATCGAAGACAAGCATTTCATCGCCGTCAAGCTCTATAACCGGGAGCGGGAACTGATCGCCGAGGCGGACCATCCTGACGCGCGGCTGATCGAAGAAAAAATCAGCAGGCATCGCCGTGATATCGCCCTGATCGATGACGTTCATTTCCAGCGGTTCTACGGCACGGACGGCCAGATCTTCGTCATGATCCAGATACCCCTGAAGACAACCGGCCAGGAGACCGCAGGGTATTTAGAGGGAGTTTATAAAGCTACCCCCCGGACAATGGCGGAGATCAAAAACCGTATCCTTCTCTCCCTGCTGCAGGTTGTGATGTCCATCTTCTTCACGGCGCTGGCGATCTACCCGATCGTCCTGTTTCTGAACAAAGGGCTGATCAGAATGACCGGAGATCTCTACCATGCCAACGTAGGGATGCTGAAGGTTCTGGGCGGCGCCATTGCCAAGCGGGACAGCGACACGAACACCCACAATTTCCGCGTGACGATCTATGCCGTCAGACTGGGAGAGGCGGTCGGCCTGAAGCGGGAGAACATTGCCGGGCTTATCAAGGGTTCATTCCTCCATGATGTGGGAAAGATCGCGATCAGCGACAGTATCCTCCTAAAACCTGGAAAACTCACAGATGAGGAACGTGAGGTCATGAGGACCCATGTAAACCATGGCGTCGATATCGTTGGGCATTACGGCTGGCTGGATGATGCCGCGGATGTCGTCCGGTATCATCACGAAAAAATTTGACGGGACTGGTTTCGTGACCGGCCTCAAAGGGAATGACATCCCGATCAATGCAAGGGTCTTCGCCGTGGCTGATGTTTTTGACGCCCTGACCTCCCGGCGGCCCTATAAAGAACCGCTTGCCCTGAAAGAGACAATGCAGATTTTGACGGAGGGCAGAGGAAGTCACTTCGATCCGGCGCTGGTCGACTCCTTTGTCGGCATAGCCGATCCCCTCTACGAGGAAATTAGTGTGGCAGACGACAAGCTCCTCGAAAAGAAACTGGATGGGCTGATCGACATATATTTTCGACGGGCCTTCAGAAGAACATCCGGCTGAACCTCTGAGAGTTCATGAAGTGAGGCCGGAAGGCCGGCATTAAGCCCACATCACCGCACTCAGGAGACGTCAGACAACCTCAATGAATGTGGGAAACCTGTGTCTACCGGAGTGATTTGTCACGTTTTTCTCCGATATCGTAAAACCTTACTATTACCGGATAAAACAAAGACTCTAACGCATTAGCGTCAGAGCTCTTGAGTCTTTTCTACGGTGCCGAAAGGGAGACTCTCTCCTCCCACAGACCAAGGTAGGTGCGGATTTTGAGGACACCGGGGTTTAAGAAGGGTCGCCGCTGAAAAACCCTGCATTGGCAATGAAACCGTGACCTTCAGACGGAGAAAACCCATCTAAAAATACCCCGTTTGCCGCATTTTTCGAGATCACGTCTACCTCGGTACATGGAAGGAACCTGTGGTTACCGTTCTGATTTGTTAGTTTTTTGATAAAAACCCGAAAAATCCTGTAGTTTCCTCATAAATCAGGAGCTCTAATGCATTAGCATCAGAGCTCCTGAGTCTTTTCTATGGTGCCGAAGGGGAGACTCGAACTCCCACAGGCTAGGGCCCGGCGGATTTTGAGTCCGCTGCGTCTACCATTCCGCCACTCCGGCAAGCGGAATTAGTAGTACCACAGGCAGGAGATTATGTCCAGAGGAACATCCCCATGCTGCATGCGGCTATTGCAGACCGTCAGTTTTTTGCGGTATTTTCTGCCTCAAACTCCTCGACTAACCCCATTGTTGCCTGAGTCTGAGTTACCACTTGTGTCCCTTGCCCGAGTTGCCACCGGCGTTGCTGTTGCCCGAGTTGCCCGGGCTATCACCAGACTGACCCGGCGCGCTTCCCGATTTCCCGGGGCTTTCGCCTGTCTGGCCCGGTGCGCTTCCAGAATTTCCGGGGCTCCCGGTCTCTCCAGATGCCTCTTCACCGGTTGCAGATCCGGAGCCTTGGCCCTGGGATCCCTGCTGCTGTTTCTCTTTCTCGCGTCTGGGTCCCTCAAACCTCTGCTCGATGGTGATGTCGGTCACCGAAACGCTAACGGAATAACCTGGCCCTGATGTTGATTCGCGCCCAATCGAGTCACGAGTCGAGACATTGCCCGAAAGGACAGCTACAGAGGCCAGCCCCTGGGACACCATGACTCCAAACTCTGTTCCCCTGACTGACGCAACGAGTGTTGGCGTCTTGACGTCAAGCTTTGTTCCAGGTGTCACCTTGAACCATATCAGGCCGTCCGGTACCTCGTACTGGTTCTGCCCATCAGGGGTAACTCCATCGAATCGAAGCGTAGATCCCCCGGTGGCAAGAACCTTTACGGACCCATCCTTCTCCTCCATCACGACAAGCCCCTTGCTTTCGACCACAATTACATCTCCAGCCTCAAGCGACTCGCCCTGACTGACGGGCCGGGAAACGCCAGTCACCGAGTTGGTGATCTCTGCGGCACCGAAGACAAGGTTAACCTCCGGTCCTGAGGCGGCAAAAACCGGAGCAGTGGCAACCAGAAGTAATACAGACAGAAGAAATCCTTGAGCCATTCTCACTGCCCTCATGGCGATCAATCTCCTTTTTAAAACTATAGACACTAAATTTTGCATATTATCATTATAACAGATTCCGAATCAAACCAGCACAACATCAGCTATGTCTTACTTTAGCAAATCCAGAAGCCTCGAGGTCACTCCGTAGGGGTCCAGCCGGGAGGGGCCTTTATATCAAGAAGAACGCGCACGACATCTTCGTCAAACTCACTGCCCGCCTTGCCGTGCATGTGAGAACAGGCCTCCTCGATCGTCCATGATTTTCTGTAGGGCCTGTCGCTGAGCAGGGCATCAAAGACATCCGCAACCGAAACAATCCTGCTCGCAATGTCTATCTCATCCCCTCTCAAGCCCTTTGGGTAACCGGATCCATCGATCCTCTCATGGTGATTCTCCACTGCCCTTTGTGCCGCCTCAGGGAGCGCGACCGATTCAAGGATCTTCCCTCCGATCGAGGAATGTTCCTTCACGATTGCATATTCCTCATCCGTAAGAGGACCTTCTTTTGCCAGTATCCTGTCCGGAATACCTATTTTCCCCACATCGTGGATAACCGACCCCAGAGAAACGGCGTCGATCTGGTTCTTGTCCAGCCCGAGTTTTTCTGCGATCAAGGTAGACAGTTCGGCCACGCGTTCCGAGTGCCCTGCTGTGGCTGAATCCTTGGCGTCGAGCGCAGCCATCATGGCCCTGATCGTGTCGAAGAGCAGCTGCCGGTCACGCTCGCTCTCCTTAAGGACACTGTAGAACCACGATGAGGACATTATCCACACCGCCACGCTTTTGACCTGTTCTTCAGGGATCTTTGCGTCCCATCCAACAAGGGTGAAGGATGGCACTCCGGTCTTTGTGTTCCTTGAGGTCTGGACAAGCATTCTGT
The DNA here is from genome assembly GCA_030656095.1 of Thermovirgaceae bacterium. GTDB lineage: Bacteria > Synergistota > Synergistia > Synergistales > Thermovirgaceae > UBA2252. The sequence goes on along the minus strand of JAUSOU010000081.1, from coordinate 18,386 downwards.
TAAAGGGGCTTTGTGATCCCCCCCTCGCCACAATCACCTCTCCCGGTTTTAGTACTCTGCTGTTGTCCGCACCAAGCATGGATTTTGCATCCTCCGAGGGAAGCGGAGATGCCAGGAGTTTCATGCCAAGGTCACGCTCAACAGAGGGCCATATGGAATGCAGGTAATCCCCGAACTCTTCCACTGAATCCAGGCCCGATATCATCAGATCGTAGATGGACCCGATAGAGAGCGTCTTGATCTCCCAATCCCTGTGAAGCAGCCTGAATCGAACATACAGGGTCGCCATAAAGGACACAATCAGGGCCAGAACCGGAGTAATCGTGGCAAGCCACCAATCGGTGTGAACGAATATCCAGCCGGTAGCAAGGATCGAAGCTAAAAGAACCGAAGCAGCGAGGAGGATGCCGCTCCTGGGCCTAAAAAATCCAGCCAGCAAGACACCGGTGACCGACAGGATCATCGCCATGACTCCATCGACCTCCGGAGGGACTCTCCTTGGAATACCTCCATTCAGAAGCGTGTTCAATGCCTCCGCGTGAAACATCACTCCCGGAATTGCAGTGATCCCCCCCGCGATAGGGACCATGACATAATCCTCGATCCCTGCCGCTGCGGCGCCTATCAAAACGATCCGGTCGCGAAAGACTTCCGGAGGAATTTTTCCTTCCAGAACATCGGCATACTCGTACTCCGGAAATGGTTCACGGGAGAATCGGATCCAGAGCCTTCCTGATCCGTCAACGGGCAAGGTTGAATTTCCTGCCGTGATAAGATATCCACCATCAGGGGAATCCTCTACCCGAGGCCTCTCTCCCAGGATCAGGGGAAGCGCGGCGACAGAAAAAGACGGAACAAGGGCATCACCGCTTTCCCTGAACGGAGTGTAATACCTGAAGAGACCGTCTATGTCCGGGGTAACATTGGTAAAACCCATCTGTTTTGCAGCGGAAAGCAGACCGTCGTAGGGAAGCAAGGCACGATCCTTTCCGGAGCCATCGTCGATGAAATGCATCGCCACGACAGTGTTGCCCAGAACCCGGGCTACCTCCGCCAGCACGCTGTCGCCGACAGGGTCGCTCTCCTCAGGAAAAAGGATATCCAGGAGTATCGCCTTCGCCTCTCCAAGTCGCCCAAGAAGCCTGGCGTGGGTTACCCTTGACCAGGGCCATCTTCCAAGGCTTTCCAGGCTTTTCTCCCCGACGGAGATAATGACTATATTGCTTTCCGGGGATAACCATGGAAGCGACAGCATGCGCCTGTCTAAAACCTGCCTCTCGATCCTCTCGATCAGGAGCGGTCGCAAAAACCCGGCAACTCCAAAGACAAGAACCATGATCAGGGGCAATATGAAGAAGCGTCTCTTTCGAAGCGGCATAAAATATCTCCCCATCTGGAAACTGAAATGATCTATTTTTTAAGTATATATCCTGCCTAACATTTATAATATCAACCGCGAGGCGGTGGATTATCATGGGCATGGAAAAGCTGGAAGGTTCCAAGGGGTGCTTCGTCTGCGACAAGACCGGCACAAATACAAGATCTCTCGGAGTTACATTGTACTGGGATGACGAATCCCGCCAGACCGTCATTCCCTTCACCCCCGAAGACAGCTGGTGCGGTTACGAGGGGATCGTCCATGGAGGGATACTGACCGCGCTCTGCGATGATGTGATGGCCTGGTCGGCACGGCAGACATCGGGAGAGTGGGCGGTCACGGCCAATATCTCTTTGCGCTTTCTGCGACCCGTGGAGTCGGGGAAAAACTATACCGCGTCGGGGAACGCAACAGTGGTCGAGGGCAGGAAGATACACACCGAGGCCAGGATCATCAACGAAGCGGGTAAGGTCTGCGCAGACGCAAGAGCGGTGTTTGTGGCAGTGAAAAACAAGGAGACAGGAAACAGGATTCAGGAGACAGAAGTTCAAAAACATTAGATCCCGGATCAGAACGAAACAGGTTGGGGATTTGCATTGTTTCCTGAACCTGGAAACCAGATCCCTCTCCGCCAACAGGCGGATCGGGATGACAGCCCCTTCGGGTTTGCATTCCCTGCTTTTTCGATTCCCGATTTACGCCTTACGCTTTACACGATTCACGAATTTCAAGGAGGCTAAAACGATGGAAGTTTCGACGATCAAGATCAGGCACTACGCACCCGAAGGTGTTACATGCAAACCGGTACAGGAAACATTCGAGACCATCAAGTCGCTGGTAGAACAACTTGGACCAAAGCTGGAAAAGATGGGCTTCCCGGTAACGCTTGAGTCCGTGTCATCCGCGGGCGACGCCGGCAAGAACAACATGGTCACGATGGAGTGCCTGGAGATCGAGTTCCCTGAGACCCCTCTCGACGAGATCCTCGGCTTCGGATCTTCTGTCAAGCCCTGCGGATGCTCCGCGGGCGAAGGACACGGGGAGTGCCGCGCCATCGTGGTCGGGGACGATTCGTACCAGGCTGTCCCGCCTGGCCTTATCGCCGACGGTCTTCTGAGGGTGGCGCTTTCGGCCACCGGCGGCTGCGGCAGCGGCTGCGGAACCTGCGGCGGCGGCTGAGGCGTATAGCACACGGCTGCCGTCGGCTGCCGACTCAAAAACCAATCCTCACGGAGGCAATGCCATGACGAAATCCTGGATCACCACCAAGGACGGTGACAAGGGAACCACAAGTCTCGGCAATGGGACTCGTGTGCCCAAGGACCACCCGAGGGTGAATCTTTACGGCACCATCGACGAATGCCAGGCCGCCATCGGCCTGGCCAGAGCATCCTGTTGCACGGAAGGCATCAGGGAAGAGCTCCTCAGAATAGAGAACGACATGGGATCTGTTATGGGTTACCTGGCTCTCTTTCCCGGAATTCCCGAACCGGACCCTGCAACGCTTGAAGAGATCGTCGAAAAGGTTCACGCAATACTCGGTGAAACATTTCGTTTCGTGCGCCCCGGAGATTCTCTCCCCGGGGCCGCGCTCCACCTGGCCAGAACCATCGCTCGCCGGGCAGAGAGGCTGGCCGTCGCGCTCCACAGGGATGGAGATATCGGCGACGCCCCCTACGCATGGATAAACCGCCTTTCCGACGCCATATATGCCCTTTCGCTCTGGACCGACAAGATAAACCGCGAATGTGAAGAAAACAGATGAGAAGTATGACCTTGTAAAAAATGTCGAGTGTATAATGAACAGAGTATACGCTCGACATTTTTTAACAGGAGGCGGTTCTATGTTGAATGATCCTCTTTCACCCGCCCGCAACATCGACCTTCGGCAGATCGTCTACGAGAAGATCAAGGAAGCCATCGTAGAGGGGTTGATCCGGCCCGGCGAACGCCTCTCCGAGGTAGATCTCGCCGACAAGCTGGCGGTCTCACGCACTCCGGTCAGGGAGGCCATCCGCCAATTGGCCCAGACGAGCCTGGTGACCCTTGAACCGCGCCGAGGGGCTTTCGTCTCGCTGCCGACGGTCAAGGATGCATCCGATCTTTACGACCTGAGAACTCATCTTGAGATCATCGCCGTGCGGCTTGTCACGGTCAGCAAGCCCATCGAAGAGCTCGAGCGCTGGCGTCCGGTCTTCTCCTCGATGACCGACCAGACGGAAACAAGACACTATCTCACCGAGGACAGAAAATTCCACGCAATGCTTTACGAGATGTCCGGAAACCGCTATCTTACGATGATGCTCCACAACATCGCGGACCTCATCAACCTCTGCCGCCAGTATTCGGTGGAGGGGATACCCTTGAGCACCTTCGCCCATGAGCACGTCGCTATAATCGACGCCATCGAAACCGGCGACCCAGACCAGGCGGAGACAGTACTTCACGCGCACCTCGACCGCTCGAGGGGAGGACTCCTCAACTACCTCAGGGAACACCCGGAGCTCACAGCTTCGAGGGATAATTAAGAACCTTCTATGCTGGCGACCCAGTGGTCGGGTTACACCCTCGCTTTCCTGGCTGCCGTCTCCTGGGCGATAGCCCCGATTCTTTACCGCCGGGGAATTGACCACGTATCCTACGCCGGTCTTGGGGCCGTGCGATGCGCTGGCTATATCGCAACCACAGCCCTTTTTCTTCTTTTTACTATGGGCCCAGGGGCTTTCACTCCGCCTGATTTCCGCATTCTGGCTTCCATCGTCGCATGCTCGCTCATCTGGATTGTTCTGGGCGATTTCTTCTACTTCTCGGCACTTCACAAACTTGGAGTATCTATCTGCGTTCCGATAACATCCGCCTACCCGCTTCTGGTCGTCCCTGCTTCCTGGATATTCCTCGGCGAACGCGTCAGCCCCATGGTATTCGTAGCAGCTGCTCTCATTGTGGCCGGGTTGATCCTTCTATCTCCAAGCGGCGGCAATGAAGAGGGGCGGCGCCAGATACGCAGCGGACTCGTGGCGGCCTTCCTTGCCATGGCATGCTGGACGTTCGGCATCCTCACGAACAAGCTTCTTTTGCAGATGATCCCGGTGCCTCAGCTTGAGTGGTGGCGCGCTGTCAGCGTCACGATTGGCTCGTGGGCCATGTTCCTTATGGTCGACAGGGCAAAAGGGCTGGGGAAGATATCATTAAGGGCATTCGTGGAAATGGGCATCGCCGGGGCGCTCGGCCTTGCGGTGGGCAATCTTCTCTTCACCTACAGCCTTTCGTTCACTCCCGTCGATATCGTGGCCTGCATAGCCTCAGTGCGCCCCTTCCTGTCGGCCGTCTTTGCGACCCTGGTCCTTCGGGAGAGACTGACCCCCCGTATCGCGGGAGGGATCATCCTTGTCGTCGGAGGGGTCATCGCCATCACCCTGTAGCGCGTGGCGCCGCGCTATCTCAGGCTCCTCTCCTAGGACACCCGGAAAATAGAACTTCCTCTGTTCGTCCATGTACTTCTGCGCCACCCAGTGCCCCGGGCTGTCGTGGGGGTATTTGTACCCCTCTCCCCCCGGCCTGAGATGGAGGGGAACCTCCTGCATGTCGCCCTTCTCTATCGCCGAAAGGGCGGCGTCAATGGCCAGGTAGGCGCTGTTGCTTTTTGGAGCCATCGAAAGGTAGATGACGGCCTCGGAGAGAATGATCCTGGCCTCGGGAAGACCGACCATGTCCGATGCGTACGCCGCTGACGCCGCCACCGAAATGGCCCTGGGGTCGGCAAGACCCACATCCTCCGCCGCAAAAACAACAAGGCGCCTCGCCACAAAACGGATGTCCTCGCCCCCGGCCACCAGCCTTCCGAGCCAGTAGACGGCAGCGTCGGGGTCCGATCCGCGCATGCTCTTGATCAGGGCAGAGATTATCCGGTGATGATCGTCCTGGTCGCGGTCGTAGCGCTGGAGGGCTTTCGGGGCTGCCTTTCTCACCGTCTCTATTTCGATGACGCGGCCTCCCCCTGTTGCGGTGGCAAGCGCGGCCAGTTCCAGTCGTGTCAGCGCCTGGCGGGCATCCCCTCCCGCCCCCAGGGCTATCTCCATAAAAGTTTCGGGAGAGGCGGACAGTTCCAGTTCCCCGAGACCCCGCTCCCTGTCGGCAAGGGCTCTTTCCAGCACCACGGTTATGTCCTCGGCTTTGAGCGGACGAAGCTCGTACACAATCATTCGTGAAAGGAGTGTCTTGTTGATCTCGAACCAGGGATTTTCCGTGGTGGTGCCCATGAGAACCAGATCGCCGCGCTCCACTGAAGGAAGCAGGGCATTCTGCTGCTGCCTGTTGAAGTGGTAGATCTCGTCCACAAAGGCAACAGGTGTGCGGCCGCTCATGTTTTTCAGGTGCTTCGCCTCGGCGACAAGATCCCTAAGGGCCGCGATATTGGCCGAGACGGCGTTGATCTCCAGGAAGTCCCGCTCCGTCATGGAGGCCATCAGGCGGGCTATGGTCGTCTTTCCAACACCGGGAGGGCCGTAGAGAATACAGCTTGGAACATGCCCCGAGGTCACAGCGCGCGAAAGGGGAGCCCCCTTCGAGATGAGATGCGCCTGTCCGGCCATCTCCTCCAGCATCCTTGGGCGCATCCGCTCGGCGAGGGGAGTCTCCCACTTGCTGGCGGATACGTCCCTTCCAGGGGACAGATCGTCCCAAAGGGTTCGCCCACCGTCTAAGTCAGCCATGAGATCAGCACCTCCTCCACCCTTGAAGGATCATCGGGAAGAGTTCTCCTGGAACCATCCCCGGAGAAAGAGACCTGCGGGAACCTCTCACGGATGACCTGGGCCAGCGAATCACCCAGGGGGCGGTCCACCATCGAAATCGACAGGAAAGGAGCATCATCCCACTGCTCAAGCGAGAGGCGGGCCGATTCCGGAACCCGGACGCTGCCAACTCCCAGCCTCGCGGCCTCAAGGGCTATCCGAAACACTCCGGGGACGGATTCGGGCAGGGCAACATCAAGCGCCCAGGCCCTTTCCAGCCAGTCGCGCCCTTTTTTCACAACCAGTTCCCTGTACTCCCCGGGGACAAACGCCTCGGGACAGGTCAGTGAGCGGACCAGCTCCTCCAGGCGTTCAAAGGAGAGATCCGCCCATCTCTGCCACTCCGGCACCACGCGTTCGACCAGAACGGCTCGCATCCCCGCCCTTTTGGCTCCGTAGAGGTCGTAGACAAAATCCCCTATCATCACGCATCGCCCAGGCTCAATACCTAGTGCTCCAGCTGCTGCCCAGAGAGCCTGCGGGTCGGGTTTAAGCGGCCCCTCGTCCCGCGAGAGCACCGTCGGAGGGAGTTCGATGCCGCATCTTTTAGCTGCCTCGCAGATGGAGTCACGGCAGTTCCTCGAAACCACAGCCCAGGGGATCCGGGATCGCTTCAACCACTCAAGCAGATCGTGAGCCCCTTCCACGGGCGTAGCCCTCCTTGCCCCCTCCATCTCGAGGTCGTAAAGGTCGCGTTCGAGAGCTTCTCTCTCAGACGGTTCCAACCGGTCCGCCGCCTCGACCAGCGGGAGGCGCTCTCCATTGAAATATTTGGCCCTGATGGGGGCAAAGTCGAGTTTGGTATCGGCCAGAACCCCGTCCCAGTCGAGTATGAATCCATGGGCGAGGGAAGGGTGCCAGAATGGGGGGGGGATGCTCATGGGAACTACCTCCCTGATATAATTAAAGAAAACGGGGTATGAAGACGAAAAGCCTCCATGCCCCGCCGCCTGAAAAATGCCCCCGCGAGTGCCGTGACACGAAGGCCTTGACCCGATCCTAAAAGGTGGCAACCTCACCCGCCTCAGCGAAGGCAGCGCCTTCGCGCCACCACTGCCGGCAGGTAGAACAGTCTCCCCAAACCGGGTGTTGGCTCAAGGCACTTCACTATGTTCACGAACACCGCAGGGCCCTGTTCTCTTTTGCCCGTTACACCGGTATTATAGCACGAGCGAACAAAGGGGAGGGATCATCGTGTGGCAAGGACGTCTGCCGCGTCATATTCTACACATCACCAACGAAAGTTACGCCAAAAGGAACACCAGCCAATTGCACCGCAACCCAAGCTCGCTTCTGATCAACTGCGGCCTTGGCACAAACCCCCTGGGTGTGCCTCCGGCGGTCAGGCGTGTCCTGAAATCGTGCCACAAGTGGGATATATGCCAATATCCACCCACAGTCGCAAGGAGCCTCACCGCGGCCATAGCAAGATACCTGGAGATAGCCGATCTCGAGGATAACATCGTTCTCGGCCACGGGTGCATCGACGTCCTGATCACACTGATACGCCTTCTTCTTCCGCCGGGCTCACTGCTTTCCGGGGTCTCACCGCAGTTCACGGACATGCCCCTGCAGGCCATGCAGGGGAGCGTCCGCTACCACCCTGTTATTCTCAAACCACCCCGCTTCGAGGCAAACCTGGAGACATGGAAACGGGCCGCACGGCAGCGGCCGCACGTCCTCTACATCGACAGACCCCACAACCCCACCGGCCAGGTGCTGCCCCTGGAAGACCTTAAGGTCATCGTGGATGAATGCCGCGAGAGGGGGTGCTGGGTGATCGTGGACGAGGCCTACGGCGACTACCTCCCGACCCGGGAATCAGCCGTAAATATCGATTCCCCCAACTGCATCGTGACCAGATCGTTCTCAAAAGCCTGGGGACTTGCCGGAATGCGCGTGGGATATGGCGTGATACGCGACCTGGAGCTGATGCAGATATTCAACATGCTCCAGCCGCCCTTTTCGGTGAGCCTTCCCGGCATCGAGGCCGCGCTGGCCGCCCTGGAGGATAACGACTTCCTCCAGGAGACAAAAAAATACGTTCTTGAGGCCAAGGGCGCAATAATAAAAATCCTGAAGCGAAACAGTTTTATTGAGGTGGCCGATACCCATCCTTCATCGCCGATAATGATGATCCGGCACCGGAGGGGAAATCTCTTCGAGATACTGGCCCAGGCGGGTATTGACAGCGAACCGGGCTCGGGCTACCTGGACCTGGACGACTCCGCGGTCAGGCTGAGGGTCCCCCCGCCCGAAGACCTGGAAAGGGCACTTGCGCTTCTTTCTGGAGTGTCATGACCCGGCCTCGGGCAACCACGCATAGCCGATTTTTGCAAGCAGCTCCTCCGGTCCGGCACACTCTTCGTCCATTGCAGCGGTCTTGACCGAAACGTCAAGCGGAAGCGCGGGAAACGGCGACAACCCCGAGACCTGTGACGCGAGGCGTCCTGAGACAATATTGGCCCCTTCGATGGGAGTATGGGGGAGCAGCAGGACCATGTGGTCGTCTTCGAGCCGTCCTCCTATGTCCACGTTCCTCAGGTTCTTGAGAACCTGTCTCGACAGCCGCTGTGAGGTCTCGTCCACGGCCTCTATCCCGCCCTTGTCCCTGATGGTTCTCATATTGTTCACCTTTACGGAAATTACCGACAGCGGGTAGCGGTAGCGTCTGGCCCTGTTCATCTCCAGTTTGGTGATGCGGTGCATCATGTTCCGGGCGTAAAGACCCGTAACCGGGTCGCGAGTGTACAGTTTGGTAATCCCGGATACGGCCCGGTTCCTCTCGGCAAGCGACAGAAAGACGGGCCAGATAGACTCCAGAACGTCCCTGTTGATTTTGGCGAAACCCCCGGATTCTCTCGAAAGACAGAGCAGGACCGCGGGACTGGACCCGGTCAACAGAACTCCGGCAAAGAGCGATTCGAAACCCGCCTCGGAAAGAAGCAGTCTCCACTCATCAGCTTCCAAAGACCACGGGATCCACCACTGGGATCCTTCCTGGATGGCCAGTCCGCCGAACTGATGCCCGAATGGGCCTCCCCTGGTCTCCGAAATCCTTCTGGCGAACGTCACCGCGTTGCGGTAGGCCTCCTGAGAGAACTCCGCCGGGTTGGCTTCCTCCCCCGAAAGGACCCAGTTCTCACGGGCGCCGTCCCAGACGAAGATCCCAGCCCAGTCGACCTCCAGGTGTTCGACCAATTCAGTGAGCATCTGGGGGATCATCCCCTTCGCGTCGTAGAGATTCATGAGGAAGAGAATTCTTTCCTTCAATATCATGAGCCTTGAGTGAACCTCGTGGGGCGTCAGGTCGTCGAAGAACGCCACAAAACGGCCTCCGCCGTCGCCCCAGCAGAAAAGTTCCAGTTCGTACTCGCCCTTCACCAGGGGCCACTTCCTGCGCGTCCACCCATTGCCGCGGGCGCCCTCCTCAAGAGGGAGCATGTCGAGCGGGCCCTGAATGTTAGAAAAAAGATTTTCGGCGCTTTCCGGGAGATCCTTGATGGATTCGCGCAGAAACTCCCTGAGGTTGTCGTTTGCCTCCTCCACGATCAGTTCGTCATCCAGGACCCTTCCCGCCATCAGCGGCATGGATATCAAGGAGAGTATCTCTCCGCAGATGCCCTGGAGATTATTGGATTTTAGCCACTCGCAGACCGTGGACATGAGACGATCCCCCTTCAAGGAAACAGAGTAATTCATTAAAACACGTCACTATGATAAACTCAATATGCTCAAAGAACCAGCGAGCTATATATCTGAAGCACCATTGGCACAATTATAGGCGAAAGGGGTTCCGGGGTTGAATCCTGCGTTCAGAACCACCCACGCAAAAGGCTCTTTTGGAGACGGCCTTGTGCCCGTTCACATACTGGGACCGAAGGCAAAGAAGGACACAGCACATCTTGTCGTCCTGCTTCACGGCGTCCACGGATGCGCAAACCCTCAACCGGGAAACAAGTACGGCGATCTCGCCCGCATGATCTCACACGAGGGCGCCTGGTGCGCCATCGTGGAGACCAGCCGCAGGAGGCGCGACAGGGAGACCTTCGGAACGGACCGCGACGCATGGGCCCACGCCGCCTTCAGCGGCAAGACCTTCGTCCAGGATCATGCAGATGCTGTCGCAGGGGTCGAGGCGGCCGTCGGGGAAATTGGCTCAAAAAACCTCTGGATCTTCGGCTTCTCCCTGGGAGGCATCCATGCGGTCCTCGCGGCACGCGGACAGAGCGGGCTTTCCTTCACGCCGTCAGGGATAGCTCTCGGGGGTACCGGATCATTCATCCGACCCGAGGCGGCATCATCACTCGCTCTCCCCATCCTCGATACCTTGCCCCCGGAAGAAGTGCTTCTCGAATCGGCCCGGAACCTGAGGGGCAAAAGGCTGCTCTCGTTCTACGGGTCGCTCGATTTGACCTTCTCCGAAAGATCGTGCAGAGATCTGGTTTCCGCGGCCCCTCTCCCGGCAGACAGTAAAAACTTCATCGTCATCGAGGGAGCCGACCACTCATTCCGCACAATAAAGGGCATACCTACCATAAAGACCCTCGAAATAATGACCGGGGTCCTCTCCCCGCTTCTTTTCTAGTACCAGGGCCATCTGACAGCAATGCCGAAAAGGGAAAAAAACCATGGCCCGGTAACGATGGAGACGATCCCTCCCAACGCGAGGAACGGCCCCAGAGGAATGGCGTCTTTTCTCTTTATCCGCCCGGAAGCCAGAAGGCCAAGGGCGATCGCTCCCCCGATCATGAAACCCGTGTAGAGAGCCCAGGCCGTCAACTGCCACCCAAGGGCCGCACCGGTGCCAGCCATCAGGCTCGCGTCTCCCCAGCCCATCCCGCCCCGGCTGGCGATGATGATCACTGCGATGACGCCGAAACCCAGCAGTGCCCCCAGTAATCCGTCGGTCAGCCCCGGGAATCCGCCGCCGATCCTCATAAGCATCCCCGCACCCCCGAGCCCCAAGGCGAACAGGTCGTAAACATGGCCCCCGTAAAGATCCGTCAGTGCGTTGAGAAAGAGCCCCGAAGCTATTGCAGCGGCAAAGATCAAGGTAACTGAAAAACCCCATCTCCATGCCAGAAGCGCCCCGATGGCCGCGCCCGCGGCTTCCACGCCCAGGTACCTGAGGGGGATCTTCGCGCCGCAGGACCGGCACCCCCGCCGCAGGACAAGCCAGGAGACTATGGGTACAAGCTCCGTGGCGGTCAATTTTCTTCCGCAGCTGTCGCAGGAGGAGCGCTCTTCCCCCCACCAGGAGCGCTCCTCCACAGTCCGGCTCGCGACCACGTTGAGGAAGGATCCCATGCTTGCACCCAGCGCGGCCGAAAAAAAGATGAACACAGCGAAAACGATCAAGGACAATTCACAACCTCCCGGCGGCTTTTGCAGAATCTGCAAAAAGGGCCCCGGCACAAGCCGGGACCCATAAACAACATACGAAACGATTTAGAGGATCAGCTTTCCACCGCCCCGGGGATTCTTGCCGCTGAGCTTGTTCAACTGATGAAGCACGGCCGGCGAGGCCACGTCGATCCTGGGTTTTCCCGCCTGCTGTTTCGAGATCTCCTGGACCTTCTTCTCGTACTCCGCCATCGCCTTCTTGATGGCTTCCACATCGCCCTTGACCCACTGCAGAATGCCTTCCGCTATGGTGAGGATGACGTCATCGGCAGGCATCTCCTGGATCACGCCGAGCTCCTTGAGGATGCGGTGCTCCTCGCGTATAGAGTCGGTAATGTCCTCGTCGGTGATCAGACCCTTTTTGTACATGGCGCGGGCAAGGATATTGAACTTGGTCTTGATATTCTCGTCGTTGAATGCAAGATTATCCACTCTTGCCAGAAGCATGGACAGAATCTCGTCCAGGCTTATCTGCATCGGCATCTGCATCTGAAAAATGCCCCCTTATATATTGAAATCGGCCATAATTGTAACATGAAGCGGCCCTTTTCTTTGAACAGGGACATAAGAGGGCTTATAATTCGAGTATGGAATTTAACCTGAAAAAGACTTTTCTTCGCGGATTCTCCGCGGTGCGTCAGGAACTGCCCACGTTCTTGCTCATGACTTTCGGAACCACTATTGTGGCTTTCGGGATAATGTCTCTTACCATTCCCTACCGGTTCCCTGATTCAGGAGTCTCCGGAATAGCCGTTCTGTCCAGTTACGCCTTCGGAATATCCCCGGCATGGGTTGTGGGCATCGCCAATCTGATCCTTCTCCTGTGGGGCCTGCGTGAGCTGTCTCGACGCTTCATAGGATGGACGGTCTACGCGGTAATCCTGCTGACCATCCTCCTGAAGCTGTTCGAAGGCATGCCCTACCCTCTTCTCAATGAACGGCTGCTCGCAGCTATCCTGGCCGGAACCGTCAAGGGGCTTGGGAGCGGACTGGTGCTTCGTTCGGGGAGTTCCCTCGGAGGAACGGATATTCTCGTAGTGGCTCTTCGCAAACGATACGGAGTCGAGGTGGGACAATTCACCTTCTACATCAACCTTGTGATCCTGGGAGTTTCTGTCTTTATCGTCGGGCTGGAGAGCGCCATCTACGGCCTGGTCAGCATCTTCGCGAACGCCCTTGTCACCGACAACGTTCTGCGCTCGTTCGACCGCAGACGGCAGGTCTTCGTAATCAGCAACTCACCCCAGGAGACCGCCGACTTCATCACAAATGAACTCCACCGCGGAGTGACGATCCTTCACGGAGAGGGCGGATACACTCACCAGGAACGCCCCGCCCTGCTCTGCGTCCTCACGCCGCGCCAGACGATGGACCTGAAACGCCATCTGTCCGTTCACGACCCCAAGGCTTTCATGATCATCTCCGACGCCTCGGAGGTTTTGGGTAAGGGGTTCAAGAACTGGAAGGCACTGTAAAGAACAAAGGACACAGGCGGCAGGCATCAGGATACAGGAAAATCCAAAAACAAAACTTCTGTAAATATCGTTGTTTTTTGCCCAAAGGTTTGGCCCTGCTTCCAAAGTTTTAAACCAGATTTCTACCCTTTATTGGCCATCGCCGATGCGGGGATTTCGTCCCCTTGTGGTCGGAACGACAGGCTTTGCTCTCTATATCTTGCCTGTTTTATAAGGTTTTGAATTTCCTGTCTCCTGCCTCCTGTCTCCTGCCTCCTGCCTCCCTGCCTCGTCAGCTCCTGAGAACGGACATGCTTTCGGGGGTGGCGATGGGCGACTTATGGCAGTGCACGAGTTTCCAGTCCGGCTCGTCCTCCGTGCCGAAGTTGTTGAAGACCCGCGTCTCGTTATGGCTCTTGCGGACTATCTTTCCGGGAAACACAGCTCTCACCATGAGGGTGAAGGTGGCAATAGCACAGGAGCCGTATATCTGAACCCTCGGCTGGAGTATCTCGTGTTCGAAAAGCTGCTCGTCCTCTTCAAGCGGGTCCGGGCCTCCGCCTACCACCATCCGGTGAACCCTCAGTTCCCTGAGGTGAAAGTCCAGTCCGTCGATCCTCTGCGGCGAGATGTACCACTCGAAGAACGAGCAGTCCTCGGCGGTCGTGCGCCGATAGGTCGCGACATCGGCGTCCCAAATGCTCTTCAGATTCCTGTCGAGGACCGACATGATCTCTTTTTCTGGGGATTGTCCCTGTTTCGGCATTTAAGGCACCACCTTTCAGATAATTATCCGAGCTTATTATACAGTTCAGTGAACGGTAAAGGCAGAACCCGTTAATCGCGATCCGTTAATCGGGAAACTTAACCCAGATCCCTCAGCTACGGTCGAGATTACAGAAAGCCCCGGACCCTACGATTCACGGTTGACAATTCACGGGTTCAATCCTTGAGCGTCCAGAGCATTTGCGCTAAAATGAACGGCGTTCAGTGTATAGTCAAAGTACAACCCCAAACAAGGAGGGACTATCGAATGGCAAAGGCAGTCGTCGACAAGGATACCTGTGTAGGATGCGAGGCTTGCGTTGGAACGTGCCCCGTTTCCGCGATCAGCATGGAAGACGGCAAGGCCCACGTTGACCCCGACACATGCGTTGAGTGCGGGGCATGCGTAGCGGTCTGCCCGGTCAGCGCTATCTCCCAGTAGTCTGCAAGGACGCTGAAATGCCGAGGGGCCGCTTCCGAAAGGAAGAGACCCCTCTTTTTTATCCGCATCGGCATGTATTTCAAAAAAGAAAACCTGACCGGATATTGTAAACATCTCCATCTGCTGGCCTTGATGAAGAATCCGTGGTTCTCCATGGGAAGGACACAATAATATGACTTTAAGGAACATCCCGATATGGTTTCTCAGGACAGTTTGGGTGGCCGGGATAATAGCATTTCTCTTGATCTCGATAATGCCTATTGGCAGAACACCCTTATCCGCTATCGATATGGGTGACAAGATCGCTCACTTCGGTGTCTTTTTCATTCTGTCGCTCTTTCCGACCGCAACGGAGGCGGCTTCCAGGAAGACGGTCTTCCTGGTGCTTTTACTTGTCGCTTTGGGATCCGAGGTGATCCAGGTGTTCGTGCCTTACAGATCAGGGGAGGTAATGGATTTCATAGCTGACATGCTGGGATTTTTTGCAGGATCCGGGGTCGGCTTTGTTCTCAGGCGTTGCCTTTTTCATTAATTTAAATTCCCGGAAGCAGCAGGTTATGATCTCCTGTTGTCTGTCCCTTCCATTCAGAGAACCGATATTCATTTTGCCCCCCCTTTCACCCTTTCATAAACCACTCTGGCGCGTTGCGGTTACTGGGTCGTACTTCTATTTCCCATTTATTTTGGACAGCTGTGATTGACAATGAATAGTCTAAATTTCATTTTTAATGGTCTTAAGTCCAAGAAAGAAGGAAGTTGCTTCGATGGGAACCTCTACAAATGGCCAACAGGTTAATTCTTCCGCATTATTAACCGCTATATGCATGGGTGATTGAAGCCTATCCCATAGAAATAAACTCCCCATGAGAAACTAGCCGTCCCTCTTCCAACATCCCCCACTCCAACCACTCCCACGCCGACTTCCCTTAACACACACGATAAAAAAGGGCCTCCCCTTCAAGGGAGGTCTTTCATCATTCTGTTCGAAGCCGTGTAATCCGGCTACTCCTCTGCAGAGGAGCGTACTATCGGACGATCTGTTCCTTGTCGTTCAGCGTTCCGAGGATAATTTCGAACGCTTCGTGCGCCGCCACGTGGCTTCTGCCGGGTATCTTTGCCCGACAGGGCGAGCAGCTCAACAGCCAAACCATCCTTCCGGAACAACTCGATCAGGAAAGCCTCTTGATCACCATGGCAACGCCTTGCCCTCCTCCGATACAAGCACTGGCCAACCCGATTTCCTTATCATGGGTTTTCAGTGCGTAAAGCAGGGTCGCTAGGATTTTTGTGCCAGTAGCCCCTATGGGATGGCCAAGAGCAACGGCTCCGCCGTGGAGGTTCAGCTTGTCCATGTCGAAGGGCATGGCGCGGTGGCAGGCAATGACCTGTGCGGCAAAAGCCTCGTTGATTTCGATGATTTCCATGTCTTCCAGAGACAGCCTCGCCTTTTCCAGGGCCTTCGGGATCGCCACGGTGGGCCCTAGCCCCATGTGGAGGGCATCGAGAGCTCCCGGAGCATATCCGAGTATTTCGGCGAGAGGATTGAAGCCGTTAGCAGCCGCCCATTCGCTGTCGGCAAGGACAACGGCAGAACCCGCGTCGCAAAGGGCAGAACTGGAGCCCGCGGTAATCGTCCCGTCTTTCGTGAAAATCGCAGGAAGTTTTGCGAGAGCCTCCATGGACGTGTCTCGAAGCGGAATCTCGTCCTGTTCAAAGAAAATCGTCCCCTTTTTCCTGTCCTTAACCGGGACGGGAACGATCTCTTCCGTGAACCAGCCGTTGTCTGCAGCCTGTATGGCCTTCCTGTGGCTTTCTAGAGAAAACTTATCCTGCTCTTCCCTCGAGATCGAGAATTCCTCAACGAGAACCTCCGCCGTCGAACCCATCAGCATCCCTGCCAGGGGGCACATGAAACCGTCCTTGTGCAGAACATCAAGAAGCGGTTTTTCTCCCATGCGGGCCCCCCAGCGGGCATCCTGGGAAAGATAGGGGGCATTCGAGGCGCTTTCCATCCCTCCTGCGATTCCTGCGCAGATATCACCCAGGCGCACGCGGTCGCTGATGAGCATGGCGGCCTTGAGCCCCGAACCGCAACGCTTGTTGACTGTGAATGCCGGGATAGACTGGGGAAGCCCGGCCTTGAAAAGGGCGATGCGTGCCGGGTTCGCTCCGACACCCGCCTGCCACCCGTTGCCCATAACAACTTCCCCGATGTCACCTGCGGCCAGGCCACTGCGAGAGAGGACTTCTCTTATGACATGCCCCCCAAGCTCCGTGGCATCGGTATTCTTAAGCATTCCCCCGAATTTTCCGCCGGCCGTGCGGCAGGCACTCAGGATCACGGGTTTTCCCATAATGCGGACCCCACCTTTCGATTCAGCAGTATTGCCCCTTCTCACATTCCAAGCATCGGGATGGGTTCGGAGGGAATGGACAGGGTCATCCCGGTATTGGCCACCAGTTCGTCGACGGTAACTTCTGGAGCGATTTCACAGAGGATCATCTTCCCTTCCTTCCTGCGGACGACACAGAATTCCGTAACGATTGTCGTCACGACCGCGACTCCCGTAAGCGGAAGCGCGCATTTCCTGACGAGCTTCGGTCTACCCTTCTTGTCCAGGTGAGCCGTTGCAACATAGACGTTTTTCGCCCCGGTCACCAGGTCCATCGCGCCACCCATTCCTGGAACCAGCTTTCCGGGAATCCACCAGTTGGCAAGATTGCCTTCTTCATCTACCTCCAGGGCTCCGAGAACCGTGGCATCCAGGTGCCCTCCCCTGATGAGGCCGAAACTGAAATCGCTGGCTACGATGGAGGAACCAGGAATCAGCGAGAGAGCCCTTCCCCCCGCACCGATGTAGCGGAGATCGGGCTCCTCGGGTATCGGACCTGCGCCGACTACGCCGTTCTCCGTTTGCAGGACCATGTTGCTACCCAAAGGGATGTAGTCGGAAACAAGGGTCGGAATACCGATACCGAGGTTGACCACAGACTGATCTTCAAGGTCCAGGGCAATCCTTTTCGCGATGCGGTGACGGACGAGCTCATCATCAAGTGCGGGAAGCATAGTAGCTGTCTCCTTTCAGGACGAGGGCATCGACAAGGATTCCCGGCGTTACGATGCAGTCGGGGTCGAGCTCCCCCGGCTCAACAATTTCATCCACTTCTGCAAAAACAAGATCGGCGGCGGCAGCCATCAAGGGATTGAAATTCCTGTTTGTCCCGATATAGACAAGATTTCCACAAGTGTCGGCCTTGTATGCCCGGATCAACGCCACATCGGCCTTCAGTGGCAATTCGATGATATAGCGTTTGTCTGAAACGACGATCATCTGCTTTCCTTCTTCGTAGATCGTCCCTACACCTGTCGGTGAGAGGAATCCTCCCAGGCCGAAACCTCCGCAACGGATCCTTTCGGCGAAAGTCCCCTGAGGAACAAGATCCAGATCCAGCTTGCCTTCGTTGAAGAGGCGGCCTGTTTCCCTGTTCAGTCCGACGTGCGAAGCTGTAGCCTTCCTGACCTGCCCATTGACGATCAGTTTTCCATGCCCGATGCCTTCGGGATATTCATCGTTCGCATAGGCCGTATCGTTGGCAATGAGGTAAAGATCCTTGGTCCCGTTTTCAGCGAGGGCGTCCACAAGCGTGTAGGGAATGCCCCCGTAATTGAAGCCCCCGATCATGACGGACATTCCGTCATGAATATAGCTCACCGCTTTTTCAGCACTGATAACAGGGCGTGGGGTAGTTTTCTTCACCTCTATGCCTCCTCCCTGACAAGGTCCTCTTTGGGCTGGCGTTTCTGATAAAAGAAATAGGCAGCGACCACGCCTGCCGCAAGCAGGTCCGCTACGCGACTGGGATAAATCAGCAGGAAGGGGATGGCCCCAAAAACAAGCCTCGCGGGGAGGCTCATGGAGCGCAGTAAATAACCTTGCTCTGCTGCTGCAAGCCCGATGATCCCTATCAGGGCCGGAATAAGCCCAAGGAGGATATTTAGAAGCGACCCGTTGCAGAGAAGTGCCCCGTTGTAGACAAACATGTAGGGAATGAGAAACCCCCCGAGGGCCATGATGCAAGCCGAGAATCCAGTCTTCATCGGATTCGAACCGGCAACACCCGATGCCGCATAAGCTGCCAGTGCGACC
>JAUSOU010000062.1 GCA_030656095.1 Thermovirgaceae bacterium | reverse complement strand
GAGTTTCCATGGGCGGAAGCATCTCCTGTTCAAGATTGTTGACTTTCCTGCGGGTTTTCTCGAACTCCTTCTCCAGCGCGTCAAGTTTTGATTTGAGGTTGACGTACTTCCAAAGCATCGGTTCTATCTTTGAAAGGGTTTCCAGCAATTCATCTACATGAAGAGAAGCAAGGGCAGGATCCATCAGCATCCCCGCCAGCACCCCGCCTCTTCCCTCATCTTCGAATATAAACTGGCAATATCTGCAGCCCATAAGGGAGTGGTGCACAATCCTGATCTTCCTCGGCTCAACCCCCCATGACAGAAGGGTCATTACGGATTCACCCTCAAAAAGCTGAACCAGGGCGTAGGCATATGAAAGGAAGGAAAGCATCTCCTCAACCTCGCCTCTGATCTTTGAAAAAACAGCTCTGTCAGACTCTATCGTCCTGAGAAGCGCCTCTTTCTTTTTCTCAAGGAGAGAACAGCCGAACCGGACCGTATCGATCCGTTGAGACAGTTCAACCAGGTCACTCCGTGAGACCTGGTGTTCATCCGTCATGGGATCTCAACCTCCCGACTTCTTCGAGGATGTCATCCGGAACCCGGTAAAGCTCCTCGTCCGGCAGAACCGAAAGGCATTTTTCGGCGGCAATCAGCGACTCTTCAATTGTCAGCGATGCAAAACCCTGGTTGAGGAAGATCTTCTCGAAGACGGTTCCGAATTTCAGGTAATGAGACTCCGTCTCCGTAAGTCCTTCATCCCCTATGATCAGCCTCAACCTTGAGACCTCCCTCGATCTTGCGTAGGAAGCAAAGAGTTGATCGGCTACAGGGCGATGTCCGGCGAAGGTTTTTCCCTCTCCGATCCCCTTGTTCATCAGGCGACTCAGGCTGGAGAGGACATTTATTGGCGGATATATCCCCCTCGCCTGCATGCGCCTGTCGAGAACGATCTGCCCCTCAGTGATATATCCGGAGAGATCGACCACCGGATGGGTCATGTCGTCACCCGGCATTGAGACTATTGGGATCTGGGTTATGCTCCCCTTACGCCCCGAGATGCACCCGGCGCGCTCGTACAGGCTTGCAAGATCGGAATACAGGTATCCGGGGAAACCCCTTCTTCCCGGAGCTTCCTCTCTGGCTGAACTAACCTCGCGCAAAGCCTCGCTGTAATGAAGCATGTCGGTCATTACGACAAGAACATCGAAATTCTTTTCGAACGCAAAAAATTCGGCTATTGTGAGCGCCGTTCTGGGCGTCAAAAGACGCTCAATCGCCGAATCACTTGCAAGGTTGACAATGAAAATTCCATGGAAACGCGCACCAGTCTCCTCGAAGGAGTCGAGAAAGAATCGAGCCTCTCGCTCGGTAATGCCTATGGCCGCAAATACTACAAGAAAGGTGTCGGGGTTTCCGGGAACTCTGGCCTGCCTGACTATCTGAGCGGCTATTTCGTTTGCCGGAAGCCCCGCACCGGAAAATATGGGGAGCTTTTGACCCCTGACCAGGGTGTTCAGAAGATCTATGGATGAAATGCCTGTCTCGATGAACGCATTGGGGCTGGATCTCATCGCCGGATTAAGGGGGGATCCGCTGATCGGAAGTTCCTGCTCGAAACACGGGATGGGGGTACCGTTTCTGGGCAAACCGCGTCCGTCAAGAACCTGACCTATAAGGGCCTGGCCGAGACGGACCTTTACAACGTCCCGCTCAAACCAAACAGTGGAATCCCCAGGGTTGAGCCCAAGGGTCCCCTCAAAAACCTGGATCGCACAAACATCTCCATCGACCTGAAGAACCTGACCCGTTCTCGTGCCTTTTTTTGTTTCTATGGTAACGACTTCTCCAAGGGCTGCATTACGCGCGTTTGCGACGAAAATCAGCGGGCCGGAAATTCCCTGTACAAGTCTGGAACCCTCCCGGTAGAGCTTCATTACGAAAAGGCCTCCATATCAATTAAAGATCTACCAACTTTTTCAACCCATTTGGAAGATTCTGTCAGAAATTCTTTTTCCGGAACCTTCCTGATTGAGAGCATGCCGCGAAGCAATCCCAGCCTCTGCACCTGGTAGTGAAGAACTCCATTTTCGATCTCCTTCGATACGAGAATATGCAGATCCATCAACGTTTTTGCAAACAGCATCTGCTTTTCAAGTGGGCAGAACGCATCCTGGGGATCAAAAGCGTTCTGCTGAAGGAAACTTATCCTTACGATCTCGCCCATCTCCAGATCCCATTTGTCCTGTTCAGATAGTGCGTCCCTGCCGACGATCTGAACGAGAGAAAGGAGTTCCGATTCCCTGTCAAGAAGTTCCCTCAGGAAGGCAACTCCTTTTTGCCATTGGGGCCCAAGGTTCTGGAGAAAGACGGGCCGTAATCCATTCTCATAGAGTGAGTAGCTCTTTTTCCAGTTGATAGAGGGGAAATGGCGGCTCTCTGCCAGTCTCTTGTCCAGAGCCCAAAAGGCTCCCGAGAGTCTCAGGCTCGATTGAGTCACCGGCTCCGAAAAATCACCGCCTCCCGGTGATACGGTGTTGAATATGGTTATGGAGCCTGTGCGCCGCAGCTTCCCATTGAGGAGAGCCCTTCCGGCCCTTTCATAATACTGGGCAAGTCTTGAACCCAGATAGGCGGGGTACCCATCTTCGCCCGGCATTTCCCCTAGCCGACCGGATATCTCCCTGAGAGCTTCAGCCCACCGGGAGGTGGAATCCGCCATCAGGGCAACATTGAGCCCCATATCCCTGAAATATTCGGCTATGGTCATTCCAAGGTAGATACTTGCCTCGCGGGCCGCTACCGGCATATTGGAGGTGTTGGCTATCAGGACCATCCGCTCCATAAGAGGTCTGCCAGTGTGGGGATCGATTATGCGAGGGAACTCCTCCAGAACTTCGGTCATTTCGTTGCCCCGTTCCCCGCATCCGATATAGACAACTATCTCCGCGTTGCACCATTTTGCAAGGGATTGCTGAGTAACAGTCTTGCCGGTGCCAAAACCTCCGGGGACAACGGCCGCTCCCCCCAGCGCGACCGGGAACATCGTGTCAAGGATCCTCTGCCCGGTTATGAACGGCTCTGTGAAGGGGAGTTTTTCCCTGACCGGTCTGGGTGTTCGTACCTGCCAGCGCTGGGAAAGGAAAATAACATCGCCTGACTCAAGTTCGCAGACAGCCTTTTCAACTGAAACCATGGAACCGTCAGGGATAATGCTGCGGATGCGGGAAGATGGCATTCCCGGGGGGATCATCACGGCATGGTCGAATCCGAGGCCCTCCCGGACCGTACCTATGATGTCGCCGGGGAAAACCTCTTCCGAAACTGATCTATTGGGCTTGAAGACCCATTTCGAGCGGGGTTCGAGGCTTTTGGCATAGAAACCTCTCTTGAGGAACACTGGAGGGGTCTCTCCAGGTTCTGCAAACGCAAGCGGCCGTCCTATGCCGTCAAAAACATTTCCAAGCAACCCGGGCCCAAGATCGATCCCAAGGAGTTCGCCTGTGAACTCCACCGGTTCTCCAACGTGGACCCCGTCAATATCTTCATATACCTGGATATCAGCCTCGCCCTTTTCTATCCTTATGACCTCTCCGAGAAGCCGTTCCTCTCCAACACGGGCGACTTCAAAATTGGTTACGGGTTGAGACAGGATAGCCCGGATCACCGTCCCCGCAAGGCTTTTTATTTGGCCGTAACTTGACATTCGCTCACTCCCAATTTTTCACACTGCTGTTGAGTGATGGTATCTCAACCCATACGGGGCTGTTCTCGGATTTTATCCTTTTTTTGTAGATGTCGGGAATGTTTCTGAACCAGTCCGATTCGACGAGGACAAACGCCACATCTTCACCCTTCAGCCTCTGCAAACATCCGCCAAAGTCCGCCGCTCCCTCGCAAACCATCGACTCAAGGCCCAGAAGAGACCAGAGCTCAATGAAAAGCTGCCTGCCGAGAACATACCCCTTTCCGTCGTTTTCCTTCATAAGGGATCCTCACCCCGGAATTATCATCTTGTCCATGATCGAATCCACACCAAGCCCCATATCGATGCCAACCACCAGAGCATTCAGGTTTTGCCACTCGACAAGCTGGTGGGCGCAGTATCCGATGGCGACCCCTATGCCGAGCGGGTCCCTCCTCCTGAGGGAGATCTGCCAGAGCCAGAAGAGTTTTGTGGCCCTGCTGACGATCATTGCAACACTCCGGGATGGAGATCTTGCAAGAATCTCCTCCCAGGGAGTTGACCGAAGGAGCTGGTTTGGATAGGCTGAGGCGTTTAATTTTTCGATCGAGAGATAGGAACCTTTTTCAATATAAAGCCCGGCCGCCTTTTCCTTCGAAATGGATCCGGAAATGACCCTGGACCATGTGTTCATGTTCCAGATGTCAATGGACCTCCCGAGAAAATCCCTTACTATGCCGGAGTCTTTTGACCGGTGGCGGTCAAGAATCACATTAAGGTATGCCAGTATCCCGGTGAGAAGAACTCTCTCGCTTGCAGGAAGTGCTACGCCCTTCCTGAGTTCCGAACAGGCCTTCCCAAGGGGGCGCGAAAGAGGGTGCGGAAAGGCAAGACACCTGTCGATAACGTGAGAGATCGAGTGACTGCTCCACAACTTGCGGAAGAAAGATACGGGGAGAGTCCCGTACCCATGCCACAGGGGATTCCCATCATAAATCGCTCCCGTGAAAAAAAATCTCAGGAGGAGCCTTCCGTTATGAAGATCGGCACTTGAAAGAATAACCATCAACAGATCCTCAGGTTCTCCCATGGCCATCTTTCTGGCGTGGCTGAGGCTGTCGGCCGCCGTCTCCCCCAACGCCATCTCGATCCTCCTGTGGGCTGAAAGAGGCTGTTCGACAAGTCCTTTGCGAAAACTCTTTCCGTACCTGGTCTCGAGAAGAAATACCTCGATCCCTTCAAGGGATTTTCCGGCAAGCCTACGGTAATCCTCTCTCCCGAGAAAGTCGGAAAAGTGGGCACGGAGCCTTGCATTAAGATATCCGTAGTTCTCGGGAAAATCTGTCAAATCCTTGAAGTACATCAGCGAAATTCTCCGAAAATTCCTGGATGAAAGCTCTCTGGAACCGGTTCCAGCGCGTCATTATGCTGTTGTCGACAACAATGGAGCGGGTTCTGGCATCCTGAACAAGGCACCCTCCGTCCGCAAGCCCCTCTTCTTCCTCCTCGATCGCCTGAATACGACCGTCGAAAGGAACAAGCGAACCTTCGCCCGGAAAGACATTGACAACCGCGGTTTCCCCTAACGCATCAAGTGCCTCGAGGACCAGACTCTTCAGGACCGGCTTGTATCTTTCACGGTCCATCCGCAAATCCGCGATCTCCTTTTTGATCTTCCCGGAAAGCTGCTCGGAAAGAGCCGCGATCTCAAGAAGGGCTTCTCCGCGAACCTCAAGAAGAACGCGCCTTTTTTCCCGCTCAAGAAGCCCGGAGAATTTTTTTATGTGCTCCTCTCTCAGGGAGTGAACACGGCGCTCAGTCTCACGTCTGGCAAGAAACATTTTTTCGGAGATGAATTTCTCCGATTCTGCTTTCATTTCGGAAGATCTTTTTTCATATTCCGCCTCCAGCGCACGTCTGAACAGGTGCAGTTCAGAAATATCACCGGGTTTGAGGCTTGATGTCTCCATTCCCGACTTCACGGCAGCACAGTCGGGATCAGGCAAACTGAAGGATCAGCATGACCGCGACCACAAAACCCAGGATAACCATTGTCTCGGGAATGGCTTCGAGAATGATAATTATCCCTGCTGTTTCGGGCTTTTCAGCAATGGTTCCGGCACCGACGCTTCCTATGCGGGCCTGGGCATAGGCTGTCGCGATGGCAGGTATACCCACCGCAAGAGCCGCGGCCAGAGCAATTATCGCTTTTTCCATAGTTCAGGCTTCCTCCTTGAAAAGGGTTTGTACTGAGTGCCGCCTCCCGAATAAAACTTACCCAGGAATTCAACATATTGCAAGCGGGCCGAATGCAGCCCCGATCCTGTTACGGCAAGAACGAAGTTAAGGAGATGAATCGTCAAAGCCATAAAAACCCCGACAAATGATACTCCCAGGGAATCGACGATACTGGTGGCAACCATTGCAAGAATGGCTGAGGAAAGACCGATCGCCGCTATGCGCATATAACTGAGAATGTTCCCGATGGAACCAAGGGACTCGACAAGACCGCCCATTCCGCCCCCGGCCATAAGAAGCGCCAGACCAAGAACCAGAAGCGTGGCCGTCATTGAGAACAGCTGTTTGGGGAGCCATCCCTTGACAACAATCATCGCGCTTAGCAGGGCCGCGAGAACAAGAATATTGCCCAGCCTTTCCATCCAGATGCGACGATGCCCCGTCCTGATACCCTGGATCATTCCCATAACAAAACCCAGCAGGACATGGGCAAAACCAAGACTGACCGTAAAAACCATTACCGGCAGTACAGTCTGGGATCTCTCGAGCCATACCGGCTGGAGGTGGAAAAGACGGTGCCCAAGATCCCCGAAAAACTCTCCAAAAGCCACTCCCCAGAATATTGACCAGGCCGCCGTGAAGGAAAAAATAGAGCCAACATCACTCAAAAGGGGCCTGTTCTTCATCCCTTTGAGCCAGAGAGCCAGGGCCAGTATAATTATGCCGTAACCAATGTCCCCTATCATGCACCCGCTGAAAAGGGGGAAGAAAACACCTATCAAAACTGTCGGATCCAGCCCTCTGTAACTGATGACCGGCATGAGTTTCAAAAAAAGCTCAAACGGCCGAAAATATGAATGGTTTTTAAGAGCTGTGGGGACTTTGCCCCATTCCTCGGGCAGCGGTTCGCGCCATCTTATCAGAACTCTTCCCTTAAAATGCCCCCCCATAATTCCCATAAACCGTTTCTTTTCGTCCAGGGGAACCCAGCCATCGATCCTGAATATCTCGCCGGTCGTCTCGCTCCCCATCTCGATCATGATCTCCTCGATCTTCTCATCCAGAAGAAAGTAAAGGGCTCCGATCTTTGGTCCCCAAAGATTCCGGGTTTTCATAAAATTGCGATCGATCTCCTCAATTCTGCGCGGTATGTCCCGGAGAGCGTGTTCCATCATTGGCATGGCCTCATCGACACGCATACCCTCGAACTCACCCGGAAGAAGCCATGGAAGGCAATCGTTCTCCGTAAAAACCGCCTTTGCCTCTCCCCTGAATTCATGGTTGACGGAAATTGCCGCCACCGCCTCGCCACCTGAAGTCAGAGCTGAATGGTAATTAATGGTTTCGGAGAGGCCAAGAGGGTCCTTCTCCCGGATTTTTTTCTGAGTTTTGGCAACGAGATCTGCCGGGCTGGTCCTCTGAATCCACCAAAGAGACAGGTCACTCCCTTTGGCGAGGTTTTCCTTCAGAAAAGTGCCGAAATGGCTTAGGGTCCGAAGGGCGCTTTTTATTGAATTGATCTGACCTTCGAGATCTGCCTTCTGGGATTTCTGATCAGTCAACCTTGTGCTGAAAGAATCGAGACTTTCCCTGATGCTTTCAATTACCGGGCCGTTCACGAGGGAAAGAGCACTTCTTTTTTCCTCAATGTTTTTTGCTGAGACTGACCCCCAATCTGTCCATTCCAGGGCTTCGAGAAGACCAAGCGCCTTCCCCCGTAGAATTTTCAGATCCGACGCCGTTTCCGGTGGCACGATTTCGGCGGGCTCCTCGTGGAGATGGAGCACTCCCAGATCATGAAGTGACTCAATTATCAGGGGACGATCACTGACGAGGCCCATAAGGTTCATATTAACCATGTTCCTTATCAATTGCCGTTACCTTCCTCGTGATATGGATCGGCCATGGGGAGGATCGTCTCAAGTACAGCCTTTATCCGGTCATTATCCAGTTCGTATTTGCCACGGGATGAGAAGAGGCGAAACATCTCTTCTTTTGATTTTTTAAGAAATTTTTCTCTTGAGGACACAAGGAGAATCTCGTATTCATTCCACTCGAAAGCAGCCCTGACAAGAGAGTTCTCGGAAAGTTCCTCGATCCGCCGGAGGGAAGCGTACTGTTCTTCTTTCAGTTTGATCCGTTCTCCGTCGAGCCGGGACTCAAGATCTCTCCTGAAGGATTCAATTTCGGCATCGGGATTTCCGTGGTCAATGGAGGAAGGATCAGCGGGTGTCATAGAATTGGGCACCCTCCATCATGAATTCGCAGAACGCGCCGCGATCGATCACGCCGACCAGTTTCCGTCCTTCAACAACAGGGAGTCTTTTTAAACCCTTCCTCAACATCAAGTCTACCACGGTCATAAGGCTTTCAGAGGGTCTGACGAAAATGGGCTCCGAATTCATCAGCTCCTTTACCTCAAGGTTTCCTATATGTTTGAGTTTTTCGATCAGGTCACCCTCGGAATCATCAAGAAAAGAACTCTTGGCGAGAATTTCAAGATACGTGGGGGTGGCACCCCGGAGAATGTCCTTTTCCGACAGATAGCCCACAAGAACCCAGTCATCCCCGACTACCGGGATTCCTGAGAGACGCTGGCTGTACAAGAGATGAACCGCATCAAGGACAAGATCATCCTCGGACACGGACGAAAGATCCCTGTGCATCAACTGCCCGGCATTTACGGTCAAAACATTATTCTCCCTTCAGTGAAGAAAAACCCATCCTTGTGAGGATCACATGGAGAACGAAAAGCGGAAGGCGGCAGACCCTGCACCAGCGCCACGGTTCCTGAGCCAGCCGGAATAGCCATTCGAGGCCCATCGACTGCAAAAAGGCAGGGGCTCTTTTGAGATCGCCGGAAATAACGTTGAAGCTTCCCCCGACCCCTATGCTGACGGTTCCGTCCAAAGTTTTTCCGTAAATCGACATCCAGGACTCCTGCTTCGGAACACCCATCCCCACGAAGACGAACCTGGATCCTGATCTCCGGATAGCACCGAGAACATCAGACATGTCGAGCTCATCGATAAAACCATGAACTGTTCCGCCGACAATAAGCGCGGGATACATCTTTTCCAGCCGGGCTGCGGTCCTTTGTGCGATACCGGGGGCTCCGCCGAGGAAAAAGACAGGCCATCCTTCGGAAGCGGCCTGTCTGCACATGCGCTCCACGAAATCAACTCCGGGGATCCTCTGTACCACCGGGCTTCCTAAAAAACCAAGGGCTGATATCAGCCCCTTCCCATCGGGCAGAACCAGGTCGGCACCCCTGACAAGGTTGCGGAATTCCGGTTCTTCGCGGGCCTTCAGTGCAGAAAGGGCATCGAGCGTAACAATGTATCTTCCGCCCATATCCTGGTGGATCCATGACCTGATCCTGCCCAGGGCGTAATCCACAGAAATGTTGTCCACGGGAACTCCCCATATCGAGGACCGGCCGCTGATCTGGGCACCCGTTCTCGAGCGCATCGACATGACCACGAGGGCGCCGCCAAGCGCGATAGCGGAAAACAGAAGTGCTGCTGCTGTCATCCTTTCGTCCCGTAGCTGAAAGGATGCGACTGCTGCACCGAGAACAGCGCAAAGAGCCCCAACAGTCCTGACGGCGGGGGTATGATCAAACCCCTTGCTGACAAGCTTTCGGTACAGGAAAAGAGTGTCCTGTGGGCGGGAGGAGAAAGCCCGATTGACGATGTTGTAGGACGCCTCTGCTATCGGAATTGCGAAAAGGCCCAGAGGGATAAGCATAAGAGTGGAGAAAGTTACTCCTTTGCTCACTCCGAGTATCGACGTTCCGGCCAAGAGCGTGCCCCAGAGGGCGGCAACAGGTTCACCAAGCCGCCTGTAGGAGTGTCCGTGACGGCTCCAGAAGACCGCGAGGATCACGACTCCCATGAAGGTCATGTAAAAAGCCCCCGAAATATGCTGCCTGGACATACCCGTCACGATAAGCATGATCACCCAGGTGATGGCGGAAAGGAAGCCGGCAAGACCCGGTATCTGATCCATTTCCTGCAGAAGCAGCGGGAAAATTCCCACCCAGACGGCAGTAACGATCAGAGACGAGTATCGGCTCAGGAAAAGAAACTCTCCGTCGGGAAAACCAATAAAAGAGATTCCCAGCCCCGAAGCGGAAAGGAGCGCTCCTACGGCGAAGAAGCCTGCAGCCCATGGCAATCGCGGAAGTACTCGCTGTCCAACTCCGATTATCGCGGACAGCATCCCAAGGGAAATGACCAGACGGACAGAAGAATCTGATGTCCAGACTCCACAAAGGGCCCACGCAGCCAGTAGACTCACGTCCTTAAGGAACTGGTACTGGTCCCTTTCGAGAGCCTTCTTGGATATTTTCTGTATAACAAAAAAAGAGACAAAAAGCGAAAGGGCCAACAATACAATACCCTGCACCTCGTGAACATCCACTGGCATCCTAAAATCCTCCCTGAGTTTAAAGGACACAAACAGAATCTGCTTATGATGTTAACATGAAAGCACCGGCAATGTCAGCTTTTTTGAGGGCCTTTGTCCCCGGACAGCGATAATGTCACCCCTTAAGGGGACAGCGAAAATGTCACCCCTTTAGTAGAGAATAGACTTTATGAAGAACGAGGGTGACATCAAAGTGAGCATCAAGCAGGCGCGCAGAG
>JAUSOU010000039.1 GCA_030656095.1 Thermovirgaceae bacterium | reverse complement strand
CATTCTCTCCACTGCCCGGGAAAACGGGTCTGTGGAGCAGGCTGCCGTCAACCAGCCGTATGCGACGGACTTCGGTCTAGTCGCAAGCCACCAGGCTTGTCCTGGTGGTAGTTGACTCTCCTCCAAGCTCCTGATTGCCGTCCCATGGCTCATTTTTTTGGGTTATCTTCAGACCCCGCTTTTCTAGCTCCTTGCGAAGAGTTTCGAATGGAACATCCGAGGCATCGATTATGCCGCGTTTTTGAATAACTCCGTTCATCACCATCTGGGTTCCTATAGACATCGGATATGCCACTGTCCGCTGCATAGCGGTGTACCCGGTCTCCAGATCACGGAGGTCGACAAGCTGCATCACGGTCCTGGCTGGTTTGCCGTCTTTAAGGCCTCGGACATCCGACCTGATTAGCGCAACATCGCGTTCGCCCTCGCCGTAGTGAAACTGGCTCTGCGATCCCAGCAATGCCGCGCAGAACTCAGCAGGCACGACATTCACTCCCTTTACCTTAACGGGTTTCGTGCTTACAAACCCTGATTTGACAAGGCGCTCCCAGAGGGCGGCGTGCCCCGGAAGGCGGCAGATGAACCGGCCCAGCGATGTGGCCGTTTTTGCGATGGATGGGAATATCTCGGCAAGAGAGTAGCCGTCACCGTTCACGAAACACTCAACCCGGCCTCCGATCTCGCTCAGCTCCAGGATATGGGTGTTTTCAGGGGTAAACATCGAGTCGGCGGCAACATCATGCCATTCGCCGTTTTTGAGGAGCCGTCCCGGGATGCTGTACGAACACATGGTGTCCACTATCGACCAGGTGAACTTGTAGCCTATCGGGTTGGCGTTCATCAGGCGGGGTTCAGGAAACCCGGCGCCGTAGTTGTATAGGACCCGAACCTCGTCCAGCTGTTTGACGGCCTCTCCGGCTATGGCAACGTCAAGGCCGGGGTCCATGCCGAACTCCTTGAGGACCGTAAGCCCTTTATCCTTTGCCATGCAGTCTATCTTGGCCATGTCCTCCTGCTGTTTCCGCACACCTTCAGGGTCCTGGATGCTCCAGTCGACAATAAAGACGGAACTCACAAGATGCACCCCGGCCTCCACAGCAGCCTTGGCCACCTGCATGGTGAAGCGTATCGGAAGAAGTTCAACAACCACGCTTGCGCCGCGCATCAGCTTTACGAGGCCGTCGAAGTCGTCCACATCAAAACGGACCGGTTTCACTCGGGGATCACCTATTTTTGCTATCTCATCCGTAAATGAAGGAGCCGCGTCGGCGATAATGAGCTCATCAAAAGAAGCGGTTTTGACAAGGTCCTCAAGAACAACCTTACCCTGCTTGCCGTATCCGAGCTGGACTATTCTGTTCCCCATGGCTTTATCCCTCCTGTATGAAAGTATCTTAAGAATAATTATATACGCGGAAGCCTTCTTGACAGGCTGTTTCTGTCATGCTGCGGCAGAAGCAGGAATATTTTAGAAGCGAAAATAATCAAGGGGTCAGGAACCATACACCAGCCGAAGCGGAGGGGACATAGTGGATAGACGGGAACTTCTTTCAGACATTGGTCCATGTGGGATAGACTGCATCAACTGCCAGGTTCACGAAAATATCGCAACTCCGGAAATTCAGACCCGTATTGCGGCTGCGATAGGGTGCAGCCCGGAAAAGATGACATGCAAAGGGTGTCGCTCCGACGAAAGTAGAACCTCAAAGGTGTCAACCCGTACACATCTGACAAAACGGCTGGAATTGACTGAAGGCAGGGGGCGAAAAGACGCGGGCTGGAGGTTGTCTGATTGACCAGACCTTTGAGGATCGAGTTCCCCGGGACTTTTTACCATGTAACGTCGAGGAGGAACGAACACTATCACCTGATGGTAGAAATCCTCTGGGGTTGCCCAGGCAAGCAGGAGATCCGAGACGTCGATGAAAAGGGACACCTCTCTGGATAAAGAAGGTTCTGAAAATAGTCGAGAATATGAATTGTCAAATGTGCGCGGGCTGACACCGCTTGGCTCCCTTGAGGCGAATCGCCCGGAACAGGTTTATTTTCTGAATGATGGAGGAATGGCATCTGGGCCAAAGGCAGGCTTCGGCCGATTTCTGGAGCTCGTGCGTATGCCGCCTCCGTCATTGCCTGTGTAGTTCTCATGTGTATTCCGAAATGATGCCGGTTAATAAAGAGCGGAGTCTTTAGCGGATCCCTTCCAGCTTTATATATTCCTTTGAATTCATCACCTTTGCGAAAGTTCCGTTCAGCGCTGCCAGGAATGAGTCCTGGACATGCCCTGCGGCAATTATCCGGTCATCGATCTTCAGATTCTTTGTCGCGCAGCAATCTGCCAGAACAACGCAGTCGTAACCCAGGTCAAAAGCGGCGCGGACGGTAGTGTCCACGCACATGTGGGTCATCATCCCCACTACAACCAGCGTATCTATCCCATGGTCTTTGCAGTATCTGTCCAGGTCCGTTTTGCGGAAGCTGTTCGGATAATTTTTCCGGACGGTTTTCTCTCCGTCTTCAGGTGATGAGTTTTCATGGAACCCTGTGCCGTCCGTGCCGGGAAGAAAGAATGGCGCATCCGGTTTTGCCGAAAGATGCTGGACATGTATTACAGGCCTGTTCGTCTTTCGGAAATGGGCGATCATGCTTTTAATTCTTTCACTGGCTTCCGTGCTGCCGGTCAATTCCATTTTGCCGCCGGGGAAATAGTCTTTCTGTACATCGATCACCAACAGGGCTGTTTTCATATCGCTTTCCTCCAATCAGCTTCAGGTGATATGTTCTGCGAACTATCTCATTTTATACAGTAGCTGATCAAAAAATTCTCCGGTTCAGTAGTAAGATCAATAAGTGTCCAGAAGAAATGCCGAAGTAGCATCATGTCCGTGGATTTGTATCAAATTTCAATGATCAGGGGGGTTTTTTTTGCCGGGAACGGAGCGCAATGATATCAGGTCGGGACTGAGGGTGAAGATCGTACAAAAGCAGCACCAGAGGACTGGGGAACTGACCGAAGGTGTTGTCAAGGATCTCCTGACGAAGAGCGCAAGCCACCCCCACGGCATAAAAGTGCGGCTGGAAGACGGAATCGTGGGAAGGGTCAAGGAAATAGGATAGAGACAGGAGACAGGAGACAGGATATCGCAGATCCGCCTACCGGCGGACAGGAGACAGGAGACAGGATATCGCAGATCCGCCTACCGGCGGACAGGAGACAGGAGACAGGAGACAGGATATCGCAGATCCGCCTACCGGCGGACAGGAGACAGAAGACAGGATATCGCAGATCCGCCTACCGGCGGACAGAAAGCAGGAGACAGGAGGATCAGATCCAATAGACAAAGCCTGAGTGATCCTGGATCTGGCAATATTCGATAAATGTATTGGGAGGGGATGGCATGAAGCCGGAAGCCATGAACGACCTGCTCGTGGTGTGGACCTGCACCGAGAAGGAAACAGTTGAAAACATGGTTTTTTTGTACACCCTGAACTCGAAGCTCCGGAATTGGTGGGGCAGTGTAACGCTGCTCATCTGGGGCGCCTCGGCCCGGCTTGCCTCAGAGGATACGCCGATCCAGGAGCAATTAGCCCTTATGTCCGAAGCGGGAGTCCGGGTAATAGCCTGCAAGAAATGCGCTGAGAACCTGGGAGTTGCAGAAAAACTTGAATCACTCGGGATCGAAGTCTTCTACACAGGGGAGTTTTTGACCGATTGGATCAAATCTGGAAAAACGGTTCTGACTTTCTGATAATAAGGGATTCCGACATTGGCACGCAGAGAAAGGAGCCTGAGGAATGAGCAAAAGGGTTTTTCCCCTTTCGAAAGTCTATGGCCTGCTTGAGCCGGGACCGGTCGTTCTTGTCACGACCGCCAGGGATGGCCGCTCGAACATTATGGCAATGTCGTGGCACATGATGCTTGAGTTCGAACCGCCTTTGATTGGCTGCGTAATCTGCAATGCCAACTATTCGTTCGGCCTTCTGGAGAGGACAGGGGAATGCGGCATAAACATTTCTTCAGTCGAGATTGCCGACAAGGTCGTGGGTTGCGGCAATACATCGGGGTTAAAGATAGACAAGTTTGAGAAGTTCGGTCTCACGCCCCGGACTGCCCAGCGGATCGAGGCGCCTCTCATCGAGGAGTGTTTCGCGAATCTTGAGTGCATCGTGGTCGATACGTGCATGGTTGTAAAATACGGCCTGTTTGTGCTTGAAGTGATCAAGGCATGGGTCGACCCCGCGGTGAAAGATCCCCGGACAATTCACCATCTTGGAAAGGGCCGCTTTATGTTTGCCGGGGAGATGGTAAATCTGAAGTCGAAGATGAGGTAGCAGGGTCCTGTTGCCGGGATCCGGAAAACCCTGGATCTGTCAATTGTGTAGTTCTGAATCCGCCGGGTTTGGCATGGGGAGATGTATGATATCCATAGATGATCGAAACCCGGGCTCGCTGCGAAAGGCAGCGGTCCAAGCCAGAAACCAGAGAGGAGTTATCTCATGGGCGACACAAAGGGAAAGAAAGAGAAGGCCAAAGGGCAGAAGCAGAACGAGGCCAAACGAGCGAAGGTCGAAAAACAGAAGCAGGACAAGAAGAAGCCCAGGACGGCCTGAGCCTGGGAACAATAATTTCTGGTTTCCATCTGCGGCCATATCCTGTATCCGCCCGTCGGGAGATCAGTGCGTCTTGCCTTAGATACTCTGTGGTGCTGATCTTCCCTGTTGGTCCGGTTTTTTTAACGTTCACTGATCACTCTATTTTATCCATCCAGGCCTCTTTAAGGTCCTTTATTTTTACGCCGCCCTTGAAGTTGTGCGGGATGGGACCGAAGCGCAGCCTTTGGGGCCGAGCCCCTTTGGATACGACGATCGAAGCCTCCTCGATAAATGTCGCCTCTATTTCCCGCCGGATGCCAGGGTCAAGTAGCGAATCGTCGATTGTGACGCAACAGGTGTCTTCGTGCTCGCTTTCAAGCCGAAGGCCGACAACCGCAAGATCGAACGCTCCTTCCCCGAGGCCGTAGCGGTTTTGAACAAAATGGGTGAGCTCGGCCGCGATCTGGTCGCAAGAGTAGTTGGCCCCGCCCCTTATCAGAAGGGCGGACTCGCGTCCTATCCAGTAGAAATCCGCTTCGCCGTCATGTGGGTTGACAAGGTAAAAACAGATATCGCCAAAACCCAGATACCAGCCATTGCGTAACGCCTCTTCAGTAGCCTGGGGGTTGCCCAGGTATTCACGCATCAGGTTACCGCCGCTTGCAATGAGGTAACCTTCTTCATTGGGTTCGCAAGGCTGCATGTTCCCGATATCACAGGGAGTGACGCTTTTACTCTGCATTTCCGGAACCTTATACCAAGGAACGCGATAAACCGCTGGAAAAACTGGTTTTATTGAGAAATGACCATTGGCCATTGACTTATCCCCCCCATCCATAGTTATAAAATACCAAGGAGTGGGGGTGTTTCCGGTGTCACTCGTCTACCTGAAAAGCAAACAAAACGGCGTCACATATGTTTATGAGTCCAGCGGCTACTGGGACAAGGAGAAGAAACAGGCGCGCAACAAAAGAATCTGCATCGGCAAGCTTGACCCGGATACAGGAGAGCTTGTTCCGTCCAAACGAATGCTTGCCGGAGGCATTTCGACCCCGACAATGCCGAGGCAGGGCCGGACGCCATCCCTGGAATGCAGACGGAGCTTTCATGGCGCCACTCACCTCCTTGACGTCATCGGCGACAGGCTTGGCGTTACGGAGGATCTGAAACGCTGTTTCCCGGAATCATACAAGCAGATGCTTTCCGTCGCTTATTA
>JAUSOU010000038.1 GCA_030656095.1 Thermovirgaceae bacterium | reverse complement strand
GCCGGTAAGCGGATCGGGATGACAGTTTTTTTGCGCCCTTACGATTTACGCCTCACGACTCACGATTCACGATTAACGACTCACGATTTACGACTCTCGATTTCCGATCAACAAAGGAGGTTTTTACATGCGGAAAGCAATAATGGCAATGGCTTTATGTTTCCTGGCCGCGGCAGGCACTTTCGCTTTTGCTGCTGATGTCCAGAAACTTGTCGAGGAACGCACGGTCACGCTGTACCCCGAGGGGCAGCTGCTCGGAGACATGGTCATCGGGGCCAGGGGGAAGCTCCAGTTCATCTACGTCGACAGAACCCTGGCTGAGGCCGTCCGCGTCGACCCGTCCGTGCCCGAATGGCTCTCCTGGCACGCCCACCACTGGGGGACCGACCCCGTTAAGGGGAAGACGCTTTTCATCGTAAGGTACGAGGCCTACAAGCCATGGGATTTCAACACGGGTGACCTTGCGGTCGGGGGCAGGAAAGTCGAACCAGGGGATATCCGGACCCGGAAGGCCTTTGTGATCGAGGGGGAGATCCCCAGCGGAACTGTGGCGATGCTGGCCCTGGCGATCCCGGCAGAGTTCGCACCCCCCGGGAAGGCTGTCGTTTTTGCTTATATGGAGGAGTCGGCTGAATGGGTGGTGCCCAAGAAGTGACGGAAAAGCACGTCTATCGCTGCGCCTCCTGCGGGGAGCGTTTCTCCCGCGAATGCGGCTGCGTCAGGTGCCCGGCCTGCGGAGGAAGGACGCTGATCCACGAGTCCGGGCCGCCGCTTCGGAAGCGGTCAAAGAGCTGTTCGGGCTCCTGCTCGGGGTGTTCCGGTTGCGGCAGATAGATAGCGGTCTCTCCAGAGCTGCAGTTCTGGGGATAGAGACCAGCTGCGACGATACCGGCATCGCGCTGATGGGTTTTGACGGGAAAGTTCTGGCCTCACTCCTGTCGAGCCAGATCAAGGACCACGCCGCGTTCGGCGGAGTGGTGCCGGAACTGGCCTCACGGAAGCACCAGGAGGCGATTTTGCCGCTGCTGCGGGCGGCCCTTTCTGATGCAGGAATAACCGAACCAGCCCGGGAGATCGGTCTCGTGGCGGTTACGACCGGGCCGGGGCTGATGGGGTCCCTGCTCGTGGGCGTCATGACCGCCAAGGGGCTTGCCCAGGCGTGGAATTGCCCGATGATCGGAGTCAACCACATCGAGGGGCACATCTTCGCGAACCGGATCGCGCACGAAGGTCTGGCCCCCCCTTTCCTCTGCCTCGTCGTCTCCGGGGGGCATACGGAGATAATCCTTGTCCGGGCTTGGGGGGATTACTCGATGGTGGGCAGGACACGCGACGATGCCGCGGGTGAGTGCTACGACAAGGTTGCCAGGATCCTGGGGCTTCCCTATCCCGGCGGACCCGAGGTGGACCGCCTTGCCTCGCAGGGAGACCCGGAAGCATTTGATTTTCCAGTGCCCATGAACGGAACATCCGGGGTCGAGTTCAGCTTCAGCGGCCTCAAGACGGCCGTCTTCTGGGCCGTTTCCAGGATACGCCGCGAAGGCATGGAGGTCCCCGTCGCCGACGTATGCGCCTCCTTCCAGAAAGCCGCGGTATCATCTCTACTCGGCAAGGTCTGCCTGGCTTCAGGGGTCACCGGGGTGGGGAAGATCTGTCTCTCCGGCGGAGTGTCCGCCAATTCCGCTCTCCGTGCGGCCTTCAGGTCGCGTTTCGGAGTGAACGCCTTCATTCCGCCTGCAGAACTCTGCACCGACAACGCCTTGATGATAGCGGCGGCAGGACTCAACCGCTTTTTAAGGGAGGGCGGCTCGAGTCTTGACATTGCCCCCGATCCTTCAGCCACTCTTTCTGACCGTATTTTGTCAAAAAACGAAAGAAACGGCCAATAACAAAAGATAAACACCCCTTATCCTGACTATTCACCCCAGGAAGACTTTGAGAACCCTTGAGATTGCCGCGACTGACATATACTATCATTCGGGTTCGTTAGCACTCGATGACTGAGAGTGCTAACATATTTCTCAATATCGCATCAGCAGGGAGGGGTAAGACAGATGAAGCTCAAACCACTTGGTGACAGGATAGTTGTGAAGGTTCTCAGCCAGGACGAGAAGACAAAGGGCGGAATTCTCATTCCGGAGACCGCCAAGGAGAAGCCGCAGGAGGGTGAAGTTCTGGCGGTAGGGTCCGGCAAGGTTCTCGAAAACGGACAGAAGTTGCCTCCTGAGGTCAAGACCGGCGACAAGATACTGTTCAGCAAGTACGGCGGGACCGAGGTCAAGGTAGACGGCGAGGAAATGCTCATCCTGAGCGAGCGCGACGTTCTCGCCATCCTGGAGAAGTAAGCAACCCGGACGGACAAAACTTTTTTTCGAGATCACGGAAGGAGGAAACAGAATATGCCCAAGATTCTTGTATTTGGAGAGGAAGCGCGCAGGGCACTTGAGCGCGGCGTGAACAAGGTAGCGGATACGGTAGGAGGGACCCTCGGCCCCAAGGGGCGCAACGTTGTCCTTGAGAAGAAGTTCGGTTCCCCGATCATAACCAATGACGGGGTCACGATCGCCAAGGAGATAGATCTCGAGGATCCCTTCGAGAATATGGGGGCCCAGCTTCTGAAGGAAGTTGCCTCCAAGACGAACGACATCGCCGGTGACGGCACCACCACTGCGACTGTCCTGGCCCGCGCGATCATTCTCGAGGGGATGAAGAATGTTGCCGCCGGCGCCAACGGAATGCTCATGCGCCACGGCATAGAGAAGGGCGTGGACTTCGTCGTAGACCAGCTCAAATCCATGGCCATCAACGTCAAGGAGCGCGCGATGATCGCACAGGTCGCCGCGATATCGGCCAACGACAAGGCCATCGGCGAACTGATCGCCGAGGCGATGGAGAAGGTCGGAGAAGAGGGCGTCATCACAGTCGAGGACAGCCAGACCGTCGGAACCACGCTCGAGATGGTCGAGGGTCTCCAGTTCGACAAGGGCTACATAAGCCCCTACATGATGACCGACCCGGAGCGCATGGAGGCTCACCTTGATGATGCCTACATCCTCGTCAATGACGGCAAGGTCAACAGCGTCAAGGATATGGTCCCACTCCTGGAGAAAATCGTCCAGACAGGAAAGCCCCTGCTGATCATCGCAGAGGATGTCGAGGGAGAAGCCCTGGCCACTCTTGTCGTCAACAAGCTCCGCGGAACGATGCAGGTCGTCGCCGTCAAGGCTCCAGGATTCGGCGACAGGCGCAAGTCCATGCTCCAGGACATCGCCATCGTCACGGGCGGACAGGTCATCTCCGAGGAGATCGGCCTCAAACTCGAGAACGCCGATCTCTCCATGCTCGGCCGTGCCAAGAAGGTGCGCGTGACCAAGGAAGAGACCACGATCGTCGAGGGTGCCGGAGATCCCGACACCATCAGGAAGCGCGCCTCCCAGATCAAGACCGAACTGGAGGATTCGACCTCCGAGTACGACAAGGAGAAGCTCCAGGAGCGCCTCGCAAAACTCGTCGGTGGAGTTGCCGTCATCCAGGTCGGCGCCGCCACTGAAACAGAGCAGAAGGAACTGAAGCACCGGATCGAAGACGCGCTTAACGCCACAAGGGCTGCCGTAGAGGAAGGCATCGTTGCCGGAGGCGGAGTTGCTCTCGTGAACACCATCGAGCCTCTCGAGAAGTTCATAGAGAAACTTGTCGGTGACGAGAAGACGGGCGCCACGATAGTGAGGAAGGCCCTCACCTCTCCCATTCACCTCATCGCCTACAACGCCGGATATCAGGGCGATGTCGTCGTTGAGAGGGTCCGCAGCCTCAAGAAGGGGCACGGCTTCAACGCAGTCACAGGGGAGTATGAGGATCTCATCAAGTCGGGCATCATCGACCCGGTCAAGGTTACCAGGAGCGCCCTGCAGAACGCAGGCTCCATCGCCGCGATGATCCTCACCACCGAGACCCTCATCGCCGATAAGCCCAAGAAGGAAAGCGACATGCCGGCCGGCATGGGCGGCATGGGCGGCATGGGCGGCATGGATTACTAGTACCTTCCGGCAGTGCATCGGGCCCCCTTTTCGGGGGCCCTTTTTATTGAGTGAAGCACGGGTGAGGAATTCTGGTACACTTGTTGCGACTCCCGTGCGAAGT
Organism: Thermovirgaceae bacterium; assembly: GCA_030656095.1. Classification (GTDB taxonomy): domain Bacteria; phylum Synergistota; class Synergistia; order Synergistales; family Thermovirgaceae; genus UBA2252. The sequence goes on along the minus strand of JAUSOU010000038.1, from coordinate 53,028 downwards.
GTACTGGAGCGCGCCCCGGAGGTGACCGGCATGACAAAAGAGCGGGAGACTATAATCATAATCGACTGCGGATCGCAGTATACCCAGCTTATAGCGAGGCGGGTCAGGGAGATCGGGGTCTACAGCGAAATCCTCCCGTGGGATTGTGACCTGGAGACGATCCTCGGGAAAAACCCCTCCGGAGTTATCATTTCCGGCGGGCCCGGGAGCGTCCTCGAGGAGGATTCGCCCGCTGTACCTCCCGGGCTTCTCGAAGCCCGGCTTCCCGTCCTCGGGATCTGCTACGGAATGCAGCTTGTAGCGAAAATGATGGGCGGAGAGGTCAGAAAGGGAGAGTTCGCGGAGTACGGCAGGTCAAGGGTGACGGTCGAGGACCGGAGGAGCGCTCTCCTTGGCGGACTGCCGGAAGCCCTCGATGTCTGGATGAGCCACTGGGACTACGTCGAATCGCCCCCCGCAGGTTTCCGTGTTACGGCCAGAAGCGAGTCGGGGATGATCGCGGGCTTCGAGAACGAAGACGCGAGGATATCGGCGATCCAGTTCCATCCGGAGGTCGCGCATACCGCTCACGGAACCGATGTCCTCACGAACTTTGTCTTTAAGGTTTGCGGCTGCGGCAGGTCCTGGAACCTCGAGGACTGGGTCCAGTCATCCATTGATGTCATCAGGGCCATGACGGGTGACGGACGCGTCGTTTGCGGTCTATCCGGCGGGGTCGATTCCACCGTCGCGGCAGTCCTGACGTCCCGGGCCATCGGCGACAGGCTTGAGTGCATCTTCGTCAACAACGGTCTTCTCCGCCAGGGAGAGGCGAAACAGGTGATGGAAACCTACGACGGTTCTCTCGGGCTCAAGGTCCACTACGTCGACGCAGCGGATGATTTTCTGTCGGCCCTGCGGGGTGTGACCGACCCCGAGATGAAACGCAAGGCCATAGGTACGACATTCATTCGTGTCTTCGAGCGCAAGGCAAAAGAGATCGGCGGGGCTTCCTGGCTTCTTCAGGGGACACTCTACCCGGACGTTATAGAGAGCGGTCACAAGGGCAAGGACGCCGCGGTGATCAAGAGCCACCACAACGTGGGAGGTCTCCCGGAGAAGATGGATTTCAGTGTCCTGGAGCCTCTCCGGGACCTCTTCAAGGATGAGGTCCGGAAGATCGGGGCAATGCTGGGAGTTCCGGCGGGCATCCTCGGCCGGCACCCTTTCCCGGGCCCGGGGCTGGCCGTCCGCTGCCTCGGAGAGATCACGCCCGAAAGACTTGAAACCCTCCGGAAGGCCGATGCCATCTTCACCTCGGAGATCCGCGCGAGCGGGCTTTATGACACCATGTGGCAGGCATTCTGTGTTCTTCTTCCGGTCAGGACTGTCGGCGTGATGGGCGACATCAGGACATACGCGGAGGTCATTGCCCTGCGTGCCGTTGAATCGCTTGACGGAATGACCGCCGACTGGGTGCGGTTGCCCGGGGATCTTCTCGACAGGACGGCCAGAAGGATATGCAACGAGGCGGGCGGGGCGAACCGGGTGGTCTACGACATAACCGGTAAACCTCCGGCAACTATAGAGTGGGAATAGAAAATAGCACTACAGTGAGCCCCCGGAAGTTGAGCGGGGGACATTACGGAGGTGTGCGGAGGCTTGGAGACGATCAATGCGTCAAAACCCCGTGTGCAGAGGGGTAGTTACCTGCCGTTCATTGTGGCCTTTGCCATGCTTGCCGTCCTCTCCTTCATCATATCCTTCCCCCTTTTCAGACCGCTGGCATGGTCGGCACTGCTCTCCTTTTTCGCTTACCCGCTCTATTCGCTGCTTTACAGAAGAGCTTTTTCCGGCAGGTGGTCCAACCTGGCCGCCGGAATTACCACCGCCGCAATTCTTCTGCTCCTCGTCGTTCCTGCGGGCCTGATGGGTATGCTGATAGCACGCGAGGGTATCAAGGTTTACGGGAAAGTGGCTGACCTGCTGATGAATCTGGAAGGCTCGGAGGTCCCCACCATCCTGGACTTTCTCCCCAAGGCGCTATCCGCCAGACTGACCCCCTTCGTCGAACACTTCGCCTTTCTTGGAGACGCTGTCCGCCAGGCGGGAAGGTGGTTCGCCTCCTGGCTGGCATCCGTATCGAGGGGCTTTCTGGGCGACGCTTTCCGCATGGTCTATCAGCTTATTGTCATCTCGGTAGCATCATTCTTCATGATCCGTGACGGACACAAGATACTCGAATACGTGAAGGAGATCCTCCCACTTCCCTCCTCTGAACGCGATGATCTCTTCGGGAAGGCAAAACAGATCCTCCAGGCTGTCGTATACGGAATTACCTTCACGGCTGGAATACAGGCTGTTCTGGGAGGATTTGGGTGGTGGTGGGTCGGTCTTCCGAGCCCGGCACTCTTTTCCGGAGTCCTGTTCATACTGGCAATGATCCCGTTCGTAGGGACACCGATTGTCCTTCTTCCCGGCGCGGCCTACCTTGCGGCGACCGGAGAGGTCAATCTGGCCATCGTTCTTGCGGTCTGGGCCCTTCTCGTGGTGAGCACCATCGACAACTTTATCCGCCCCATATTCATTTCCGAGGGGAGCAAGGTTCACATTCTCATCGTATTCATAGGCGTCGTGGGCGGTCTTGCAGCGTGGGGTTTTCTGGGACTCTTCTGCGGTCCTCTGATAATATCCATGTTCATCTTCTTCCTGGACAGTTACCGCAGGATCTGGATGAAGATGCGGGGCGACAGCTGATCCGGAGAAATCGGGGTGTTTTTATGCCTTTTATTCTTGCAGTGAGCGGTTTCAAAAACAGCGGAAAGACGACTCTCTGTAGCAAGCTGATCTCCCTTCTGCTCGAAGACGGGGTTGAAGCGGTCTACGTAAAGCACACGCACGAAAACGTCCTCTCGCCGAACGGAAGCGATTCGGGTCTGCTCGCCGGGGTGATCCCCCGGGTGGCGCTTTGGGGCCCGGACGGCGTACGCATCGAAGAGGCGGATGAAAAGATCGACACCGCAAGCCTTGCGGCCCGTTTCTTTCCCGGGAAGCACCTGCTGCTCCTTGAGGGGGGTAAATCTTTTTCCGTTCCGAAGATTTGGGTCGGAAGCCCGCTCGAGATCCCTGAAGAGGTTTCGGGAGTGGTCGCCTTTTACGACAGGGACAACCCCTGCGCGAAGGAGAGGCACTTTGCCGCAGGGGAAGAGGCGGATCTTGCCGCCCTTGTTGCCTCAATGGCCCGCGGCGCGGAGGCGTCCCCCGCCGAGATCTACTGCGGGGATAAAAGAATCCCGGCAAAGGCTTTTGTCGGCGAGTTCATATCAGGGGCCGTGAAAGGCATGCTGAAATCCCTGAAGGGAGATTTCGACCTCAGTGCAGGGGTGGGCGTATATCTGCGCCGCCGCAACCGTGAAAAGTGAAAATCCGGAAGAATGCAATGCCTTGCGGGAAAAAGCAAGGGTGTCTATAATGATGTTCGCTTGATGGTTCTGGTCTTTGTACCCGGTTTTTGTATTTGCTGCCGATCATTTTTTGACACGGCGCACGCCATGGAGGCGCGCTGTATTTTGTGTTTCAGAACTTCATACGATGCAGGGAGGTACTTTGAATGGTCACTCAGATCTTCTGGATTGCCGGGGGCGCAGGCCTTCTGGCGCTCGCATACGCGGTATTAGCCTCGGGGCGCATCAACGCCTTCGAGGTTACCAATGAAAGAATAGTGGAGATTTCCGCAATCATACAGAAGGGTTCAATGGCGTTCCTTTCGCGGGAATACAGGGCGCTGATCCCGTTCGTAATAGCCGTGAGCGCACTGCTGTGGTTCAAGATCAGCTCCTACACGGCCTTCTCGTTCCTTCTGGGGGCCCTCTGCAGCGGTCTTGCGGGTTTTGTCGGAATGAGGGTCGCCACCAAGGCTAACGGCAAGACAGCCTTCGCGGCGGCAAGCGGAATGAACCCCGCTCTCAAGATAGCCTTCACGGGCGGGACCGTCATGGGCATGTCCGTCGTAGGCATCGGCATCATCGGCATTATCGTCTGCTACTGGTTCTTCAGGGATCCCACCATCATCACCGGCTTTGGATTCGGCGCCAGCTCCATAGCGCTCTTCGCAAGGGTCGGGGGTGGGATATACACCAAGGCCGCCGATGTCGGAGCCGACCTGGTCGGCAAGATTGAAGCGGGCATCCCCGAGGACGACCCCAGGAACCCGGCCGTCATAGCCGACAACGTAGGCGACAACGTGGGCGACATCGCCGGAATGGGAGCCGACCTTTTCGAGTCCTACGTCAACTCCATCATCGCTGCGATGGCCATAGGCCTGGTCGTGTTCGGAGAGACCGGAGTAGTCTACCCGCTACTTCTCGCCGCGCTGGGGATCGTCTCGGCGGTGCTGGGGACATTCTTCGTCAGAGTCAAAGACGGAGGAAACCCGCAGCTTGCCCTGAGGATAGGCACGCTGGCCACAGGCGCGTTCATGATCGCCGGATCCTTCTTCATGACAAGGGCGATATTCGGCGACGTCACGCTCTTCTGGGCGGTTTTGGCCGGAGTGGCCGTGGGTGTTCTCATAGGTCTGGTCACCGAGTACTACACCTCCTCGGCCTATGCGCCGGTTCGCGGGATAGCGGCAGCCTCCGTTACCGGATCCGCCACCAACATCCTGGCCGGCATAGGGGTTGGCATGAAGTCCACCGCGATCCCGGTGCTTATGATCTGCGGAGCTGTCCTCATCGGCGTCAGGTTCGGAGGACTCTACGGCATAGCATGCGCCGCGGTAGGAATGCTGTCGATCACCGGCATGTCCCTCAGCGTCGACGCCTACGGTCCCATAGCCGACAACGCGGGCGGGATCGCCGAGATGAGCCACATGCCCCCCGAGGTCAGGAAGATAACCGATAAACTTGATGCGGTGGGCAACACCACCGCGGCGATCGGCAAGGGCCTTGCCATAGGCTCCGCCGCTCTGACGGCGCTGGCGCTGTTCGCGGCCTACGCCACCGCGGTCGGCCTTTCCGTCATCGACATAAACAACCCCCGCGTCATGGTGGGACTTTTCATCGGCGGCATGCTCCCCTTCGTATTCAGCGCGATGACCATCCAGGCCGTCAGCAGAGCGGCCTCCCAGATGATAGACGAGGTCCGCAGGCAGTTCAGGGAGATCCCAGGCATAATGGAGGGGACAGGACGGCCCGAATACGAACGCTGCGTCGACATTTCGACCACCGCCTCTCTTAAGGAGATGATCCTGCCCGGCCTCCTGGCGGTTCTCAGCCCCGTTGCCGTCGGGCTCGTCCTCGGGGCAGAGGCCCTCGGCGGTCTGCTGGGCGGAGCCATCGTGACCGGTGTAATGATGGCGATCTTCATGTCCAACGCCGGAGGAGCATGGGACAACGCCAAGAAGTATATTGAGGAGGGCAACTACGGCGGCAAGGGTTCCGAGCCTCACGCCGCCGCTGTCGTCGGTGATACCGTCGGCGATCCGTTCAAGGATACCGCCGGACCCAGCCTGAACATCCTTATCAAACTCATGTCCGTTGTAGCGCTGGTGTTTGCGCCGCTCTTCGTCTAGGACATAGCCCCGGACAACGGGGCGACAACGGAAAATTCTTTTTCACTGCGCGGCGGGGGAGGGTGTCCTATGGCTCTCCCCCGGCGTGTCTTTGGGGAACGCAAGAGAAAGCGGGGGTGGCAGGGATGGACCGTGACTCAGTGCGGGAGATAAAGGACAGGATAGACATCGTCGAACTCATCGGGGAAACAGTCCAGCTCAGGCGGGCGGGAAAAAGCTTTCGCGGACTCTGCCCGTTCCACTCCGAGAAGACCCCCTCGTTCCACGTCTCCACTGACCGCCAGACCTACCACTGCTTCGGATGCGGCAGGGGCGGAGACATTTACTCTTTTGTAATGGAGAGGGAAGGGCTCTCCTTTTCGGAGGTTCTCGCCATGCTCGCCGAAAGGGCCGGAGTCACTCTCGAACGCAGGCCCGACCGGCCGGAGCGCGGGAGCGGCGTGTCGAAGGCCATGGATACGGCTCTTTCGTTTTTTCGCGACTCACTTGCCGGTGCGGGAGGGGAGGGCGCGAGAAAGTACCTCGAGAGAAGAGGAATATCCTCCGGGAATGCCGCAGGTTTCGAGATAGGCTGGTCCCCCTCATCATGGGATTCTCTTAAAAGAGACCTGGAGGCCAGGAAGATCCCCCTTGCCGACGCGATGGCGGCGGGGCTGCTGGCCGAAAGCGACAGGCGCCAGTACGACCGCTTCAGAGGGAGGATCATTTTCCCCATCCGCGATGTCCAGGGGAGGCTTGTCGCCTTCGGCGGGCGCCTCGTGGACGGGGAGGGGACCAAGTACATCAACAGCCCGGAGGGAGATCTTTACAGCAAGAGGAAAACCCTCTACCTCCTTAACTCGGCCAAGCAGTCCATCCGCGAAAGAGGACGCTCGATACTTGTCGAAGGGTACATGGATGCCGTAAAACTCCACATGGCCGGCTTTACGGAGGCGGTGGCCTCACTCGGGACATCTCTTGCCGACGAGCAGGCCGTCCTGCTAAAGCGCTTCGCGGACCAGTGCCTTATATGCTACGACGCCGATACCGCCGGCCAGGCGGCCACGATAAGGGGCATGTACGTGCTGCAGCGAAGCGGCCTGGACATCAGGGTGGTCGTTCTTCCCGCAGGGAAGGATCCTGACGATCTTCTCGCGGAGAGTGACGGGGCAAAGCGTTTCGAGGTGCTTCTCCAGCGGTCGGAGCCGCTGCCGCTTTTTCACATCAGGGTAAAAAGGTCCGAACTCGAGGACGAATCCCGCAGGACGGAAGCGCGCCGGGAGATAATCCGCGGTCTCGCCGAACTTCCTTCCCTTGAGGCCAACAGACACATCTCCCAGGTGGCCCAGGGTATCGGCATTCTTTTGCCTGAGATGCTGGATCTTCTGAGGGCCGCCAGGGAATCGGCCGGAAAAGAGAGGAAAAAAGGTATTTCGTCTCCTGAGAGCGTATATATAGACAGGCAGGAGGGTCCGGGAAAGGAAGGGGATGTCGATCCCTGGGAGTCCGCCCTGTGTTTCCTTCTGTGGACGGACGAGAAGGGGAGAGCGGACACCGCACCCGAGGCGGTTCTGCGGCTTCTTTCCGACGAAAGGGCGAAATCCATCGCGGTCACGCTTCTTTCCGGAGACAGCACCGCCGAATTGAGGTCCAGATGGGCCGAGATGGGGGATTCCTTCCCGATGCGCATGATATCGTCCGGGGGGGCGCACTGTGAAAGAAACGGTGAGAGCGGGGAGCTGTGGAAGATAGTCGTTTCGGCGCTCGAGGGAAAACGGCTCAGGGGAAGGCTTTCAGCCCTGAAGGAGAGACACGCCCGCAAAGAGGCCTCGCCCGAAGAGATGAAGGAATATCTGGAACTGGCCAGGAGATTGAAAGGAGGAGTCGGCAGCTCATGACCGATCCCGAAAACAAGGCCGAGGAAATCGGAGCAGAGGAAACCGCCGCGGAGACCGAGACGGGCCGGAAAGAGGTTATCCGGTACATCGAGAGCTTTAAGGAACTGCTCCATTTGGGCCGTGAAAAGGGTTTCGTCACCTACGATGATATTGAGAAGCATCTTCCCGGGGACCTGATGAACGAGGAGACGCTTGACAGCCTCTACTTCAACCTCCAGGAGCTTGGGATCGACCTGGTAGAGGTCGAAAAACCCAAGGCGGAGATACGCGAGGAGGACAACGCTCCTGCAGCCGAGTACAACGAGGAGATGGGAGTCCTCGAGGATCTCCCGCTTTCGGACCCGGTCCGGATGTATCTGCGGGAGATAGGGAAGATATCCCTTCTGAAGCCGGAGGAGGAGGTCGAACTTGCGAAACTTGTAGAGGCGGGGGATCCTGTCGGCAAGAGCAAACTTGTCGAGGCCAACCTGCGCCTGGTCGTAAGCATCGCCAAGAAATACATCGGGAGGGGGATGCTCTTTCTCGATCTCATTCAGGAGGGGAACCTGGGGCTGATAAGGGCCGTCGAGAAGTTCGACTACCGAAAGGGGTTCAAGTTCAGCACATACGCCACCTGGTGGATCCGCCAGGCGATCACAAGGGCTATCGCGGACCAGGCGAGGACGATAAGGATACCTGTCCACATGGTGGAGACGATCAACAAACTGATCCGGGTTTCCAGACAGCTGGTCCAGAGGCTGGGACGCGAGCCCACCGCCGAGGAGATAGCGGCGGAGCTGGACATCGGATCCGAAAGGGTGGAGGAGATCCAGAAGATCGCCCAGGAGCCGGTTTCGCTGGAGACTCCCATCGGTGAGGAAGAGGACAGCCAGCTCAGCGATTTTCTAGAGGACAAGAACGTCCCGAGCCCCGAGGACGCCGCCGCTGGGCAGTTGCTGCGCGAGCAGCTGGAGGGGATGCTCGAGGAGCTGACGGAACGTGAGAAGGAGGTCCTGAGGCTGAGGTTTGGACTCGAGGATGGCCACCCCTATACCCTTGAAGAAGTTGGAAGGCGTTTCGGTGTCACCAGGGAGAGGATCCGCCAGATAGAGGCCAAGGCCCTCAGAAAACTACGACACCCGAGCCGGAGCAAGAAACTGAGGGATTTTCTGGATTGATACGGCCAAATATCAAAATCACCCATTGCGAAGCAATGATGCCAATCATTTGTTATAATAATCACGGGACTTGTTCCATGAGGCACAAACTTGAGGCTTGACCGTTTTCTCAAGGTGTCGCGCATTGTCAAGAGAAGGAGCGCCGCCCAGGAGATGATCTCCCACGGTGCAGTCAGGGTCGGCAGGGCGGAGGTACGCCCTGCGAAAGACCTGAAGCCGGGGGATATCGTCGAGGTGGCTTTCCCGAGGAAGATAGTGACGTTCAGGGTTACCTCCGTGGAAGAATCCGCCGTAAGACGGGGAGAAGGTGCCTTCGAGATACTCGAAGAAAGGATCGTCACCGGGGAGGAGCGCCCCTGGTGATATGTCCTGCCCGAAGCATCCGGGCGGCCTGGCGGCGCGGATGAGGATCTCTGGCATCATACGGGCCCCGTATCAGCATCAAGAAGATATTTCCGAGGAGGCAGATCCGATGAGAATAGCCGAACCGACAGTCGAACGTCTTGTGCTTTATTACCGTCTTCTCATGCAGCTGCACAACGAGGAGCGCAGGGTCGTATCCTCGCAGGAGATAGGAGAACTCCTGGGGCTGAAGGCAAGCCAGGTCAGAAAGGACCTCTCCTACTTCGGGGAGATCGGAAAACGCGGTGTCGGCTATCACGTTGAGCGCCTCTATCAGCATATCAGCGGCATTCTCTCTCCCAACAGGCTCTGGAAAATTGCCCTGGTCGGGGTTGGCCGGCTCGGTGAGGCTCTTCTGGGACACAAGGCGCTGAGAAGCGAAAAGTTCAGGATCGAGGCTCTATTCGACAACGATAAGACCAAGACGGGCACCGAGATCTGCGGAATCCCCTGTTATGACTCAGACGACATGACCCGGGTCATGAAAGAGAAGGGGATAGAAGTAATGATCCTCACAGTGCCTGCAAATGCCGCCCAGTCCAGCGTCGACAAGGCTGTCGCGGCGGGGACCCTGAAGGGGATACTTACCTTCGCAACCTCGGCAATATCGGTCCCGGATGATGTCCTTGTCTATCGGGTGGACATCTCCGTTGAACTGGAGAAACTCCTCTTTTTCCTCAAGGGCGGCCTGGATTGATCTTCCTGCAGTATTTCAGGCCTGTTCCGCTTGCTCTTTTGTCGTGGTAAAATGTGCATTGCGAAAAAAAATCAGGTGTATTTACCAAACGAGGGAGGCGTAGCTATTGCAGGCACAGAGTGGACTTATGGGCATGCTTTTGCCTTTGGGAGTATTCGTAGTAATCTTTTATTTCCTTATCATCAGGCCCCAGAAGAAACGCCAGCGCAAGCTGGAAGAGATGATAGCCTCGATCCGACGCGGAGATCAGGTGGTAACAGCCGGAGGGTTCATCGGAGTCGTCACGGAAGTCAAGGACGACAGCTTCATTCTTGAGATCGCGCCAGGGGTCAAGGCCAAAATACTCAAGGCCTCGATCCAGATGAAAAAACACGACAGCGACGTAGCGGCTCCCGAGGAATCCGGCAAGCCAGACGCCTAGGGCAAACCGGAATTTTCCGGACCGGCATTGATGCATGACAGCGCAAGGCTTCCTTCGGAGTGGATGCCGTGCATCCGCTCCGTTTTTTATGAGACTCCGCAACGCTGCGCGGACCCGGCATACCGCGGATGCATGAAGGTTTTTTCAGTAGTTTCCACCAGTGCCGGAAAGAAGGTTCCAATAGGGGAGGAAGGCAAATGCTTAAAAAGGACCGATGGCGGCTCATTCTTGTCGCGGTAGTTGTTGTGGCCGCCCTGCTCTCTGTCTTCCCGGTCAAAGGCCGCGTCAGGCTCGGGCTGGACCTCAAGGGAGGCGCACACATTCTCCTCCAGGCGAAGGGAACGGCCGAAAACCCTTTGACCGAGGACAGTGTTGAACGGCTGCTGGCCGTTCTGCGCAACAGGATCGACCAGTACGGCGTCTCCGAACCTCTCATACAGAGAGAGGGGAGTGATCGCGTGATCGTGGACCTTCCGGGGGTAGCCGACCCGGAGGCCGCGCTCGAACTTATAGGAAAAACAGCCCTCCTCGAATTCAGGCATGTCTACGAGGCAACTGGGTCCGTCCCTCCGGGGCCTCAGCGGGGCAATTACGACTCGCAGAAGGAGTTTCTCGCCGCCAAGGCAAGGTGGGACGAGGTAAACAGGCAGTTTGATGCCGTAGCCGAGGGGATGCGCGCCAGGGCCGAGAATGACCCCGGAATGATGATGGCCCGGAGTGAAGAGGGAGAAGCATACCTCCTTGGCAAGGTCTACGTAAGCGGCAGGGATCTTGTGGATGCCAAGACGAGTTTCGATAATCTCGGACGCCCCGTCGTTACGCTTCAGTTCAGCAACCAGGGATCCCGCCTTTTCGACGCGGCGACCGCGTCGAATGTCGGCAAACAGATAGCCATCTGCCTGGACGGGAATGTGATCTCCGCCCCGGTGGTCCAGGAGCGCATCAGTAGTGGAAATGCACAGATCTCGGGGCGATTTTCGACGGCTGTGGCGCAAAGGCTTGCTATCATGCTCAGAGCGGGGGCTCTTCCTGTTGGGGTCGAGATCCTCGAGAACCGTTCCGTCGGACCGACGCTTGGGTCCGACTCCATACGTTCGGGACTTCGTGCCGGCCTACTGGGAGCATTGCTCGTTCTGTTGTTTATGCTTGTCTACTACAGGACGCTTGGCATTGCTGCCAACATCGCGCTTTCCGTTTCGATGCTTCTTGTGTTCGCCGGGCTGATAAGCCTTAAGGCGACCCTGACGCTGCCAGGTATTGCAGGTATCGTTCTTACACTGGGTATGGCGGTGGACGGCAACATCCTCATCTTTGAAAGGATGAAAGAAGAGGTAGCTGGCGGCAAGACTCCCTACGCAGCAGTTGATGCCGGATTCAGAAAGGCTCTTAGCGCCATCCTGGACGCGAACATAACCACCCTGCTCGCTGCTGCCGTGCTCTTCTATTTCGGAAGCGGCCCTATAAGGGGTTTTGCGGTCACCCTTTCCATAGGTATAGTGGCCAGCGTTTTCAGCGCGCTGGTAGTCACCAGGGCACTGCTTCATCTCCTCCAGTCGGGAAGCCGCGGCAGGATCAAGATCGTGGCGTCCGATGAAAGGGGGCAAAGGTGATGCTCTTTAAAATCAGAAAGAACATAGACTTCATGGGGATCCGCAAGGCCGCAATGTCGATCAGCCTTGCTCTGGTGATCGGAAGCCTTGTCCTCCTTGCCTTCAAAGGACTCAATCTTGGAATAGATTTCACTGGAGGCAATCTGGCCCAGATCGAATTTTCTGCTCCTGTGAGTGTCGGCGATGTTCGCGAAGCACTTGCCGCATCGGGACAGAAGCAGGCTGTGATCCAGTCCTACAGCGACACGGGTGTGCTGGTCCGCGTCAGCGCCTACGACGACGACGTGGCCAAAAAGACTCTCTCTGCTCTTCGTGAGAGATTCGGAGAACTCACAGTTCTCAGGCTGGAGAAAGTTGGCCCAGTCGTAGGAGAACATCTGCGAAGACAGGCATTCGTAGCTCTTGCTGTAGCACTGGCGGGCATCCTGGCCTACATCACAGTGAGGTTCCGGTTCCGTTTCGCGGTAGTCAGTGTGGTTGCGCTTATTCACGACACCATCATCACCCTTGGAGTGTTCAGCCTCACCGGTCGGGAAGTGTCGCTGCCGTTCATAGCCGCGATACTTACTATCATCGGATACTCGCTCAACGACACCATTGTCGTGCTCGACCGCGTCAGGGAGAACTGGAAGGGTCTGAGGCCAAGGGGGGTAATCACCGTAATAAACGAATCGATCAACCAGACCCTCTCAAGGACGATAAATACATCTCTCACGACCTTCCTTCCTGTACTCACCCTGTTCATCTGGGGTGGCCCGGTTATCGCCAACTTCGCCCTTGCCCTGCTCATCGGGATAGTTGTGGGAACCTACAGCTCCATCTACATCGCAGGAACAATGCTCGGGGAGTGGTACACCAGGTCTCCGGAAAAAGCATAGTTTTTCAGGCATCACTGATTTTTTCGACAGGGGAGCGGCCAGGTCGCCAGACCGGACCGCTCCTTTTTTTGGCGTAAATTCTGAAAGGGTATAGTATTATCGATGTAATTTGCATTACGGTGAAATAGCGCATGGACACAGAAAAGGAGCGCAAGCGTCGTATTTGCAGGCTTTTCAACAAACGATTGCCAACAGGGCAAATATCAGGATAATCTAATGGGTATGGGTATGGGTATGGGTATGGGGAAAAAGATTTCTTGAAAGGGGTGAGGTGAATGAAGAGTTATGCTCTTGCCATAGCGGTGTCGATGCTTCTTGCGGCTGTTTATGGTTTTCAGAACTCGGCTGACGTTCTGGTCAAATTCCTCCTGTGGGAAGTTGCCCTTCCGCAGGGGATATGGGAGGTCATGCTTTTCGCCGCCGGGGGAGTGCTGATGTGGATGGTTTCGCTGTTAGCCCTGATGGAGAGCAGGTCCAAATACAGCAGACAGGTCAAGGAAAAGGAAACCAGGATCAAGGAACTTGAGGAAGAACGCACGTCCCTGATGGGGGCGATCCGAAAGAGCGGTTCACATTTCCCGAAGCCTGAGCATAGTTCAGGGGAAGACGCCGCGGAGCCGAACTCCAAAGGATAACAGGAAAAGCTCGTGATAGGGAAAGTCCCAATATCCCGGCTTTCCCTGTGGAGGGTTGACGACCGGACAAAAGCTCTTGCCGAAAGGGTTCCCTGCTCGCCGCTGACGGCCCTTCTCCTTAGAATGAGAGGCGTTTCTGAGCAGGATGTCTCCGAGGCTCGGGCATGGCTGTGCCCGAGCCTCGATGATTCGCTCGATGGGCTGGCCTTGAGCCCCTCCTCCAGAGAAGCGGCGCTCCTTTGGAAAAAAATGGAGGGTGCCGAAAGGGTCGTCGTCTACGGAGATTACGATGTTGACGGCGCCTGCGCGACCACCCTGGCGTTGGAGCTTGCCCTTGCCAGTTTTCGGGAGGTCAGGTATTTTATCCCGCACAGGCATCTTGAGGGGTACGGGGTCCATGAGAACATCGTCAGGGATATAGCCAGAAACGGATGTGACCTGCTCGTTGCGGTCGACTGCGGAACCCGTGACATAGCGGCCCTGAGGGCCGCGAGGGAAGCGGGCATCAGGGTGATCGTCTTCGACCATCACGCCCCGGGCGATTCTCTCCCCGAAGGGGCGGTAGTGGTCAACCCGCACGCAGGCGGCGACGATGCGGCGCGAACCCTCTGCGGAGCGGGAGTTCTGTGGGCGTGGGCCCGGATCGAGAAGATCGCTCCAGCGGACTGGCTGGCCGATAGGACGGACCTGGTCGCCCTGGCAACTCTTGCGGATCATGTCCCCCTCGGGGGCCTCAACCGGGCTATTGTGACCATGGGTATCGGCATGATCAGGCTCTCAAAGAGACGGGGCCTGCGGTCGCTTCTCCTGGAGACAGGGTCAGACCCCGGAAGCGTTGACGGTGAAACACTTCTCATGAAGATCATCCCCTGCCTGAATGCTGCTGGTCGACTCGGGCTGGCGGATACGGCGGTGGACCTTCTTTTGGGGTCGGCGGACCTTGCGGAGAATACGCGCGAACTTGTCAGGCTCAACAGGAAGAGGCAGTCCATTTCGGCGGAGATACTTGAGACCGCCCTCCCCCAGGTTGCAGGTGGCGTCTCCCTTGTGCTCAGCGACTTTTCCTGGCCCGTAGGGGTTCTCAGCGGAGTTGCCAGCAGGATCTGTTCAGAGTCAGGTCTTCCTGTTGCTCTCGCATCCCGTTCAAGCGACCATGTGAGGGGTACGCTGAGGGTCCCGGCGGGGGTCGATGCCCTGGAAGTCCTTGGAAGACTCTCGGACGGCCTTTTATCCTGGGGGGGGCATCGTTTCGCTGCCGGGTTCTCCGTTGCGCTGAAGGATTGGGAGGGCGTCAGGGCAAGGATGGACAGCATCCTCCGCTCCCTTAACCCATTTCCCGAGGCTGTAACTGCCATAGAGGTCTCTCCTGAAGAGCTGACGGAACAGGAGGTCAGATCCATGGAGGAGGCCGGACCTTTCGGATCCGGAAACCCGGCCCCGTTGTTTTTTGCCCGGAGAGGCGGATCCCTATCCTTTGAACCTTTGGGAAAAGACGGCAGGCACGTTAAGGTCCTGAATGGGGGTTCTGAATTCTGTGCTTTCGGAGGGGCTCCACTTATTGGATGCATAAGTGATTCTCACGGATGGATCTACCGGACAAGAATAAACAGATGGAAGGGACGGAGCAGGGTGGACATGGTCATCGAGTCCATCGTCACGGATGACGGCTCACTGCTGGAAGGGTGCGACTCTTGAATGACGAGAAGAGAATAGTCAGGGATATTGTGGGTTTTGATGGATCAGCCGGCGTTGACCAGGCGGAGATCAAGAAACTTCGCCTTCTCAGGGACAGTTTTGTCGGACGATTTCCCGAGGATTCCAGGGTCATACCCGTCAAGATGGCATGGCATGAATTCTGGGGGAAGTCCTGCCGGTATCTGAGCAGGGATGACCTGGCCCGGTGCGGCGAGGCCGTGGTTTTCGCTTCGGAAGCGCACGGGAAACAGACCCGGCTGACAGGGGATCCCTACATCATCCACTCGCTAGGCGTCGCCTCCGTCCTTGCCGACATGGAACTCGATACCGATACCCTGATCGCCGCCCTTCTGCACGATGTCCTTGAGGACACCGGAACAGATCCGTCGGTCATAAGAGAGCGTTTTGGTGAATCCGTTCTTCTCCTGGTCAACGGGGTCACCAAGCTGGGAAAACTCCCCTTCAAGTCCTTCGAGGACTACCAGGCCGAGAATCTCCGGAAGATGTTCCTGGTCATGGCCAAGGATATCCGTGTCGTTCTCATCAAGCTTGGGGACCGTCTTCACAACATGCGGACCATCCATGCCCTTCGCCGCGAGAAGCAGGTGCGCATAGCCCGCGAGACCCTCGAAATATACGCACCGCTTGCCCACCGCCTCGGCATCTATCAGATCAAAAGAGACCTGGAGGATCTTGCATTCAAGGTCATCGACCCGGACGCTTTTTTTGACATCAGACGCAGGGTCCGCAAAAAGCTGCCCGAGAGGGAAGAGATAATCAAGCAGGCGATAGGCATCCTCCAGGAGCGCTTCAAGGATGAGAACCTGGGCGCCTTCATCACGGGAAGGGCCAAGCATTTTTACAGCATCTACGAGAAGATGCGGAGGAAAAACCTGTCGCTGGAGGAATTGTTCGATCTGCTCGCGCTTCGGATCATGGTGAAGGATATTGCGGAGTGCTATACGGCGCTTGGGATCGTCCACACTATCTGGAAACCTCTCCCGGGCCAGTTCGACGACTATATAGCCAACCCGAAGAACAATCTTTATCAGTCACTCCACACGGCCGTGATGGGGCCAAGCGGAGAACCGCTCGAAATACAGATACGGACAAGCGAGATGAACTGGATAGCGGAGTACGGGATAGCCGCTCACTGGAGATACAAGGAGAAGAGGCAGAAACTGGATGAACTCGACGAGAGGCTGTCGTGGATAAGGCAGGCCCTGGAGACCCAGTCCGAGGGCGGCGGGGCCTCGGAGTTTCTAGAACATGTCAAGGCGGATGTGCTCTCGTCCGAAGTGTTCGTGTTCACCCCAAAGGGAGACGTGGTCTCCCTCCCGGGAGGCTCTACCCCCATCGATTTCGCCTACGCCATCCATACTGAGGTCGGGAACAAGTTTGTCGGGGCTATGCTGAACAACAGGATCGTCCCGATCGACTACGAGGTCCAGAACGGCGACATCATCAAGATCCTCACCTCCCCCCAGGGGCACCCTTCACGGGACTGGATGAAGGTCGCCAGGAGCGGCAAGGCCAGAAGCAAGATAAGACTTTGGCTGAGGCAGGTCGAAAAAACCGACCGCGAGGAGAAGATAGGGAGGGGCAGGGACCTGCTCGTCAAAGAGCTTCATCGCCGCGAGAGTGAACGCGGGGATGATGCGCATCTTTCCGGATCAATGCTCAACAAACTGGCCAGCGACCAGGGGTACGGACAAGGCGACGAACTGCTCTACGCCATCGGCGGAGGGGGACAGAGTCCATCCGTAATTGCCTTGAAATATCTTGAACTGGAGATCTCCCGGGCACCTGCCCCGGTGGAGGTTGAAGAGGCCGGAGAGGAGACCCGGGCCTCAAAACGCGAACTCGAGACCGAGATAGCGGTAGAGGGATCACGAGGAGTGCTTGTCTCCCTGGCCAACTGCTGCAAACCCGTTCCGGGGGATGAGATCGTCGGCTATGTCACCAAAACGAGGGGTATCACCATTCACAGGACGGATTGTCCGAACGTCGCGGACAACCCCCCGGACCGGAAGGTAGAGGTTTCCTGGGGAGATCTTCGTTCGGCGCGCTATGCGGCGAGGCTGAAACTTGAGGGGGCCGACAGGCCGGGCCTCTTTGCGGACGTAGCGCAAGCCATAAACGGGCTTGACGGCGCCATCAAGCAGGTCAGGGCTTTTGTGGCCGGAGGGAACAGGGGAAGGATGATAATAGATCTTGAGGTGAAGGATCTTGAACACATCTACAGGATCATAGCAAGGCTCAATTCGATCAAGGGCGTCATGGAAGTTCTCAGGGGGTGAAGAGACCAGGTGAGGGCAGTAGTGCAGAGGGTTACCAGGGCCAGGGTCCTGGTTGATGGAAGCGTCACCGGCGAGATAGAAAAGGGTTTGTGCGTTTTTCTCGGAGTCGCGCCGGAAGACGGGGAAGATGAAGTCCGGTGGATGGCGGAAAAGATCGCGAACCTGAGGATATTCGAGGACAGCCGCGGAAAGATGAACCTTTCGCTGATGGATGAGGGTGGGGGAATGCTGGTGGTCTCCCAGTTCACTCTTTACGGCGACTGCCGCAAGGGGAGGCGCCCCTCCTTTGCCGGTGCCTGCGGGCCCGAAAAGGCGAAAGTGATCTATGAACGATTCATAGAGGTTTCTTCCGGCCTTGGTGTTAAGGTAGAAAGCGGAATATTCCAGGCCTTCATGCAGGTGGAACTCTGCAACGACGGCCCCGTCACACTTGTCATCGATACGGATGGAGGCCGGTCATGAAACTTCAGAGGTTTGCCCTCGGTGCATTATGGACGAACGGATACCTGGTTTACGACGGCTCAGGTGCCGGTTTCTTCGTCGACCCGGGCGGAGATCCGGCGGAGGTCATTGCGGCAATTGAGGAAAAGCGCATAAGGCTTGAGTACATTTTCCTGACACACGGCCACGCCGACCACATCGCGGGCCTCGATAAGCTGCGAGTGAAGGCGGGCAGGGGGGTTCTTGTCCACGAGGATGATGCCTCCATGCTCTCCGTTCCGGAGTCGAACCTCTCCGCCTTCGTCGGAGAGAGGCTCGCAATAGCCCCAGCCGAGGCTTTTTTTAAGGACGGAGACGATTTTTCCGCGGGGAATCTTTCAATAAGGGCCATCCATACTCCGGGGCACACAAGAGGGAGCTCCTGTTTCCTGGTAGAAGAGGCCGGTGAATCTCCGATACTGCTTTCGGGGGACACTCTTTTTGCGGGAAGCGTGGGAAGGAGCGATCTTCCCGGGGGAGATGAAAGGGTGCTTCTGGCTTCACTGGGAAAATTGGGATCTTTTCCCGACAGCATGAAGGTCTTTCCGGGGCACGGGCCCGGCACCACAATAGGCGAAGAGCGCAGAGGCAATCCATTCTGGCCCGGGAGGATATCTTGAGCCTCCTGCTGGTCCCTGTCGCGGAACTCCCCAGGGAGAGACTTGAGAATTTCGGGCCTCAAGCCCTTTCACTCGCCGAACTTCTGGCGATACTCCTGAGGACCGGTGACAGGGAACGGAACGTTCTGGAGGCCGCCTCGTATCTGTTGAAGGAATTCGGAAGCCTCCAGGGGCTTGCGAGAACCTCCTTCCATGAATTTTTGAAGATCGGGGGGCTCGGGAAGGCAAAGGCGGCCTCTCTGGTCGCAGCCCTGGAACTGGCCAAAAGGCTCCATGGCGGGGAAAAGGCAGCAGAGGAGAGCGAAAAGGGCGAGACGCCCCGCTCCTGCATGGCCCGCTGGAGCGTGACGCTGGCCGCTGAGTCGAGGGAATTCATTGTCGCGGTCTTCGCCGACAGCCGCAACAGGGTGATAATGGATGAGAAGATATCCTGGGGGGGGCTGGACGGGGCGGTTCTGGACATGAAGTTCCTTCTTCGAAAGGCGATACGTCTTGATGCAAGCGGAGTCCTTTTGCTTCATAATCATCCTGACGGCAGCGTGAACGCGAGCGTCGAGGACAGGCTTCTGACGGCTCACGTAGAGCGCAAACTGGAGGCTCTGGGTATTGATTTTCTGGGTCATTACATCGCCGCGGGCGGAGTTTTTTCGGAGGTCAGACCGAATGCGCCAGACCGCGGCGGGATCTCCTGAAAGTTGGTGAGGTGTAGGTGTTTGGTTCGATCTCCGGATTTTTCGGCAAGGATATAGGAATGGATCTTGGTACCGCGAACATCGTTGTGTATGTCAAGGGAAAGGGAATCGTCATCAATGAACCATCGGTAATAGCTTACCGGAAACCCACGAGGCGATCTTCCAGGGAGATCATCGCCTACGGGACCGAGGCGAAGGCCATGGCCGGCAAGACCCCTGTCGGAGTCGAGACCGTCAGACCCCTGCTCAACGGTGTCATAGCGGATTTTGACATGACCGGGGCTCTTATCAGGCACTTTCTCGAGAAGGCCAATGGCGGTTTCCGCCCGTTCGGACACCCCCGTGTGGTGGTCTGTGCACCGGTCGAGGTAACTGAGGTCGAGCGCAAGGCGTTCATCGACGCCACACTGGACGGCGGGGCGAGAGAGGCCTATGTCGTTGAGGAGCCTGTCGCGGCGGCTATCGGTGTCGGTCTTCCGATCGACGAACCCCGCGGGAACATGATCCTCGATATAGGGGGAGGAACCAGCGAGATAGCTGTCCTTTCCCTCAACGGTGTTGTGGTCAGCAACTCCCTCAGGGTAGCCGGAGACGAGATGGACAGCGCGATCATCAGCATGATGCGCCAGAAGTACACTCTCTCCATAGGCGCCGCGACGGCCGAGGAGGTCAAGAACACGATCGGGTCGGCCGCTCCGATGACGACGGAGAAGGAGATCGAGGTCAGGGGACGCAATCTCAAGGATGGGCTTCCGAGGGCGATAAGGATCTCCAGCGAGGAGATAAGGGAGGCCCTCAATCCGGTGATCGCGCAGATCGTCGAGATGGTCCGGGAAACACTTGAGCGCACCCCTCCGGAACTCGCGAGGGATATAGCGGACCAGGGGCTCGTGCTCACAGGCGGGGCCTCCCTTCTCGAAGGGCTGGACCGGAGACTCTCCGTAGACCTCAACGCGCCCGTCCTGCGTGCGGAGCGGCCCCTGTTTTCTGTCGCCGAAGGCCTTGGAAAGCTGCTGGAACAGTTCGATTCAATGAAAAAAGTTCTTGTTTCATCGGGACATGGGGTCCGCTGAGAAGGATCCGGCGGTAAAATGACGATCAGCACCAAACCCTACGGAAGCAGAGGTGTCTAAGTGCTTAAAAGGATTACCTCCGCATGGCTGCACGGCCTTGCTGCAACGACAGTAGGGCTTCTTTTTCTTGCGGTTTCACCCGGATCTCCCGTTGCGGAAAAAGCCGTGGAATACACCGCGGTAATTCTGGATTGGCCTGAACGCCCGGCGATCCTTGTTCGCTATCTCGCCGCGGAGGGTGTTTTCTGGGTCAGCGGGATGAGGGACCTTGGGGAGAGACTGAAGGAGATGGAGTTAGAGAACGTCCGGCTTCGCTCCACTCTGCAGGCCAGGCCGGATCTGCTTGTTCCGGACCGCTCAGGTCTGACGGCATCGCGGGTCGATGTTCGCCCTCCGGCCTTCTGGTGGAAGGAAGTCAGGATCGACAAGGGCTCCTCCGACGGGGTGCAGGAGGGGATGCCTGCCCTTCAGGACGGTTTTCTTGCGGGCAGGGTTTCAAGGGTTTTTTCGAACCACTCCTGGGTTGAACTCCTCACATCGCCGACCCTTCTTGTCCCGGTCGTGGTGGACGAGACCCGGGACCTGGGCGTTCTGGCAGGCGACGGCAGTGGAAGGGTACACGTCCTCTACATTCCGGAGGAGAAGGAACTCAGGGACGGGATGAGCCTCAGCACGGCCCTGGCGAGCGACCTTCTTCCGCCCGGTCTCCCGGTCGGGGCCATCTCCTCGACGGATCCGAGGACGGAGGGGGGCTTTCGGGTATATCGGGTCATCCCGGGAGCTGATTTTTCCACCATGTACTCTCTTTTCATTCTTACGGGGGGAGGGCCCCGGTGAAATGATCTCCCTTGCCGCTGTCTGGTATCTGCAGGATCTCCTTCAGGTGATGTTTTCTGGGCGGTTTCTTGTCCCCGATTTATTTTTTCTCTTTCTGGTCTTCAGGCTCGCAGTTGTGAGTCGGGATGTCCCGGCGATCGTATGGCCCGCCTTTTTGGGCGGGCTCCTCTGGGATTTTCGCTGGACGGCGCTTCCGGGACTCACGGCGACCGCATACGCCGTTGCCGCCGCTGCCTGCGCCCTGATATGGAACCACATCCCCGATTCGGGAAGAACTCCAAGGCTTTTTTGGGTCCTGGCCCTCTGCGGCCATCTGTTAACCGGTTTCGCGAGGTTCATGGCATGGGGTGACGGCAGGAGCGCCCTTTTCGGCGTCTTTGCCGTCCAGCAGGTTGCGGCGGTGCCGCTGCTGCTCATAGCCGTCCTTGTCGTCTCGGCGAGATCGGCGGGGCCAGATGTCAAGCGATAGAATATCCTCCACGGCACGACTGAACCTGTGGAGGGGCATCATGATGATTTCCCTGCTGATCCTTGGTATTGCGATCTTCCGACTGCAGGTCCTTCAGTCGGACATGTATGTCAACCTTGCTGCCTGCAACAGGCTGAGGCTTATAAGGATGCCGCCCGCGAGGGGAAGGATCCTTGATGCCAACGGAGCGGTCCTTGCGACCAACTCCCAGACCTTCGACCTGATGGTATACCCGCTGGATCTCCAGAATCCCGATACGGCCAGGGAGATCACGCTTTTTCTCAACGGGAAAGGGATCCCCCTCGATGAGGAGCAGATAGTAGCAAGGGTGGAAAAGGACTTTAATGTCCCCTACAGGGCTGTAACCCTCCTGCCGAATCTCACCCTTGCCCAGATGTCATCGCTGGTGAGCGATGCCGGGTTTCCCCGTCAGCTCTTTCCGGTCCCGGTCTGGAGAAGGGTCTATCCCGCCGGTCCCCTCGTGGCCCATGTCCTGGGATACGTTGGCGAGATCACACGCCAGGAACTTGAAAAGTACTCGAAAGAGGACTACCGGGGCGGTGATTTTGTCGGAAAGAGCGGCGTGGAGGAGTTCTACGAAAAAACCTTGAGAGGCATACCCGGCCAGGAGGCCCTTGAGGTAGACGCCAAAGGGCGCAAGATCAAGCGGGTTGATTTCCACGAACCGAAGCAGGGGGAGGATCTCCATCTTGCCCTGGATCTTGGAGCACAGAAACTCGCACTGGAACTGATGGCCGGGAGAACCGGGGCTGTCTTCGCGATGGACGTCGAGAACGGCAACGTGAAGGTTCTCCTCTCCTCTCCGGGATTTGATGCCAACCCGCTCGCCTGGGGAGTCTCCTCAAAGGAATGGAACAAACTGGTCAGAGACCCTGTAAGGCCCATGCTCAACCGGGTCATTGCAGGGACGTATCCCCCGGCTTCGACATTCAAGGTTGTTCCCGCTTTTGCTGCCCTTGCGGAGGGGGCGATAACCAGGAGAACGACTTTCACCTGCACCGGGGGGCTGAGAGTTGGCAACAGGTTCTTCAGATGCTGGAAACGCGACGTGGGTCACGGTACCGAGAACGTTGTAACCGGCCTGCGTGACTCCTGCGACGTCTTCTTCTACCAGACCGGCCTTAAAGCCGGGATAGACGATCTCGTCAAATGGGGCGCCGTTTTCGGTGTGGGAGTGCCCACGGGGATCGACCTCCCGGGAGAGGCGAAGGGGAACATCGCGGGGCCCGCGTGGAAGATGGAGCGCTTCCGCGAGAGGTGGTACCCTGGAGATACCGCCAACTACTCCATAGGGCAGGGCTACCTGCTCCTTACTCCCATACAGCTCGCCAGGATCTACGCGGCGATCGCCAACGGCGGCAAACTCGTTACCCCCCATTTGCTCAAGAGGGCAACGGTGACCACCTCCATGAAGCTTCCGGAAGGGCCGCTGTCCATAGTCCGGGAGGGGATAGAGGAGGTAGTTCTTCGCGGGACGGGCCGCAGGGCGGGGCAGTACGGGGTCTCCGTGGCGGGCAAGACAGGAACGGCCCAAAACCCGCACGGAGAGGACCATGCCTGGTTCGTGGGATACGCCCCGGTCGAGAATCCGAGGTACGTTGCGGTCGCCCTCGTTGAGGCCGGAAAGGCCGGGAGCTCAGTCGCGGGCCCCATAGTAGGGGAGCTCCTGGGTTATCTTTACAGGCTCGAAAAAGAGGGAGGTTCCAGGTAGTGACGGCCGCCGGCAGACGAAGGGAAGAACTGGAATTAAGGGGAGAGGGAGGAAATTTGCGGCTTCTTGTCCCTTCGCGGTTTCGGGGCGTCAAGATGGCCTCCGGGGCGAAAGATCTTCTGTCCAGGGCCGGGGCGTTAATGAAGGGAGCCGGGTTAATCGTCGACCTCAGGGGAGAGGGCTGGTCCAGGAGTGATATCATTTCAGTCATCGATGAGATTATTTCTCCCGCGGAGGCTGAAGTCATCGCCTGGACGGCGGAGGACCCCGAAGCGGTCTCGTGGATGAAGCGCGCGGGTTTTTCGATCAACTCTCCAGTTGAGCGGGGGAAACCATGCCGCGGAGTGCCCGAAGAGGTTCCGCGCAGCCGGCTGGTCGAGGAATCACTCAGGTCCGGTCGAAAGATCGAACACGGCGGAGACATAATTGTCCTTGGAAACGTCAACGACGGCGCCGAGATGATCGCCGGGGGATCGGTGGTTGTTCTGGGACGTCTACGGGGGCTCGCACATGCGGGGCTTGACCGGGAGGACGACGTCTTTATTGTTGCCGGGCAGTTTGAGGCCAGCCAGGTCCGCATCGGCGGCAAGATAAGCTATATCGATGAAACCTGCTCGTGGTGGGGCAAACCCGTCAGCATGAGGGTGAGAGGCGGATCCATTGTTGTCAGGGAGATAAGAGATAAAGGGGTGTGAATGGCGAATGGCAAAACCGTGACTCGTACCCTGGCAAAGAACGCCGGGCACTTTGTAACTCGTGACTCGGAAACCACAAAAACTGGAGCCGTGACTCGTACCCTGCCGAAATACGGCGGGCACTTTGTAGGCCTACCCGAAAAGAGCGTCGGACACTCTGTCCCAGTCCCGCCAGGGCTGGGATCTTGTAACTGGGAAAGGCCGTAAATCGTGAATCGTAAAATGTCAGATCAAAACCCTGGAGGCAACTGACGGCCAAAGCCCGCCCAAGGGAAACAGAATGGTTACGTAGAGGTTACAAGTGAGAGGGAAAGACATGGCGCAAGTCCCTGACGCTTCCGGCCCGCAAGTTTCAAATATATAGACGCATTAGAGGAAACGGAGGAATCTGGAATGGATACCCGGATCATTGTAGTGACATCCGGCAAAGGGGGAGTCGGGAAGACCACGGTAACCGCCAATCTTTCCGCCCGGCTTGCCACGGAGGGATACAGTGTCGTTGCAATAGACGCGGATATAGGGCTCCGCAACCTCGATGTCGTGATGGGGCTTGAGAACCGTATCGTCTTCAATGTCGTGGATGTCATCGAGGAGGCATGCAAGCTGCAGCAGGCACTTGTACGCGACAGGCGGATCGAAAACCTTTTCCTGCTTCCCGCGGCCCAGACAAGGACGAAGGAAGCGGTAAATTCAAAGCAGATGAAGGAACTCTGCGATTCCCTTAGAGGGAAGTATGATTTTGTCATCATAGACAGCCCGGCGGGGATCGAATCCGGTTTCCGCAACGCGGCCGCCGGAGCGGACGAGGCGCTCGTGGTCGTAACCCCCGACGTATCATCCGTCAGGGACGCGGACCGGATTATCGGGCTCCTTGAATCCGGCGAAAAAAAATCCATCGCCCTGGTGGTTAACAGGGTGCGACCGGCGATGATCCGCAGCGGCAAAATGCTCGGGGTCTCCGACGTGAGCGATATCCTGGCGGTCAGCATCCTGGGGATTATTCCGGAGGATGACAACGTGGTAATCTCGACAAACAGGGGCGAACCCTTGACCCTTGGTTCCCCATCTCCTGCGGCCAGAGCTTTTGAGAACATCGCCGGCCGTATCCTGGGACGGGATATACCGCTTCCGGATCCGGGATCACTTGACGAAAAGGGCCTCTTGGCAGGCTTGAAGAAAATGTTCGGCCGCCAGGGAGGAAGGGGGTAGGCCATGGGTTTCCTGAACAGGTTCTTCCAGGGTGAAAGCTCCAGACAGTCAGCAAGGAAGAGACTCCAGCTTGTCCTTATCCATGACAGGGCGGACATATCCCCCGAAACGCTGGAGAGGCTCCGGGAGGATCTTATCCGTGTGATAAGCGACTATATGGTGATATCCGAGGACGGCATAGAACTTGAGCTGGAGAGGGACGGCAACTCCGTTGCCCTCGTCGCCAGCATACCCGTCCTGGAGGTAAAAAGACAGCGCTTCAGGGACGGCGATAGATGAGGGGTCCTGGCGCCCTGCGCGAGGACCTTTCAAGGCTCAGGGAGATAGACGGGATCGCCGTCGGCTCTGCGGCGGCCCTTCTGTTGGTGGGCGTTTTCTCTATCTACAGCGCCGTGGCCGGGAAGGGTGACGTGGCCATTCAGTTCGCGCTCCGGCAGCTGGTCTGGGGGGTCATGGGCGGAGTTGTTTTCGTAGCGGCGTTTTCCGTCGGTTACGAGAGGGTGCTGAAATATTCCTACTGGATATATGCCGCCTCCCTTTTGCTGCTTGTTGCAGTTCTCGTTGCGGGATACACCGCCAGGGGGGCAAAAAGCTGGTTCGATTTCGGGGCATTGAGGCTTCAGCCGGCTGAGCCTGTCAAGGTGGCGCTGGCCCTCTTCCTGGCTTCGTTCCTCACCCGTTACCCCCCTAAAGGGATCATGAACATCTCCGGGGCTATACTGCTGTCATCACTGGCGCCCATTCTGGTGCTGCTTCAGCCCGACCTCGGAACTGTCACCGTCTACGCTTTCATGATCTTCGCGGCGCTTGTGGCGGCGGGAACTCCTAAAAAATACCTCTTTTCCATGACCGGCGCCGTCCTGTTCTCCCTCCCGCTGGGATGGTCGATGCTCAAGGAGTACCAGAAACTCCGCATGCTGGTTTTTATCAACCCCTCACTCGATCCTTTGGGTGCGGGCTACAATGTAATCCAGTCGAGGATAGCCGTGGGAGCGGGAGGCATCCTGGGAAAGGGTTTCCTGAAGGGGTCGCAGAGCAAACTGCACTTCCTGCCGGAACCTCACACTGACTTCATCTTCAGCGTTTTTTCCGAGGAGTTCGGCTTTGTGGGCGCCGTTATCGTGCTTGCGCTTTTCGCTGTCATTCTCTGGAGAATGGTACGCACCGCGCTCAGGTCCGGCGACGAAAGAGGGCAGATCATCGTCGCGGCGATTTCGGCCTGGATCTGGTTCCAGGTCTTCGAGAACATAGCCATGAGCGTGGGGATAGCTCCGGTCACAGGCCTGGCGCTTCCTTTCGTCAGCTACGGAGGCAGTTCCCTTGTCTCTTTAGGTGCAGCGCTGGGGCTTGTCCAGAGCGTCCATGTTGCGGCCAGACAGCACTACGATTGATACTGGAACGGAGGATTTGCTGAATGTCCTTTCTCTTCGAAGAGCTGGAAGACCCGATGTGGCAGTTTCTCTGTTCCGTGAAGCACCCCTCAAGGTATGCGGGGGGGGAGTGGGGAGCCGATGGTCTTATCCCCCGGAAAGAGGAAAAGGTCTCGATCTGCCTCGCTTTTCCCGACGTCTACGAAGTGGGGATGAGCTACCTCGGCTTTCAGCTTCTCTACGACCTTGCTTCAGGCATCCCCGGGACGAGGGTAGAGAGAGCCTACTGCCCCTGGCCAGATGCGGAGGCTCTTCTGAGGGAGTGGAGCATGCCGCTCTGTTCACTCGAATCCGGCAGCCCTCTATCATCATTCGGCATACTCGGCTTTACGCTCCAGTACGAACTCACATCGACGAACATCCTGACAATGCTCGATCTCGGAGGCGTTCCGCTTCGGTCCTCCCAGAGAAGTGACCACGACCCCATCGTGGCGGCCGGAGGCCCCGGGGCGCTGGCGCCGGAACCGCTAGCCCCGTTCATCGATGTCTTCTGTGCCGGAGACGGGGAGCTTCTGCTTCCGGATCTTATCGCCGCATACAATGGTCACGGGGGCGCGGGCAGAGATGATTTCCTCCATGCCCTGGCCAGTATCGAGGGTTTTTACGTTCCTTCGGTCCAGGGGAAACGGCCTGTCAAAAGGCGTGTCCTGATGGATCTCGACAACGGTTTTTATCCTGCCGGGATGATAGTTCCTTCAGGGGGGATAATTCACGACCGGGCGGGAGTGGAAGTCTTTCGCGGGTGTACGAGGGGCTGTCGCTTCTGCCAGGCCGGGATGGTCTCTCGTCCCGTTCGCGAAAGATCTCCCGAAAGGGTCGCCGCAATTGCGAAAGAGCTCCTCGAAAAGTCCGGTTACGAGGAGCTGGGTCTTGTTTCGCTTGCATCCTGCGACTACACCGGAATAGAAAAGGTCATCAGGGCGCTTGCCCCGGAACTCGCCGCAAAGAACATAAAACTGTCGCTACCCAGCCTTCGCATGGACGGATTTTCAGTCGCGCTGGCCGACCAGATGGAGACGCTCGGAAGGGGCGGTCTGACCTTCGCCCCGGAGGCCGGTACACAGAGGCTTCGCGACGTCATCAACAAGGGGATAACCGAACTGGACATCGAGACCGTCTTCGAGGATGTATTCTCCAGGGGCTGGGAGAGGATGAAGCTTTACTTCATGATGGGGCTGCCGACCGAAACCCGTGAGGACATCGAAGCGATAATCGAGCTCGCTCTGATGGCACGCGCCAAGGGCAAAAGATACGGGAGAAAAACGAAGATCAGCGTATCCGTAGCGGGGTTCGTCCCCAAACCCCACACGCCCTTCCAGTGGGAGGCGCAGGCATCGATCGATGAGCTTGCGGAAAAGGGAGGCTCCCTCAAGAGAATGGCCCGGCAGACGGGGCTCTCGCTCAACTACCATGAACCTTCCCAGACCTTCCTCGAGGGGGTTTTCGCCCGGGGCGACAGCCGGCTGGCTGCCGTGATCGAGGAAGCCTGGCGAAGGGGTGCGCGTTTCGACGGCTGGAGCGAATGCTTCAGCATGGGAATATGGATGGACGCCTTCGAAGCATGCGGAATCGACCCCCTGCAGTACACGATCCGCGAGAGAGGGGCCGATGAGCCTTTCCCATGGGAGATTATCGACACGGGGGTCTCCCGGAAGTTCCTGCTGGCGGAGAGGGAGAGGGCGCTCTCGGGAACACTGACGCCCGACTGCCGTGACGGGAAGTGCGGCCTCTGCGGCTGGCACGAGGGCGGATGTCCCGCCCTGGAGCCCTGAAATGGCCAGGGTGCGGATGGTCTTCTCCAAAAGAGGACGGACCTGTTTTGTTCCCCATGTTGAGATGCCCCCCCTGTTCTGCCGGTCTCTTCGAAGGATCGGGGCGGATATCGAGCAGACCCGGGGGCTGGCGCCTCATCCGAAGATCAGCCTTGGGCCCGCACTGCCTGTCGGCGTTCCGGCCATGGAGGAGCCTCTTGAGGTATGGCTGGAACGATGGAGTGAATCCATGATCCCTTATCTCAACGCCGCGCTCCCCAAGGGTGTTCAAATCCTGAGGGCTGGTGTTGTCGACGGCAGGCCAAAACTGAACGACGAGTGTGAAGCCGCGTTCTACCGGATATTTTTAAGGGAAGAAGATTCCCATTCCAGGATCAGGGATATGATTTCCGGGGGTTGGATCCCCGTTCCGGAGACTCTTTCCATTTTAGCGGGGCAGCGATGGGTCGACCTCGCCGTGGGTTCTCCGGGGCAGATCGGAGCCGGAACCGTCGTGAAGATACTCGTATCAGAAGGATTGATCCATGCATGGAAGGATCTCCTTGTGGCGAGGCTGGCAGTGGGTACATGGACGGGAAAGTGCGTCAGGCCCCTTTTATGTGAGGGTGAGGGTTTTTAGGTGAGCGCAGACAGGAAGATATTCGCCAACGTCATAGACGCTGAGGAGACGAGGGTCGCCATAGTCGAGGGCGGCCGGCTCAACGAGATATTCGTCGAACGGATGTGGGACCGCCAGAGAAGCGGCGAAATATACAAGGCCAGGGTCGACAAGGTGATTCCCGGCATGAATTCCGCATTCCTCAACCTTGGCGACGGGCGCAACGCCTTCCTCTACCTGGAGGACGCGAAGGGTATCGAAGTCATGCAGAACTCGGAGATCCTGGTCCAGGTCACCAAGACCGCAAGAAAGGGAAAGGGAGCCAGGGTCACCGCGAGGATATCCATCCCGGGGAGATTTTTGGTACTCGTCACGGGAGGGCACGAGACCGGGGTCTCGAGGCGGATATCCGAGGAGGAGCGTGAGCGCCTCAGGGCGTTCGCCAGAAGGATCCGCCCCCAGGAGGCTGGGATCATCGTCAGGACTGCCGCCGAAGGGGTGGATCAGGACGTTCTTGAAGAGGATCTCGAATCTCTTCTGAATCTCTGGAATGAAATCCGGAGGCTGGCCGGGGAGCAGAATGCGCCATGCCTTATCTACCAGGACCTGGGCCTCGTTGGAAGGATCCTCCGGGACGAGCCGAACGGGTCCGTTGAAGAGATCATAGTCGACAGTGAGGAAGAGTACGCAAACATTCTGTCGAGCCTTGGAAGGTTTTCCCGCAACGGGGTAACGCCGGAGGTCACTCTCCACAGTAGCAGTATCCCGCTGTTCGAGTACTACGGGATCGAAAAGGACCTTGAGACCGCGCTCAACAGAAAGGTCTGGCTTGATTCAGGCGCCTACCTTGTGATCGACCAGACAGAGGCCCTCACGGTGATCGACGTCAATACGGGCAAGTTCACAGGCGACGGTGACCCCAGGAGCACGATTCTCCGGACCAACCTTGAATCCGCCCGCGAGATCGCCCGCCAACTCAGGCTGAGGGCTCTGGGCGGAATTGTGGTCATCGATTTCATCGATATGGACGATGAAGGGGACCAGCAGAAACTCATAGAAACACTCAGGGCCCTCTTCAGGGGGGACCGCTGCAAGGCCAGGGTCTTCGGGGTAACACCGCTTGGTCTGGTCGAACTGACCCGCAAAAGGGCCCGTTCGGATATCCGTTCGACTTTTACAAGGGGGTGCCCCTTCTGCGGCGGGACGGGTGTTGTGGCGCGGGAGGAGACGATAGCGCTGGATCTGAAGCGCTTCATCAGGAAGGTTGTTTTTTCGGGCAGCCCCGAGGCTCTCCTGATTGAAATCCACCCTGCGGCGGCAGCGTTCATCAGCGAAAGTTTTCTCCCGTTGTGGGAAGAGGAGTTCGGTATCCGCATCTTTTTGAGGGAGGTTTTCGATTCGCCCTGGGAAAAGTTCAGGCTGGAAACACAGGGTACTGTCGAGCAGGCCGAGCACCGGATAGCGCTTCTGGAGCAAAGGGGGGCGGGGAGCGTTGTTCATCGGACGGATCCATCTTAAGGGGTTCAAGAGTTTCGGTGGCAGCCACGAGATCGCCCTTTCCAGGAATTTCACCGCAGTGGTGGGTCCCAACGGCAGCGGGAAGAGCAACATTCTCGATGCCCTGCGCTGGGCCCTTGGGGACGGCCATCCGGGAAGACTCCGGATAGTGAGGCAGCAGGACCTGCTCTTTCAGGGGAGCATAAGCCTTCCTCCAGCGACATCATCGGAGGTGCTGGTCCACCTTCGCGACGGGGACAGGGTCTGCGGGCTGAGGAGAAGGTATTCACAGGAAGACGGAAGCACGATAGCAGTCGACGGCAGTAAGGTGAGGCTTGCCGATCTGGATGCGATCAAGCGGGAGTGGCATCTCGAAGGGGACCGCTTCGCATTCATAAGCCAGGGGGAGGTCTCTGATGTCATCCAGCAGAGACCGTTGCAGCGTCGTACCCACCTGGAATCGATCTTCGGGATAGATCTTTACAGGAGACAGCGCGAGGAGGCCAACCAGCGTCTCGATGCGGCATCGTTGGAGATGCAGAGGCTGATGACCCTCAGATCAGAACTGCAGATCAGGAAAGAGACCATTGCCGATTCCGTGATCAGGGCAAGACAGGCCAAGGCGATAATGGACGTTCTCGAAAGGGAGCGGAGCCTGCTCTACTGGATCCGGAGGGCAAGGGCCGAGGCTATCCACGATGCCATACGGCAGGAGATCGTTCTGATCGAAGACCGGAGGGGAACGGCCCGGCTCTGGGCCTCGGGGTGGCGCAGGGCCGTCGCGGACGAGGGGGTCAGGATCCAGAACCTGGCCCGCGACCGCGGGGAGGCTCTTGAATCCGTCTCCTCCCAGGGGAGACATATTGGAGAGGCGAGGCGCGAACTCTTTTCGCTGGGGGCTGTCTTGCGCGGCACCATCGAAAGGAAGAGGGAGTTCTCGAAAGACCTGTCGATCGAGAAGGATCGTTTCGGCGAGATCGATTCCAGGCGCGAAGGCGCTGAGGCTGATTTCAAGAGGGCTGCCGAAGAGGAAAAGACGGCGGCCGGGGCTTTCAATGCGGAAAGTGAGAAGTGGGAGGCCTATCAAAGATCGGTCGAGGAGCATTCAGACCGCATCAGGGCATTCAGGGAAGAGGTCGCCGCCTGTGAGGCCGGTCTCGAGGGAGCCCGCGCAAGGGGGAGCAGCCTCGGAAGGGCGGTTCTTGAGGCATCAGGGAGCCTCTCCCGTGTCGTGGCAAAGGAGAAGGAAGCCGGAAGGGCTCTTGAGGACCTTGAAGTCCTGCTCTCTTCGATCCGCCGGGAGGAGTCTGAGGCCGGACAGAAGCATAGGGGTGCGTATGCATCCTATCAACAGGCTGCGGCCGCAAAACAGGCTCTGCTCAGGGATCTTTCCGCCGTAGAGGGAGAGGCCGAATCCCTCCGCGAGACCGTTTTTTCGCGGGTTTACCCCTCCCCGGTCCAACATCTTCTGGCAGCGGTCCGGCTGGGGCGGCTTGAAGCCTCTCCCAGACCTCTGGTGGACGTGATCACCTGCCCCGAGGAGCTTACGACGGCCATGGAGTCTTTCCTCGGGGCCAGGCAGTTCCTTCTCCTCGTAAGGGATATCGAAGAGGCAGGACGCTGCATCGGGCACCTCAAATCGAAATCTGCCGGGAGGGCCACCTTCCTCCCCTTTGAGAGTTCGAAAAAGCGACAGCCCGCCCAGGGCTTATCCATGGAGCGCGAGGGCATAGTCGGCCTCGCCGCCGATCTTGTGGGGATGGAAAAGGAGTGGGAGAGCTGTGTGCTCCATGTCCTCGGGGATCTCCTTGTCGTCAGGTCATTCGAAGTCGGACGCGATCTCGCAAGGGAGGGTTTCAGGGGGCCGATCGTCACGCTTGACGGAGATGTCTTCCAGCCCGGAGGAACCATAAGCGGCGGTAAGGCGGCCAAGGCGCCCGGCGCTCTGGAGATGAAGCGGCTCCTCGCCGGAAAAGAGACAGCGGCGGACCGTATTCGCGGAGAACAGAATAGACTCGAGAAGGAGATATCTCTTCTGCAGGCGGAGGAAAGAGAGGCCTCCGAGGAGTCCCGGCGCATCTTCGAGGAGAGGAAGCGCCGCGAGGAAGAGGCCCGTGTTCTCGTCTCGGAGGCTGCGGCAGCAGGCAGAGAGGCAGGTCATGCGAGAGAGCGGATCAGAAAAATCCTCTCGGAACTTTCCTCCTGCGGAAAGGAGCAGCTGGCGGGGATAACGAAGCTGGACGAACTGCGCGATCGCGTACAGGAGAGAGTGGATACAGCGCTTGAGGTCTCCCTGGTCAAGGTGCTGGAGGAGCGAAGGTCGCGGGCCGATCTTGCGGCGGAGCGGCTCGGAACCGCGGACCGCATGCTTTCAATGATCGGGGAGGAGAAGAAGAGGGCGCTCGATCGCATCTCCTCGCTGGAAAAGGGCCTCGCCGAGGCTTCATCCTCGGCGGCGCTGACGCTGGAGCGGCTGAAAAAACTGGGCAATGACTACTTCGGGATCTGGAAGAACCTTGGGAGGGCAGCATCGAGGCTCGAGTCTCTCGAGAAGAGGTATTCGGCGGCTCTCTCTGTCCAGAACAGGGTCATGGAGAGGTCGGCATCCTCGGCCGGGCGACTGGAGTCACTTGTCGAAAAGATCCGCCAGGCGCACCACCGCGCGGAATCGGCAGAGGCGGAGATATCCGAATCCGTGGACATGTGGGAGGAGCGATTTCCCTATCCGGGAAACGGGAATGTCGACACGAGGGATCACGACAGGATCCGCCGCAGAGTCAGGGAGATGGAAAAGGGCCTGAGAGAGGTCGGAGATGTCGATATCGGGGTTTTATCGGAGGATACATCCCTTACAGAGAGGCTTTCATTTCTTGGAGAACAGCTCCGTGATGTCGGAGGAGGCATTGACGAACTGAGGAGGCTGATAGAGGAGACCGACAGGCAGGCCGGAGCGCTGTTTTCAACCTCGCTCAAAAAGATAGACAAGCGCTTCTGTTCGCTCTTCCAGAGACTCTTCGGCGGCGGCGAGGCCCATCTGAAGTTGGCTGACGAAGGTCTGGCCTGGGACACGGGGGTCGATGTAATCGCGCGCCCCCCCGGGAAACGCCCCCAGCACCTGGCGCAACTGTCGGGCGGGGAGCAGTCGCTCTCGGCGATTTCCCTTCTCTTCGCCGCGATGGAGGTGGCGGGAGTTCCGCTGGCGGTTCTGGATGAGGTCGATTCGTCGCTCGATGAGGTCAACCTCCGGCGCTTCTCGGATCTTGCCAGGGAGTACTCCAAGTCCATGCAGCTGATATGCATGACCCACAGGCGGGCAACGATGGAGAGGGCGGACCTTATGTACGGAGTCACAATGGCTGAGCCGGGTCTCTCCCAGGTAGTCGGAGTCAGGCTTGAGGACTGGGACTGATGAAGACGACGAGGGACGCTATCCTATACGGGGAGTTGCTGCTCGATCAGCCTGTCGACGGCCCCAGGGTGAGCGTGGACACCGTTCTTCTCTCGTCCTACGTAAAGGTCCGCGGGGGAGAAAAGGTGATCGAACTCGGGTCGGCACATGGGGCGATTTCCCTCCTGCTTGCCAGGAGATTCCCTTCCGCAGTGATCGAAGGACTGGAGATACAGCCCGGACTCGTCGCCTTGGCGAGGAAGAACGCCGCCGGGAACGGACTGCACGAAAGGGTTTCGTTCAGGGAGGGTGATCTCAGAAGGATCAGGGAGATCTACCCCGCACAGTCATTCAGCGCCGTTGTCGTCAACCCGCCATATGACGAGGCTGCCAGCAGCCGCCACAGTCCCCGGGAATCCGAGGCCGTGGCAAGGCACGGAACCCAGTGCACACTCGAAGATGTCATCAGGGCGGCGAAGTACCTTCTGGCGAACAGAGGGAAGCTGTTTCTGGTCCTCAGGGCCAAGAGAACGGCGGAGCTGATGTCCATACTTTCCCGCGAACATGTCGAGCCGAAGAGGATCCGCCCGGTCTACCCTTCACCGGGGAGGGAAGCTTCCGTGATCCTGGTGCAGGCTGCCCGGGCAGCCGGAAAAGGGGTTATTCTGGAGTCTCCGCTTTATATACAGGATTCGTGCGGCAAATACACCGAAGAACTCCTGAAGGCCTACACTACTGGAGCTCCCCAATGCCCCTGATCGTCGTCCCGACCCCGGTCGGGAACATGGAGGATATCACACTGAGGGCGCTGCGGGTCCTTCGGGAGGCGGACATCATCGCCTGCGAGGACACCCGGAGAACAAAAAAGATCCTCAGCAGGTACAACATAAGGACACCCCTTATCTCCTGTCACGCGTTCAACGAGAGGGAACGCGCCGAGACACTGCTCGAAAGGCTTGGGCGGGGCGAAACAGTGGCCCTTGTCTCCGATGCCGGGACACCGGGGATCTCCGACCCCGGTTTTGAGATGATCCGGCGCGCGAGGGAGGCGGATTTCGTGATCGACGTCCTGCCCGGCGCAACGGCCTTTGTCCCGGCCCTCCTGCTATCGGGTTTTCCGCCCCAGCCCTTTTTTTTTGAAGGGTTCCTGCCGAAAAAGAGAGGGGAGCGGCGCCGGAGGATCGAATACTTTCGCGCCCTTGAAGGCTGCGGGCTGCTGTATCTCTCCCCCCACGGCGCGGAATCCGTGGTAATTGATCTTATCGACATCCTGGGAGACAGAGAGGCCGCCCTTGTCAGGGAGATATCCAAGATATTCCAGGAGAGCATTTCCGGGACGCTATCTACGATCCTTGGCCGGATCAGGGATGGCTCCGTAAGGGGCGAAATGGTCCTCGTGCTCGGGCCTGCCGCAGCCGGGGAATGTCCGCCCGGCCCGGGGTGGGAGGATGAGGCCGGTCGCCTCTGCGCGGATGGACTCACGGACAGGGAGGTTGTCAAGAAAGTCTCTGAAGAGTATGGTATTGCGAAAAATACGGTTAAGCGATTCCTGCACTGCAAGGAACGCGACCAGGGGGTATCTTGAAAATGCCGGAAAAATTTTTCTATATCACCACTCCGATCTATTACGTCAACGATGTTCCTCATATCGGCCATGCCTACACGACCATCGCTTCGGACGTCATGGCCCGGTACAAGCGCATGCGCGGTTTTGATGTAATGTTCGCCACGGGAACTGATGAACACGGGCAGAAGATCCAGCAGACCGCCGACGCCAGGGGAATCACCGCCCAGCAGCTGGTGGATTCCGTCATGGTCAACTTCCGCAGGCTCTGGGATGTGCTGGGGATAACCAACACCGACTTCATCCGCACCACCGAGCCCAGGCACGAGCGGGTCGTTCAGCATATCTTCAGCAAACTGATGGAGCAGGGGGACATCTACAAAGGGTCTTACGAGGGGTGGTACTGTGTCCCATGTGAGACCTATTTTCCCGAGAGCCAGATCGGGGAGGGGCGAGTCTGCCCGGATTGCGGCCGACCTCTCCAGAACATGACCGAAGAGAGCTACTTCTTCCGCATGTCGCGGTATGAGAAACCGCTTCTGGATTATTACGAGAAGAATCCCAGCGCTATCCTGCCCCAGACCCGTTACAATGAGGTCCTGAGTTTCATAAGGGGGGGGCTCAAGGACCAGTCCATATCCCGCACGAGCGTTTCATGGGGCGTACCCCTTCCCGGAGACGAAGCGCACGTGATATATGTATGGTTCGACGCCCTCATCAACTATCTGACGGTCTGCGGCTACCCCGACAACGCCGAATGCATGAAGAAATTCTGGCCCGGCGTCAACCATATTATGGCGAAGGACATAATCAGATTCCACTGCATAGTGTGGCCCGCAATGCTCCTTGCTCTCGGACTCACCCCCCCGGCGACGGTGTTTTCGCACGGGTGGTGGACGGTCGAGGGAGAAAAGATGTCCAAGTCCCGCGGCAATGTCGTGGACCCTTTCGAAATGGCCGATCTTTACGGGGTGGACGCGTTCAGGTACTTCCTGATGAGGGAGATACCGTTCGGGTCAGACGGGGATTTCTCGGAGAGGGCCCTGGCCGGAAGGGTCAATTCCGACCTGGCCAACGATCTTGGAAACCTGCTAAACCGGACGCTCCAGATGATAAACAGCTTCTCCGGGGGGACGATCCCGCTTCCATCATCCTCCCCTTCGGATCTCGACCGGGAGATGGAGAGACTTGCCCTTGCGACAAGGGACTCCTTCATTGCGAAAATGGACGCCTACTCCTTCGATGAAGCGCTCAAGGAAGTCTGGGCTCTTGTCAGGAGGGGCAACAAGTATATCGACGAGACGATGCCGTGGAAACTCGGCAAGGAAAAGAACACGGAAAGGCTCGACCCAGTCCTTTACACGCTCTGCGAGACGCTCCGAATGACGGCAGCCATGGTTGCGCCGTTCATGCCGCATACGGCAGGCGAACTCTTCACACAGCTGGGCCTTGAGGGCGACCCCTCCATGCTGGACCCCGGTTCCCTGGGATGGGGGCAGATCCCGGCCGGATGCAGGGTGAACAAGAGGGATGTTCTCTTCCCGAGGATCGACATGAAGGAGTGGGAGGCGCAAAAGGCGGAAAGGTACGCGAAGAAGAATGCAACTCCTGATCCGGGCGATCACGAGGAAGAGATTGGGATCGAGGACTTCCGCAAGGTCGAATTCAGGGTTGCCAGGGTGCTCAAGGTCGAATCTGTCCCGAAGGCGGACAAGCTGTACCGGATCGAACTCGACCTCGGCTACGAGCGAAGGACCATCGTCTCAGGGATCAGGGATTTCCGCTCGGCAGAGGATCTGGAGGGCAAGTCCATAATCGTCATCTGCAACCTCAAGCCGGCGACGTTGAGGGGCGTGACAAGCAGCGGCATGCTTCTTGCGGCCGAGACCTCCGACGGCAAGGGGCTGGCTCTCCTCACTGTCGACAGGGAGATAGCGCCCGGCTCCAGGGTCCACTGAGTATCGTCCTCAGGAAAAAGACAGCGCGGGGCCGGAAGGTTTCCGGCTCCTTTTGATTTCCAGAAACGGGAGGATTCGAATGGAAAGGCTCGCCGACACGCACTGCCACCTCGCGATGGAGGATTTTGCGGGGGATCTCGCGGAGACTCTCGAAAGAGCCTGTATTGCGGGAGTTGAAAAGATGCTGATCGCAGGATCGGACGAAAAAGCCAGCATTGACGCCTTCGGCCTCGTCAGCCGCGAGAAATCTTGCGGTCTTTTTGTTGCCGTCGGGATACATCCGCATGACTCCAACTCCGCCTCAGGCGGGATACCCCGGAGCGTTTCGGAACTCGCACTTGATCCGGCTGTCGCCGCCGTGGGAGAGACGGGGCTGGACTACTTCTACGACCACTCGCCCCGGGAGATACAGAAGGAAGTTTTCGTCCTTCACGCGGCGCTGGCCAGGGAGTGCGCAAAACCCCTGGTTGTCCACGTGCGCGACGCCTACGACGATGCCATTGAAATTCTCCGCAGAGAGAGGGCTTCAGAGTGCGGGGGGGTCATACACTGCTTCTCCGGAGAGATGCATCACGCGCGGGCCGCCATCGACCTCGGGTTTTACATATCCTTTGCGGGGCCTCTGACCTACCCGAAGAACGAAACTCTGCGGAAGATCGCCTCCGAACTCCCGCTCGAACGAATTCTCTGCGAGACCGACTCCCCCTATCTGTCCCCACAGCCCAGGAGGGGAAAAAGGAACGAACCCGCAAATGTCCGCTTCGTCTATGAGGAACTGGCCAGGGTCAGGGGGATCTCCGTGGAAGAATGCGCAGAAGCGGTCTGGAAGAACGCCTTACGCCTCTTCGGATGGGGTGATCAGTGATGCTCGGTTTCAGGGTGGAGGCCGAATGCCGGGAAACCGGTGCAAGGGCTGGGGAGATAACCACCGGAAGGGGTTCCATCTCAACGCCAGTTTTCATGCCGGTCGGCACGATGGCGACAGTCAAGGCGATGGCGCCGTTCGAACTGAGAGAGATGGGCGCGGAGATCATTCTCGCCAACACATACCATCTCTACCTGCGACCTGGATCGGACGTCGTGCGCGAAGCTGGAGGGCTTCACCGCTTTATGGCATGGCCGGGCCACCTCCTCACCGACAGCGGGGGGTTTCAGGTATTTTCTCTCTCGACCCTCAGGGAGATATCCGACGAGGGGGTCTGGTTCAGGTCGCATCTGGACGGAGCGGCGCACCACATGACCCCGGAACTTTCGATAAAGGTCCAGGAGGACCTTGGAAGCGACATAGCGATGTGTTTCGACGAGTGCGTCAAGTTTCCCTGTACACGTGAAGAGTCCGAAGAAGCCCTGAAGCGGACCGTCCGGTGGGCTCAAAGGTGCCGCGACGCCCACTCGCGAAAGGACCAGGCCCTTTTCGGGATCGTCCAGGGATCTGTCTTCAAGGATCAGCGGGTCCGCTGCGCAAAGGAGCTAAGGGATATGGATTTCCCGGGATACGCCATCGGGGGTCTCTCTGTGGGGGAGCCGCATGCGGAGATGTACCGCACCCTCGAGGCGGTCTGTCCCGAGTTGCCGCGGGACAAGCCCAGGTACCTCATGGGAGTCGGGTACCCTTCCAACCTCGTTGAGGGTGTCGCCAGGGGTATCGATATGTTCGACTGCGTCCTGCCGACGAGGAACGGCCGGAACGGCACGCTCTTCACATCCTTCGGCAGGGTCAACATCAAGAACCTTGAGTACGAGAGGGATTTCGGACCCCTGGACCCGGAATGCGGGTGCTATGCCTGCAGAAACTTTTCCAGGGCCTACATACGCCACCTCTACCGATCCGGAGAGATACTGGCTTCCAGGCTCTGCACCTGGCACAACCTGCACTTCCTGCTGGAGCTCATGCGCAACATAAGGAAGTCCGTCCTTGCCGGGACTTTCCCTGATTTTCGAAGGAAGTTTCACGAAACCTTTAAGGACGGAGGGAACGGCCGGTGAAAACCGAGGTCTTCCGGGTTGACCCCGGTAACCCTGACAAGTACGCCTTAAGGAAGGCGGCATCCGTTATCCGCTCGGGTGGCCTTGTGGCGTTTCCCACAGAGACGGTCTACGGCCTCGGTGCCAACGCGCTCGACCCAAAAGCCGTCAGGAAGATATTTGCCGCCAAGGGAAGGCCCGTGGACAACCCCCTGATCGTCCACGTCCATGAACCCGGCGGCGCGGCCTATCTCGGGGTGGTGGACGGGCGTTCCCGGAAACTGATGGATCTATTCTGGCCGGGTCCTCTCACGCTCGTTATCGCCGCCGCTCCCGGAGTCCCATCCGAGGTGACGGGAGGGCTTGAAACCGTCGCCGTAAGAATGCCCGATCACCCCGTGGCGCTGGTCCTCATCAGTGCCTCCGGCGTTCCGGTTGCGGCGCCGAGCGCCAACAGGAGCGGACGCCCCAGTCCGACGACCGCCGGTGCTGTGATCGAGGATCTCGACGGAAGGATAGAGATTGTCCTCGATGCGGGTCCGACAGATGTTGGAGTGGAGTCGACAGTGCTTGACGTCACCGGAGACGTCCCGGTCCTGCTCAGACCCGGGGGAGTCTCTATAGAGAGTATTCGTAAAGCCGTGGGGGATGTCGTTTTCTCACCCTGCGGTAAAGAGGCAGGGCGCTCTCCGGGGACCAGATACCGTCATTACGCGCCATCGATCCCGGTCGTTCTGCTCGACCCGGAAGGTGTCTGGAAAAACGACCCCCGGATTGGGGATGCCCGGCTCCCGGTCGCCTACGTGGGCATCTCTCCCGCTCCGGTGCCTGTCTTTGCCCAGGTCCGCTTCGAATCCGTAAAACAGTACGCCGGCGGGCTCTTTTCGGCCCTCCGCGAAATGGAACGCTCCGGCGCGGGGGTCATCCTCGCAGAACTTCCACCGGAAGAGGGGGTCGGTCTTGCGGTAAGGGACCGGCTGAGGAGGGCAGCAATGAAACCGGTAAATGGTAACTCGTGACGCGTGACTCGTGACTCGTAACTCGGAAGTGCAAAATCAGATCCCTCACCCTGAAGGATTCGGGATGACAGCAAAAACAAGTGCGTGAACGGTGAACGGTAAACGGTAATGACAAGTGCCTTGTCATTCCGACCAGCGCGGAGGAATCTCTGCGCCCGCCGTAAAGGCATGACGAGGTCCGGCGTTGTTTTTCACAAAACAGATTCCTCGCCCATCTTCGAAGGACTCGGAATGACAGACGCAGCCCATGAAGTTGTTGGTCTTACCGTTTACCGTTTACGCCTTTAATGTTTTATCCGTTTACCGTTTACCGGTTGGCGTTCTTAAAAGTCCTTGCCAAAAGAATCATGCGTTGCTACAATCAACGCCGTTGATTTGCAACACCAACGGGGAAGTGGCGGAACGGTAGACGCGCTGGCTTCAGGAGCCAGTGTCCGCGAGGGTGTGGGGGTTCGAATCCCCCCTTCCCCACCATAAGTGCGGTTCTACCCCTTAAGAAATGGGGTGAAGCGTTGGTTCCGGTGGAAGGAAAACCGAGAAGGGGTTGTGCTGTGCCTATTGACACAGCGCGGCCCTTTCGCTATCCTTTCAGTTTGTCACGTCTAGTTCCTCCAAATCCCCTAAAGACAGGGAGGGTGTGCTTCTCCCATGGCCGAGTTTGTTCCCATCAATAGCAAGCGACAGCGGTTGACGTTCGGTCGCGCCCGCGATCTTGTCGAAATACCCGACATGGTCGACAATCAGCGCGATTCCTTCAGGTGGTTTTTCCAGTTCGGCGAACAGGGTGAACTTGCCGATGCGGAAGAAAGATCCAACCATGGTCTTCAGGAGCTCTTGGATGAGATATTCCCGATCGAAAGCTACGACGGGTCCTTCGCCCTGGAGTTTGTGGGCTATTTTGTGGAACCCCCCCAGATCACCCAGGAAGAGGCCTGTCAGAGGGACCTCTCCTGGTCCCGTTCGGTCAAGGCGACGATACGTCTCGTAAACCGCAAGACCGAGGAGATCAAGGAAGAGGAGGTCTATCTCGGAGATTTTCCAATGATGACCGACAGGGGCACCTTCATCATCAACGGGACCGAAAGGGTTGTTGTTAGCCAGCTTGCCCGCTCGGCGGGGGTCTATTTCGCTTCCGAGGAGTCAGTCCCGGGGCAGGAGAAATATTCCGCCAAAGTCATTCCCGACAGGGGCGCATGGCTTGAGTTCGACATGACTCCAGGCGAGGTTCTTTCGGTGAACATAGACAACAGGAAAAAACTTCCGGTCACAGTTCTTTTGAAGGCCTTCGGGGTTGAGAACGACGAAGAGGTGCTAAGACTTTTCGGAGCCGTTGAGGAGCAGATCGATCTTGTCGAAGACGAGGTCCGCGGGAGGCTCATCGCCGAGACTGTTTCTGACGGGCCCGGCAAGGCAATCGTCAAAAAGAACGAAAGGATCACCAAGGAAATACTGGAAAAACTCTGGGAACTCGGAAGGACAAAGGTCTGGGTCTGGAAGACTGATTCCGCCATAGAGGCCACTATGGAGCGCGACGGAACCCGCCACAGGGATGAAGCGGTAATGGAGATGTTTCGCAAACTCCGCCCGAACGAACCTGCAAGGATGGAGAACGCGAAGGAGTACATTAACGGTCTCTTCTTCGATTCCAGAAGGTATAACCTCGGCCGTGTAGGCAGGTACAAGCTGAACCGGCGTCTTGGCCTGGAGATCCCCGAATCCAAGCGCCTGCTGATGATCGACGATGTCGTGCAGATAGTCAGAAAACTGATGGCCCTAAGGGACGGCAACGAGCGCACCGACGACATCGACCACCTGGGAAACAGAAGGGTCAGGGCCGTTGGAGAACTGCTCCAGAACCAGGTTCGCGTGGGGCTTCTCAGGATGGAGCGCATCGCCAGGGAGAGGATGACGACCATCCCCGATCTCACTGGAGCCACCGCCAGGGATCTTATCAACGTCCGACCCATTTCGGCTTCCTTGAGGGAGTTCTTTGGGTCCGGCCAGCTTTCGCAGTTCATGGATCAGACCAACCCGCTTGCGGAACTGACCCATCGCAGGAGGCTCTCGGCGCTTGGTCCCGGCGGACTCAGCAG
Organism: Thermovirgaceae bacterium; assembly: GCA_030656095.1. Taxonomy (GTDB): domain Bacteria; phylum Synergistota; class Synergistia; order Synergistales; family Thermovirgaceae; genus UBA2252. Next base: position 10,714 of record JAUSOU010000038.1, on the reverse strand, counting down.
GGAAAGAGCCGGGTTTGAGGCCCGCGATGTCCATTACACGCACTATGGACGCATCTGCCCGATCGAAACTCCGGAGGGACCTAACATAGGTCTGGTGACATCACTTTCGATCTACTCCAGGATCAATGAATACGGTTTCCTCCAGTCGCCCAAGAGGAAGGTCGTAAAAGGCAGGGTCACCGACAAGGTGGTCTACCTTGGAGCGAACGAAGAGGATAATTTCTACATCGGGAGAGCCAACACCCTGCTCAATGAGGACATGACCTTCGCTGAAAAACATGTCTACGTGAGATCCATGGGAGATATCGCGGAGGTAAAACCCGAGGAGGTTGATTATCTTGACCTTTCTCCGAAGCAGATCGTTTCGGCCTCAACCGCGCTTATTCCCTTTCTTGAGCACGATGACGCCAACCGGGCCCTTATGGGGTCGAACATGCAGAGACAGGCGGTCCCGCTCATAAGGGGCGAGGCTCCCGTGATCGGGACCGGGATCGAGGCGAGGGTCGCCAGGGATTCGGGATCATGCGTCGCCTCGCGCTCCTCGGGAACGGTGACCAGGGTCGACTCCAGGGAGATAGAAATTCTCCCCGAGGGGGGCAGACAGGTCGAGAAATACACTCTCGTAAAGTTCCGAAGGTCCAACCAGGGGACGATAATCCATCAAAAACCACTGGTGTTCAAGGGAGACAAGGTTCGCGCCGGAGATATCATCGCGGACGGCCAGGCCGTCGAGAACGCGGAGCTGGCTCTTGGCAGCAACGTCCTCGTCGCCTTCGTCTCCTGGGAGGGTTACAACTACGAGGACGCCATCCTTCTGAGCGACCGGCTCGTCAAGGAGGACCGCTTCTCCTCCATACATATCGAGGAGTACGAGGTGGAAGCCAGGGACACGAAACTTGGTCCGGAGGAGATCACCCGCGATATACCCAATGTTGGAGAGGACGCGCTGAAAGATCTCGACGAGACAGGCATAGTAAGGGTCGGCGCCGAAGTGGTGGCAGGCGACATTCTCGTCGGGAAGGTGACACCCAAGGGAGAATCGGACCAGTCTCCCGAGGAGAAGCTCTTAAGGGCGATCTTCGGCGAGAAGGCCAGGGAGGTCCGCGACACCTCGATGAGGATCCCTCACGGCGAGGGGGGCAAGGTCGTCTCCGTTAAACAGCTCAGCCGCACCGAAAATGGAGACGAATTAAGCCCGGGAGTAAACGAGGTCGTCAAGGTCTATGTAGCCAAGATCAGGAAGATCACCGTCGGCGACAAGATGGCCGGGCGTCACGGGAACAAGGGCGTCGTTTCGAGGATCCTTCCCGAGGAGGACATGCCGTACCTCCCCGATGGAACTCCTATAGATGTTGTTCTCAACCCGATAGGGGTGCCGAGCCGGATGAACCTGGGACAGGTTCTGGAGACGATACTCGGTTTCGTGGCGACCAGGAAGGGCTGGCATATTTCTACTGCTGTCTTCGAAGGAGCCAAGGAACACGAGATCCTCGCACTGGTGGACGAGATCAGGAAAGAGGGAGTCCCCGAACTCACAGACGACGGCCGCATCATGCTCTATGACGGAAGGACCGGCGTGCCCATGAGGCGCCCTGTCACCGTAGGGACGATGTACATGATGAAACTTATTCACCTCGTGGATGACAAGATCCACGCGAGGTCGATCGGACCGTACAGCCTTATCACGCAGCAGCCGCTGGGGGGCAAGGCCCAGTTCGGGGGACAGCGTTTCGGAGAGATGGAAGTCTGGGCCCTTGAGGGCTACGGCGCATCTCACGTTCTGCAGGAGATGCTTACCGTAAAGTCCGACGATATCAGGGGGCGCCTGAAGACCTACGAGAGGATCGTCAAAGGGCTGAACCTCACGGATCCGGGAGTGCCGGAGAGCTTCAGGGTTCTCGTCAAGGAGCTCCAGGGTCTCGGTCTGGACGTAGAGATAGCCTATGAGGATGGATCGATGGGGGAACTTCTGCTGGAGGAGGACGACGAACCGTCCTTCACCCCTGCCAGGCACAAGCCCAGGGAAGAAACGCGAGCAGCTTCCGTAAAGCATGTCGCAGACGTATTCCAGGACGCTGCCCCGCCGCCAGTTTTGAAGGATGGCCTGGCGGCTTCCTTTGTTGTGCCCGGAAATGATTCGGATGAGAGAGACCCGGAAAAGGGGGCTGATGTTTAAATGAACCGTGGTGGAATTGCCGGGGTCAAGATCAAGCTCGCCAGCCCCGAAAGAATTCGCGAGATGTCCAGCGGCGAGGTTAAAAAACCCGAGACAATAAACTACAGGACGCTTCGTCCGGAGAAGGACGGTCTCTTCTGCGAGAGGATCTTCGGCCCGACCAAGAGCTTCGAGTGTGCCTGCGGAAAATACAAGAGAAGTGGGCCCAAGTTCAAAGGGGTCGTCTGTGACCGCTGCGGAGTTGAGGTGGCAGACAACCGTGTCCGCCGCGAGCGTATGGGGCATATCGAGCTCGCCGCGCCTGTTGTTCATATCTGGTACCTGCGGGGCATCCCGAGCCGCCTTAGCCTGCTTCTGGGCACAGCGACAAAGGATCTTGAAAAGGTCGTCTATTTTGCGCCGACCCGCCGCAGGGAGGCGGTTTACAAGGTCGTCATCGAAGGCAAGAGGACCGACCTCCTGAAGCGAGGTGACCTGGTTTCGGCCTGCGAGGAGAGGGTTCACAGGCATTACGACCACAAGTTCAAGGCCGAGGAGGCCCACAAGGTCCTCCATGTCGATGACATCCCGGTCAACGAAGATGATGTCATCACAGCCAGCCAGGTTGGGACATTCAAGCGGGACTTCGGCGACAAGGTTTTCATGGTTGAGCCGGCTTTCCGGATCATTGAGGCATCTCAGGACGGTCTCTACTCAGAGGGGCAGGTTCTTTCTGCCTCCGGCAAGGAGAAGGCCCTGGCCGATCACGATTCTCTCCAGACGGAGAGGGCCATGGTCGGAAACGAGGAGGGCTTCCTCGTAACCGCCGTTGTGCATCTTCCTTTTAAAAAAGCTGATGTAATCTCGGCCAGCGAATACCAGCTGTTCTTCCAGAAATATCCGGGGCGCTTTTCCGTACAGGGCGAGACCGTGACCATAGAAGACCCCTGCTACATAGTCGTCAACGGAGGAGCTTCACCATTCGAGCGCGGCGACATAATTCTCGAGAGAGAGCAGCATCTCTGCGCGGCCTACGACAAGGAGTTTGTGGCCGGTATCGGAGCCGAGGGGGTCCTCTCGCTGTTGTCCAGGATGAACCTCACCGAACTTGTGGCCTCGCTCCGGGAGGAGATAGGCGAGACGACCGGTCAGAAGAAGCGCAAGCTTGTAAAGCGCCTGCAGGTGGCCGAGGATTTCCGGAAGAGCGACGGAAACCCCGAATGGATGGTCTTCCGTGTTCTCCCGGTGATCCCGCCCGACCTGAGACCGATGGTTCAGCTCGACGGCGGGCGCTTTGCCACATCCGATCTCAATGACCTCTACAGAAGGGTCATAAACCGCAACAACCGGCTGAGAAAACTCCAGGAGCTCAGGGCTCCCGAGATAATCATCCGTAACGAGAAGCGGATGCTCCAGGAATCGGTCGATGCCCTCATTGACAATGGAAGAATGGGCAAGGCGGTTCTCGGGGCCGGCAACAGGCCGCTCAAAAGCCTCTCCGACCTGCTCAGGGGCAAGAAGGGAAGGTTCCGTCAGAACCTGCTCGGCAAGCGCGTCGATTACTCCGGAAGGTCGGTCATAGTGATCGGCCCCAATCTGAAACTCAACCAGTGCGGGCTTCCCAAGCAGATGGCGCTGGAGCTTTTCAAGCCCTTTGTCATAAACAAGCTTGTCGATCAGGGCCTTTCCCCAAACGTAAAGAGCGCCAAACGCGCGATAGAGAGAGGCAGGGAGGATGTCTGGGGCATCCTTGAGGAAGTCATAAAGGGGCACCCGGTTCTCCTCAACAGGGCCCCAACCCTGCACAGACTCGGCATCCAGGCTTTCGAACCCGTCCTTATGGAGGGGAAGGCCCTTCGTCTCCATCCGCTCGTATGTACGGCGTTCAATGCCGACTTTGACGGTGACCAGATGGCGGTTCATGTGCCTCTTTCGATCGAGGCCAGGGTAGAGGCCCTGACGATCATGCTTTCAGCGAGGAACCTCCTGTCCCCCGCAAGCGGCAGGCCGGTCGTGACCCCGACCCAGGACATCGTCCTCGGCATATACTATGTCACCGGGATGATAGAGGGCAAGACGGGAGAGGGAATGAACTTTCTGGGCGTCGATGATGTGCTTTCGGCTCTCGACCACGATGCGGTTGACGTAAACAGCAGGATCCGTCTCAAGTTCAAGGGAGAGTGGATCACGACCTCGCCTGGGCGAGTGCTTTTCAACAGTATCCTTCACCCCGATCTACGCTACATCAACAAACAGATGGGTAAAAAATCGCTCGGATCTCTGATAGACGCCGCATTCGACAGAGTCGGCCAGGAAGCCGTTGTCGTGATGCTCGACAAGATCAAGTCACTCGGCTACCACTGGTCGACCATCAGCGGCATCAGTTTCGGCCTCGGGGATGTTCTTATCCCTCCCCAGAAGAAGGAGATAGTAGAGGAATCACTGGCAAAGGAGGAAACCCTCTCAACGCAGTACCAGATGGGCGTTCTTACCGAAGACGAGTATCTCCGCCAGAAGGAGACTCTCTGGTCGGAGGCCTCCAGGAAGGCCGCCGATGCGATACTCGCCAACATGGATGCTTCAAACCCGATAAAAATGATGATGGAATCCGGCGCCCGCGGCAGCAAAAGCCAGGTCGCACAGATGGCCGGCATACGCGGACTGATGGCGGATCCGTCTGGAAAGATCATCGATTATCCGATAGTCTCAAACTTCCGTGAGGGCCTCAACATGCTCGAATACTTCATATCCACCCACGGTGCGAGAAAGGGCCTTGCTGATACCGCCCTGAGGACCGCCAAATCGGGGTACCTCACCAGGCGTCTGGTCGATGTTGCCCAGGACCTGATAATAACCACCGAGGATTGCGGGACCGATCAGGGCGTCTGCATTCACCCGCTCCTCCAGGACGGGAAGCTGATAATCTCCCTGGGAGAGAGAGTTACCGGCAGGACCGCCCTCAGGGACATCCGACACCCGGAAAGCGGGGAGATCATTATTTTCTCGGGCGAACTGATCGATTCCGAGAAAGCGATCCTGGTCGAAAAGGCAGGTCTTGAAGAGGCCTGGGTCCGGAGTCCGCTCACATGCGCACTTCAGGACGGCATTTGCCGGCAGTGCTACGGTATGGATCTCTCAACCAGACAAAAGGTCCTGATCGGAGAGGCGGTCGGGGTCGTGGCGGCACAGTCCATAGGAGAACCAGGTACCCAGCTCACCATGAGGACATTCCACACCGGAGGAGTCCGGATCACCGGCGAGGACATAACCCAGGGTCTTCCCAGGATCGAACAGCTTTTCGAGGTAAGGCGCCCGAAGAAGGTTGCTTTCCTTTCGGACAGGGACGGCGTAATCTCCGAGATCAGGGAGATGGAGGGCAAGAGGAAGGTATTCATCTCTTCGACTGATGACGGAGTGGAATCCAGGTCATCCAACAATATACCGGCCTCACAGCCGCTCCTTGTTGAAGAGGGGCAGGTTGTCAAAAAAGGACAGCCTCTTACCGAAGGGCACATAGACCCCCAGCAGCTGCTTGAGGTCGAGGGCCTCGAGGCGGTCCAGAACTATCTGGTTGACAACATCCAGTCGGTCTACCTCTCCCAGGGTGTGTCCGTGAGCAACAAGCACATAGAAGTGATACTTCGCAAGGTCGCCCCCGTCAACAGGGTCAGGGTGATAGAAGAGGGAGACAGTTCCTTCGTGTCGATGGAGCTTGCGTGGCTGACGGATCTGAATAAGGAGATAGGTGAGATCCTCGCGGACAATGAACGATTCATCCAGGAGGCCGTCGGCATCATGGCTGGAAGAAAGCTGGTTGACGCGAGCGGACAGGGCAGCCTCGAGGCCGCCCTGTCTCTCAAAGGACAGGTTCTCGACGAAAAAGGGATCCACCAGATATTGCGCCCAGGGTCCGGTGTGTCGGAGCTTGTCCTTGAGGATGAATCCGGTCTTCTGCGCATCCTTGTAGGCGAGGCGTCTTTCAGGCGCAGCATGTCAGGCCTTGAGCTGATCGAGAGCAAAGAGCTCTCTGAAGGTGAAGTTATTGAATCCGGCAGCATCCTGAACTCCGCCCACATGGCCCGGCTTACCCGCGGAAACCCGACAAGCATACTGGTCAGGGACGTGGGGATCCTCGATGATCTCAAGGGCAGGGCATACCTCGCGGAGGATGTGGTGTCGGAAGGGAAGACCGTTGTCGCGGCCGACAGGGTCATCAACGACAAGGCGGCCGCCTGCATCAAAGAGAGCAACGTCGAAACGATACGTGTATGGCGATCGCCCGAAACCGTAACGCTTTCCGATGCGATACAGAAGATGCTCATCGACCAGTACTGGGCGCGCCCGCTTGTCCAGGCCATAGATTCCGAGGGCAATGCCGTCAGGGACATCCCGCAGCTGATCGAGGGCAGTGTGGTTCGCGGTCTTGTCGAAGGTGAACTTGCCGCGGTCGAGATAGACGGGGAGATACTCTCAAGGGATGCCATACTTCGGCGCGTGCTGTCGGAGGTTGCCTACACCAAAGTCCTTCTCGAACCGGTGAAAAACCGCCTCGGAGAAGAGGTTGCCGGAACCGGGAGCGAGGTCAACAGCCAGGTTCTGGATGCTCTTGTTTCGGCCGACCCCGAGGAGCTGGTCCTGAGGCCCATCTTTACGCAGGCAGAGACAAAGCGCCTTCTTCAGCGCGTCGGTTTTGTCAGGAGACTTCGTGAGGAGCCGACATGGAAACCGGTCATCCATGGCATAACCAAGGCCGCACTTGCGACAGACAGTTTCCTGAGCGCCGCGTCGTTCCAGCAGACAGCCCAGGTTCTTGCCGGAGCGGCAGTCAGGGGTGATGTAGACAAACTCAAAGGGCTGAAGGAGAACGTCATTATCGGTCACCTGATCCCTGCGGGGACCTCTTTTGAGGCTTACAGGGACTTCGACCTGGTTGAAGTGTCTCCGCCAACTGCCGTGGGCACGGTGGATGACGGGTCTTCCCCCGCAGTTTAGGGTGGCGGGATGAGAGATTCTCCTTGACACTGCCTGTTGCGGTTGTTATTATTTCCCGGTGTCCTTTTCAAGGGAGGGGATTTGCGTGCCCTTGAATGAGTTGGCTGTTGCCAACAGGGTTGTAGGGATCCGTTCCGTCAAAAAGGCGCTCCTTGCCGGCACGCTGAAGAAGCTCTTTCTGGCCGGTGATGCCCGGAGGTCACTCATCTCAGGGCTTGAAGAGGGTGCGAAAAAAGCGGAAATTCCTGTAGAAAGCGTTGAAAGCATGATCCTGCTCGGCCGGGCCTGTGCCATAAGCCGGGGGGCAGCCGCGGCCGGAATAGCGCGGTGCGGAGAAAGTCCTCTCCGGTCTTCCGGAGATGCATGAAAGGCATACATATGAAGGAGGGAGCTTTTTGCCGACCATTAACCAGTTGATACGAAAAGGGCGAGAGGATAAGCGAGTCCGCTCAAAGGCGCCTGCGCTCCAGGGCAATCCTGCCCGGAGAGGTGTTTGCACAAGGGTTTACACGGTGACTCCTAAAAAACCTAACTCGGCGCTCCGCAAGGTCGCCAGGGTTCGTTTGACCAACGGGTTCGAGGTCACGTCCTACATCCCGGGAGTTGGGCACAACCTTCAGGAACACTCGGTTGTCCTTGTCCGGGGAGGGCGTGTAAAGGATCTTCCGGGAGTACGCTACCATATTATCAGGGGAACACTCGACTGCGGCGGCGTTGACGGCAGGCGGAAGAGCCGTTCCAAGTATGGCGCAAGGCGCCCGAAATAGACTAGGGAGAGTGTCGAGGATATGCCTAGAAAGGGACATGTCAGGATTCGCGAGATTCAATCCGATTCCAAGTTCGGAAACCAGGATATCGCCAAGTTCATCAACGCGATAATGCTCGACGGCAAGAAAAGCGTTGCCGAGAAGATCATGTACGGGGCGCTGGATATCGCAGGAAAAAGACTGAGCCTTGACCCCATCGAGGTCTTCAGGAAGGCCATGGAGAGTGTCCGCCCCGCAGTTGAGGTCCGACCCAGGCGTGTAGGCGGAGCAACGTACCAGGTTCCGATAGAGGTGCTGCCCCGGAGGAGCCAGGCCCTGGCGACCCGCTGGATACTTCAGTATTCAAGGGGGCGGAAGGGCATACCCATGGTTGAACGTCTTGCCAGAGAGTTCACCGACGCCTGCAAGGGCGAGGGCAGCTCGGTCAAGAAGCGCGAGGATACCCACAGGATGGCCGAGGCCAACAGGGCTTTCGCGCATTATCGTTTGTAACGGCTTTATCCAGGGGTCGAGGGGTGAATCCGAAGAAAGCGCTGGGTGTGGTGAAGAACAAATGAGTGGCGGAAATCTTGATTTAATCAGAAACATAGGCATTGCGGCGCACATTGACGCCGGCAAGACTACAACTACGGAACGAATCCTGTTCTACACCGGGCGCAAGCACAAGCTCGGTGAAGTGCATGAGGGTGCTGCTACCATGGACTGGATGGAGCAGGAGCGCGAACGGGGTATCACCATAACTTCTGCTGCTACGACGTGCCAGTGGAAGGATTATAGTATCAACATTATTGATACACCCGGGCACGTGGATTTTACCGTCGAAGTTGAGAGGTCCATGAGGGTGCTCGATGGAGCGGTAGCCGTTTTCTGTGCGGTGGGGGGCGTCGAGCCCCAGTCGGAGACCGTATGGCGCCAGGCCGACCGGTACGGGGTTCCGAGGGTTGCCTTCGTCAACAAGATGGACCGGGTTGGAGCGGATTTCAAACTCGTGGTCACGCAGATGAGGGAGAGGCTCGGCGCCAATGCTGTCCCGATCCAGATCCCCGTTGGTGTGGAGGACAGTTTTAGCGGTGTAGTGGATCTGGTCAGTTTCAAGGCGATCATCTACCACGAGGAACTTGGAGTGGACCCGAGGGTTGTGGATATTCCCGCGGAACTGGTCGAGGACGCCACCCTTGGAAGAGACGCCCTGATAGAGGCCCTGGCGGATCTCGATGAAGAGGTCATGTCGCTTTTTCTCGAGGGCAAGTCCGTGCCCGAGAGCAGCCTTAAGAGGGCGATCCGCAGGGGCACGATAGATCTTGCGCTGTTTCCGGTCCTGTGCGGATCGGCATTCAAGAACAAGGGAATCCAGGCTCTTCTGGACTCGGTTGTGGACTATCTTCCCAGTCCGATGGATCTTCCGCCGATAATGGGAGTTCACCCGGTGACGGGAGATCCTGTCGAGCGAACGGCCGACCCGGAGGGGCCTTTCGCGGCCCTTGCGTTCAAGATCGTAGTGGATCCTTTCGTCGGGCGGCTAGTCTATTGCCGCATCTATTCGGGCAGTATAAAGAGCGGTTCCAGCATCCTCAATACCACCACGGATACCCGCGAGAGGGTAGGGCGCATTTTGAGAATGCATGCCAACAAGAGAGAAGATATAGAGAGGGCCGCGGCAGGGGAGATAATAGCGCTCCCCGGCCTCAAGACGACCAGGACCGGCGATACTCTCACAGACGAGAAGAAACCGGTTGTTCTGGAGTCAGTCGAATTCCCTGAGCCGGTCATTCACCTCTCCGTCGAACCCATGAGCAAGGCCGATCAGGTCAAGCTCGGCAAGGGCCTTTCAGGCCTCTCCGAGGAGGACCCCACCTTCATAGTCCATACGGACGACGAGACCGCACAGACGATCATCTCCGGGATGGGAGAGCTTCATCTGGAGATCATCGTCGATCGTCTCAAGAGAGAGTACGGCGTTGATGTCAGAGTTGGCCGACCCCAGGTGGCCTACCGGGAGACCATAAGAAACCCCTCATCAGGGGAGTGCAAATTCGTCAAGCAGACGGGTGGAAGAGGGCAGTACGGCCATGTCGTCCTCGATATCGAGCCGCTGCCGGATCACAAGGGTTTCGTCTTCGAGGACAAGATCGTTGGAGGAGTGATACCAAGGGAGTACATCTCCGCCGTACAGAAGGGAATTGCCGAGACGGTCGGAAGCGGAGTCCTGGGCGGATATCCGGTCATTGGAGTAAAGGTAGCACTGGTGTACGGCAGTTACCATGAGGTCGACAGTTCGGAGATGGCCTTCAGGATCGCCGCCTCCATGGCCTTCAAGGATGCCCTGAGATCAGCCAGCCCGGTCCTGATGGAGCCCATAATGGAGGTAGAGGTCGTTACACCCGATGAATATGTAGGCGACGTAATGGGAGACCTCTCGTCAAGGCGCGGTCATGTTGAGGGGATGGAGATGCGGGCCAACGCCAGGATAGTCAAATCCTACGTCCCCCTCTCCGAGATGTTCGAATATTCTACCGATCTAAGGAGCAAGTCGTCCGGAAGGGCTTCATATTCGATGCAGTTTTCTCACTATGAGGAAGTTCCGAGAGATGTTTCTGAAAAGATCCTGAAACGCTGAAGTTTTTTTCGATTGAGGAATAATCCGGAAATGGATCAATAAGGGAGGGTTCAGCAAGATGGCGAAAGAGCATTTTGACAGAACGAAGCCGCACTTGAACATAGGGACTATCGGTCACATAGACCATGGCAAGACGACACTGACTGCGGCGATCACGAAGACGCTTGCGGCTGTCGGGTTGGC
>JAUSOU010000029.1 GCA_030656095.1 Thermovirgaceae bacterium | reverse complement strand
GGATGAAATGCCCTTAGGGGGATGACATTTTCGCTGTCCCAAATAACCGCTTTACCCATGACATTTTCGCTGTCCGTTGACACCCCAGGGTGGCGAAGAGACAGGAGACAGGATATCGCAGATCCGCCTACCGGCGGACAGGAGGCAGTAGCAAGATCAGGAGACAGAATCATCTTGAGAGCAAAGCTTGTCATTCCGAGCGGAGCGAAGCAAAGAGAGGAATCTATTGTCCTGTAACCGGATCCCTCGATCGCTATCGCGCCTCGGGATGACAAGTCTCGTAACTCGCAAGATCCAAACCGCAAATCTCTTCCGGAGAAACCCCCGGAAGGAGTAAATCCGCTATGCGTTGTTTAGGGTTTTTCTGTATCCTGATGCCTGTCTCCTTGCTTTTGTTCCTTCCACATCGTCCAGAAGATGGGCATGGGGAGGATGGGAAGAATGCCAACGAAGACGAGCACCCACGTTAGTCCGAACGAATCGGCCATTGCCCCGATCGGCGCGATAAGCAGGCCGGCGAGGCCGAAAGAAAGGCCGGTCACCATCGACGCGGCTGTGCTCCTGGCGCCCGGGACCATCTTCAGGGCTGCGGCGCCGGTAACGGGAAGAATGGCATGAAGCAGGGCATCTCCGGCCATGTACAGGATTATTGAGGGGATGCCGCTTGTGAGAGCGGCCGGCACGAGGAAGAATGGCGCGATCGCCATGGCGATCTCGATGACCTTTCTGGTCCCGAAACGGTCGGCAAGACGGCCCCCAAGCATCGGAGAGATCGTTCCCGCCGTGCTTATCCAGAACAGAACTGTCCCTATGTTGATTATGCTGCCTCCCCGCGATGCTATCAGAAGCGGCAGGAAGAAGCGGATGCCCTCCGCCGCGGTGTCCCTGCAGACGCAGACGATCCAGATGGGGAAGATCACCTTGAAGGTATTTCTGAATGAGCGAAAGAAGCCCCTGGGAGAGGGTCTCTCCACGGAACCCTCGGCCCTGAGTGTCGGGACGAAGCGAATAACGAGCCAGGCTCCGGCTATTACGGGAACCAGTGCGGCAACAGGTAGAAGCAGTCCGGTTCCAAATGTCTTTAACAGTAAAATCGCGTAGAGGGGGCTGAGAGTCGATCCGAGGATACCTCCTACGGAAAATATTGCTATAAAAAAGGCCAGTTTGTCAGGGTTGCCGACATAACCTACGCTGCCGTATCCGAGCGGGTGATAGACCGCGCTTCCGAACCCCCACAGGCCGACGAATATCAGAGCTGTCCCGTAGGTCGGGGCAAGCGGCAGCATGGAAGCTCCGATGGCGGTCAAAATGGGGCCGATGATGATCGCGTAAGGGCGCGAAAAGAGATCCGAGGCATAACCTGCCATGGGCTGTACTACCATGTGTATTACGCCGGAAAGAGATTTCAGGAGACCGGCCTGTGCATAGGAGATCCCGAGGCGCCCCACGATGAGCGGAATAAAGGTTGCCAGGAAAGTTCCGTGAAGATCGTTCAGGAAATGAGTGATCGCAAGGACCGCGAGCTTTTTGTTGATAGAAGGTCGTTTTATTTTTAACGGCATGTATAGAGCGCTCCTTTTTCCATATAAGTCCGGATCCAATTGTAGCACTGCATACACAAACTTGCGGCCTCTTCAGGGGTGATATTATTAGACAGCTTGAAAATCAGGCCAAAAAGGAAGTGACGCTTTCCATGATCGAAAACACAAGGAAGGGGATCCTGGAACTTCTGATCGATCTTGTCAAAATTCCAGGTGTCTCATGCTCCCCGGCTGAGGCCGACACCGGGAGATTCATCCACGCGAAGCTCTCTGAACTGCCTTATTTCAGGGATCATCCTGAAAACATCCGTCTCGCACCCGTCCCCGATGATCCGTTCGGCAGGGGAGTCGTGCTTGCTATCGCGGAGGCCGATCCTCCGACTCCGGACACCGTGATACTGACGGGCCATTACGACGTCGTCGACACGGGCGATTTCGGCCCCCTGGAGCATCTTGCCTTTCTCCCGGTCGAATACACAAAGAAACTTCTTGAGACGGGGCTCGAAGGCGAGGCCGGGCGTGACCTTGAATCCGGCGATTATATTTTTGGGCGCGGAGTAATGGACATGAAATGCGGTCTGGCCGTGGAGATGGCGCTCATGGCCGAAGCGGTCTGTGCCCCTGGAAATCAAAAAGTGAACCTCCTCTTTCTGGCGGTTCCGGATGAAGAGGTAAATTCGGCGGGTATGCGCGCCGCGGTTCCCCTGCTTGTCGACCTGCATAGATCGAGGGGCCTCAGGTTCCTTGGAACCATCATGACCGAACCCTCCAGCGCCGGCGCGCCTGATGCAAAGGATGAGGTTATCTCCCTAGGCTCTGTCGGAAAGCTGATGCCCTTTTTCTACTGCGTCGGAAGGAGGAGCCACGTCGGACAGTATTTCGAGGGCTTCAACGCCTCCCTTCTTGCCGCTCACTGCACGCTGCTGGTTGAGGGAAATCCGGATCTTGCGGACCGGGCCAGGGGAGAGACGGTTCCTCCTCCGGCCTGCCTTTTTCTGAGGGATATCCGGGACGGTTACTCAGTGACCCTGCCCGACAGGGCAGCGGCTTTCTTCAACCTCCTTACGATTGAGAAAACCCCCTCGGATATTGTCAAGGAGATGAAAGCCATAGGGGAAAAGACTATGAAAAAAGCGATCAACCAGGTTGGCGAATCCGCAAAGGATCTCGGAGTCTCCTTCGACGGTTTCAAGCCGAGGGTTCTGACTTTCGAGGAGTTTTCCGCAGAAACGGCTTCTGCCCTGGGTATAGACATCAAGGAAAGGATCCGGGAAACGGTCCGTGCCATGGACCCCGCTATGGACGACCGCCTGAGATCGCTCGCCCTGATAACTGAAATGCTTTCCTGGGCTCCTCCCGCCGCTCCGATGATAATTACCGGCTTTCTGCCTCCATACTACCCTCACAGGAGCAACGGAGGAGAGACGGCCGGGGACAGAAGGATCAGACGAGTAGCAGCCAGAGTGTCCGAATCTGCGGAGAGGGTTCATGGTGTTAAAATGTCGACAAGGGAATACTTTCAGGGAATATGCGATCTGACTTACATGGGCTTTCAGGGGAGCGCCTTCGATGTATTCTGCATGGCTGCCAACACTCCGGGTTGGGGGAGCATCTACCGTGTGGCGCTGAAGGAGATGATGGAGCTCGATGTCTCTGTCATGAATCTCGGCCCGTCTGGGAAGGACCCCCACAAACCCACCGAGAGACTCTGTCTGTCGTATTCTCTTGAGATATTTCCGCAGCTTCTTCGGGAGGCCGTTAACGCGTTTGGAGATGCCTGATCGGTAGAAGTGAATTTTTATTGCGTTATGTTCGTGTAGGTGTAATTTTAAGATGAAATTAAAAAAGAGGGATGTCAATGACTGCAGGGTCAAAGGCCGGAAGGTTAGGGACCATGAACCTCTATGGGGTTTCGGGAAGACTTTTCCACTTCGGCAGGATCCCGGAAGAGCAATGAAAAGGATCTCTGTTGTCAGGCTTGTAAGGGGCTCCCTTGTGGCGGGAGTCTACGTCGCGCTGACCCTGATTTTCGCTCCGGTCTCGTTCGGGCCGGTGCAGGTCCGGGTATCCGAGGCGCTGACGCTTCTTCCGTGGCTCTGGATCGAGGCCGTTCCGGGTCTCTTCGTCGGGTGCCTCATCGCCAACTTCATGGGCGGATTCGGAATAATTGACGTGATTTTCGGGAGCGCGGCGACACTGGCCGCGGCTCTTCTCACGGCAAGGATGCCAACCAGGCGCCTTGCCGCGATTCCTCCTGTCGTCATCAACGCCCTTGTTGTAGGGGGGTATCTCTCCGTCCTTCTTGAACTTCCAGTCATCCCTACGATGTTCTATGTGGGGCTGGGGCAGATCGTAGCATGCTTCGGACTGGGAATCCCGCTCCTTGCTGTGATCGAGAGGAGGTTTCCGCGTTGACCGATGAAAACCATATCCTCCCGGGGAATGCCTTTTATGAAACTCTTTTCGACCAGGCCCCATCGGGCATTGCGGTTCAGGGTCTCGACGGAAGGGTCATCCGGGCCAACGGGGCCTTCTGCAGGATGTTCGGGTATTCGCAGGAGGAAGTAGTCGGTTCCTTCCTCGACGATCTGGTTGCCCGCGACGAGGAGCTTGCTCCTTTTGCAGCGAAGGTCTTTGAGAAGGTCTTAAAGGGAGATTTCTTCGCGATGGAAGCGGTCAGGACCCGCAAGGACGGCACGCGGTTCCCGGTATCCCTCAAAGGAGTTCCGATCACCGAAGAAGGAAAGGTCGCAGCGATTTACGCCATTTACGAGGATATTTCGGAACGCAAGAGGGCAGAGGACCAGCTGAAACGTGAACGGACCCAGTTCGAAAGGATCATGCTGAACGCTCCTGACGGCATAGTAATATTCGATTCCGGAGGAAAGGTCCTTCGCACTAACCCCGCCTTCGACAACCTGTTCGGCTTTAAACAGGGAGAGGCTTTGGGGCTGTCCCTTTGCGATGTGGTTGGTTCGGGAGGCATGAGGGAAGAAGTCTGCAAAAACATTGATAAATTGCGAAAACACAAAAAAATCGACCACGAATCCCTCAGAACACGAAAAGACGGATCAATAGTTTATGTCTCGATCCGGGGAGCTCCGATATCCCGCGATGGAGATGCCCTCGAGTTTCTAGCGATATACAGGGATATTTCGGAACAAAAGAGGGCGGAAGTGGAGCTGGACACCGAGAAAAGCTACTTCGAGAACCTCTTCACCAACAGCCCTCTCGCGATAACACTGATCGACACATCGGGAGTGATCCAGAGGGTCAACACTTCCTTTATGGAGCTTTTCGGGTACGGCATGAAGGAGTGCGTCGGGGAAAAACTTGATGCTCTCCTCGCTCCAGACGAGTCTTTTGAGGACGCCCAAACCCTGACCCGTGAGGTTGCCGACGGCGGATGCGTGAAGACCGAGCGCTCGCGGCGCAAAAAGGACGGCACGTGGGTAGACGTGCAGATACTGGCAGTGTCCTTCACCGGACTTGCCGGGCAGACAGTGATCTACGGCATATACCAGGACATCACCGAGCGGAAACGCATGGAAGAGCAGGCAAGATACCTGGGATATCACGACAACCTGACTGGTCTTTACAACCAGGCATTTCTCGAGGAGGAGATCCAGCGGCTCGATACCCCCAGACAGCATCCGCTCAGCGTTATCATGGCGGACGTGGACAACCTCAAACTCGTCAACGATTCGTTCGGACACATCGAGGGGGATAAAATGATCCTCGAGATCAGCACGGTTCTCAAATCCTGCTGCCGCCAGGAGGACATTGTCGCCCGCTGCGGGGGTGACGAGTTTGTCATGCTTCTCCCCAAAACAACCTTTCTGGAGGCAAGAGCCGTATGCGACAGGATCAGGCAGGCATGCTTCCGCGGGGGCGATTGTGTGATCCTCCCGAGCATCGCCCTCGGTGTCGGGGTGAAGGATGACGTCACTCAGGACTTCATCAACATCCGGAAAAAAGCCGACGATGATATGTACCTCGACAAACTCTTGAGAAGCGAGCAGTCCCGGGCGGGCATATTCAGGCGCATCGAAAGTTTCCTGGAGTCCAACCCCCGCAGGAGCGCCCATATCAAAAGGCTCGGGAAACTCGCTGTTCTCTTCGGCGGATTCCTTTCCCTCAGGCAGGATGAGATAGAGGAGCTATCCCTCCTTGCGGAATTTCACGATATAGGGCTGATGCCTGTTTCGAGCGCCATTCTCGAAAAAGAAGGACCGCTGGATCCCGATGAGTGGGAGATGATGCGCAAACATCCGGAACGGGGTTATCACATAGCGAGAAACCTTCCCCAGATAACCGCTATCGCCGACGGCATCCTGTGTCACCAGGAGCACTATGACGGAACGGGTTATCCCAGAGGGCTTACCGGCGATGAAACTCCATCATCTGCGAGGATCATTCATCTGCTTTGCGCTTTCGAGGTAATGACGGGATGGCGGCCCTACAGGGCGGGTTTTTCACGGGAGGAGGCTCTCGATGAGATAGCCTCGCTGGCGGGCAGGCAGTTCGATCCGCGGCTCGCGGGTCTCTTTATCAGAATGCATCGTTCGCTGGAAGGGGACAGTCGTATGGTCTAGGAGATGCAGCCTTCGGCGACTTGTTTGAGGGCCGAATTGATGATGCTGTCTATTCCGGGGTTTCTGGAAGGAAGGTACTTGCGAAGCCTCTCGATCAGACGGTTTTCGGAGATGCGTCTGAACGTAGGGGCGTAGTTGATGTTCGAAACCCAGGAGACCTGGGTCAGGAGAAAGTCGGGGACGGTCTTCACGTTGTGACAGGATGCACGGCCATCCCTGGATATCTCCTCCATAAGAGGCGCGGAAGCGGTCTTCTCGGTGGATATCCCCGGGAGGAGTTTCCGGATGGTCCCTGCCGCCAGATGTCCGTAGACGAGGTTGAAAATGTCCAGTTTGTCCGCGTCCCGAATAAGCCTGGCGAATGGGAGGCTCAAGGGATCGGTGGACTCCGGGATCTCCCTGTGGTTGTGGAGGATGACCGAGTCGAGGATCGCGGTTCTTGTAGCCTCTGGCAAAAACTCCAATACCCCTTCGTTTTCTATAACTTCCCTGCCCTTTGCCCCGTGGTCGATGGAGGCAGGGTCGTAGAACGTTCCGAACTCATCCCACTGTGAGAATCGCCCCACATCGTGGAGCCACCCGATAGCCTCCGCGGTGTTGACCGGTCCGGGTTTCCAGCCTATCTCGAAGGCTATAAAGCGGCAGTACCCCGCGACCCTGCGGCTGTGATCCCTTTTCAGTTCCAGCATTCTGTGAATGCGGCCGTCGCGTCCGCGGAAGCGTTCCGGGTAGTCGAGGAACCACTGGATGATCTCCTGGAGTTCTTTCCCGTTCACCTGCATCCTACCTCTCGAAGCTTCATTGTTGTCGTTTTTCGACAGTGCAACATGATACCACCTGCAGGATTAATAGCCACCGGTTTCCCAGCACGCGACATGCCTGCCGCCGCCTGTTTCCATCAGCTGCGGAACGAGTTTGCAGCGCCCTGTTCTGCAAGGACATCTGGATCCGAAGTCGCACCCTTCTATTTCCGGGGTCTTTTCAGGGTCCTGGGCGAAAAGCTCAGGGGCATGCCCCATTCCGGGTATGGCGGCGACAAGCGCCTTGCTGTAGGGGTGAAGGGGAGATTCGAGAATGCTCTTTGCCGGCCCCTTTTCAACCACGCGCCCCATGTAAAGGACCATAACCCTGGATGCTGCGGATGCCGCAAGCAGAAGGTCGTGAGTCGCCATGACCATTCCCATCCCCTTCTGTGTCCTCCGCTTGAGAATGCGCAGAACTTCGCCGCGGGTCGCGGCGTCCTGCATGCTGGCGGGTTCGTCGGCGAAAAGGAGTTCCGGATCCAGCGCCAGAGCTCTCGCGATGCTGACCCTCTGCCTCTGACCTCCCGAGAGAGAGAGCCTCACGCGCTCCTTCCAGAGATCCGGATCATCCAGGCCGCACTCGATAAGAAGATCGCCCGCTTTTTTCCGGGCCTCTGTCCGGCTGCCGGAGCCTGCGATAAGGATCGGTTCGGCGACGGCTTCCATCGCGCTCAATGTGGGAGGAACACATCCGAAAGGGTCCTGGGGTATGTAGCCGCACCGACGCCTGAGAGCGACAAGGCCTCGCCGGCCGCAGGCGGAGATATCCTGCCCGAACAGCGTCACACTCCCCCCGAAGGGCGGCACCAGCGCAAGGCAGGCCCTCAGAAGGGTCGTCTTCCCGCTTCCCGATTCTCCGACTATGGCGATGCTTTCGCCGCTGCTTGCTTCCAGATATGCATCTTGCAGTGCTTCGACTCCGCCCCTGCCCGATTCGAAACGAACCGAGAGGTTTACGGCCTCAACAAGTGGTTTGCTCACTGCAGCTGTCCCCCTATCACCCTGTAGGCCGAAAGAAGTTCCCGGGTGTGGGAATGAGAGGGAGATTTCAGGATGGATGCCGGGGTTCCGGTTTCGACGATCCTCCCCCGGTGCATCACGGCCAGGGTATCGCAGATGGAGGCGGCCAGAGGGAGGTCGTGGGTTACGAGAAGCAGCCCCATCCCCCGCCTCCGTACCATTCCGGCGAGGGTCGTGATGACTTCGGCCTGGGTGATGACATCAAGCGCGCTTGTCGGTTCGTCGGCCAGGAGAAAATCGGGAGAGCATGCCATTGCCATTGCTATGACGGCTCGCTGTTTCTGTCCCCCGGAGAGTTCATGCGGATACCTTCGCGCGTAATCTGCGGGCAGTCCCGTCATTTCAAGAAGTTCTCCCGCTCGCTTCATCGCCTCCTGCCGTTTCAAACCCATCTTGACCTGGAGAACCTCCGCGATCTGACTTCCCACGGAGATCACGGGAGTGAGAGAGTTCATCGCGCCCTGGGTGACGAGGGCGGCCTTCTTCCAGCGGAAATTCCGGATCCAGGCATCGGAGGCGGATACGATGTTCTCTCTCCCGTAAAGGATGCTCCCGGAGAACGACGCCTCAGGAGGAAGCAGGCGGAGGATGCCGTAGACGAGGCTGCTCTTGCCGCCCCCGGATTCTCCGACTATCGCTGTGATCTTTCCCGCGGGGATATCGAGGGAGACTTCCCTGACGGCGGGCACGCTCCTGGCGCTGGTCTCATAGGTTATCGAAAGGCTGCGGATGGAGATCATCTGCGTCCCCCCTTTAACAGGCGCGGGTCGGCCATCTCCTCGATGGCGCGCCCCATGTCAAGGAAGACCAGGCAGATAATGGATATTCCGAGCCCCGGCGGCAGTATCAGCCACCATGCTCCGGCCGTGAAGGCTCCGAAGCCGTGGGCCTCGTGGAGCATTCTCCCCCACGAGATAACTCTGGGGTCGGAGAGGCCCAGGAACGAGAGCCCCGCCTCGGCCAGAATTGCCCCCGGTACGCCAAGCGATATTGTTGCAAGCAGGACGGGAAGCGCCTCGGGGAGAAGGTGTCGGTAGAGGATGTAGAAGGGGCTCGCGCCGATGGAGCGCAGGTTCTCCACGTAGCACGACTCCCTCAGCGAAAGGGCAAGGGACCTTACCGTCCGGGCGGTACCCATCCAGGAGAAAAGACCGAGGATAAGGATCAGCTGCCAGAGCCCCTTCCCCCAGATGCCGACGATCACCATCAGGATCGGCAGGACGGGGATGGAGAGCAGAACGTCCACCGCTCTCATTATCAGGCTGTCGATCGCGCCGCCCAGGTATCCGCTCGCCAGTCCGATGGAGAGACCGAGGACCGAGGCCAGGAGGGTCGCGGCGATGCCGACAAGCAGGGAGACCCTTATTCCGACAAGGAATAGAGAGAACACGTCACGACCCCGTTGGTCGGTCCCCAGCAGCCCCCACTTGCCGCCCGGGAGGGCGACCGTCAGCGAGCCGCCCGAAGGCGGGGTTCCTTCTATCGAGATTATGTATCTGCCCAGGGAGGGGAACATGAGATTTGCGGCGTTTTCAAAAGGGGATATGCCCAGGCTCCTTTTGAAGGAGACATCCCTGGCGTCGATGTCGACAGCCCAGTCATCGTTTCCCTCGAAAGATGCAAGGTTGAAAACATCGCCCCCGGGGGTTTCCCATTTCAGAGAAGCGGAGACGCTGTCTACTTCGAAGGAGAGGTTTCCCCGGATCGAGAGATCTTCCGGAGATGCCCACTTCCAGTCGATCTGCACAGATGGATCGGCAGGCGAAAGTGTGGCTGAAAACGGCGGCGGGGCGTCTCCCCCTATCCATGCCGGAGGGGCGAACGGTTTGGCGACAGGTTGCTGAGGGTCTTCCGATAGCGACATGGGGCCGAATACCGCCGCTATCAGGATAAGGAAAAACGCAAGGAAGCTCCATCGGTGCATGGGCATCACCTTTCGGCCCTGTGCCCGACCCTGATCCTGGGGTCGGCGATAGAGTAGGCGGCATCAGCGGCAAGGTTGGAGGTTATGGTGAGAAGGGCCAGGATGTAAAAGGCAGCACCCGCCGCAGGATAGTCGTGGCCGAGGATGGAATCGAGGAGGAACTTGCCCACCCCGTGAAGCGAGAAGACGGTCTCGGTTATTATTGCGCCGGATACGATCCCGGGGAGGGCCAGGAGGAATATGGTCAGCACGGGCGGAAGGGCGGAGCGGAAAGCGTGGTTCCAGAGAACGCGCTCCTCTGACAGCCCCTTGGCCCGGGCGAGGAGGACAAAATCCTCTCCAAGCGTCTTTACCATGAGGTTCCTGACATATATGGCCCAGGAACCAAAGCCGAGAAGAACGAGGGATCCCGCCGGAAGCGCCAGGTGCCAGAGGTAATCAAGCACCTGCGGGAGAGTCCCCTGTGGAACGGGGATCGAAACGCTTCCCCTCAAGGGGAACAGGGGAAAGGTGTAGGCGAAGAGAAGCAGCAGCACAAGCTGGACAAAAAAGGAGGGGAAAGAGAAGGAGACTGACCCGGAAACCAGGGCCACCTTCTCTATCAGCCCGCCGCGTCTTTGAGCTGCCTTTACTCCAAGCCAGGTACCAATGATCGAGGAAAGAAGCAGCGCCGACCCGAGCAGCGCGGCCGTATTGGGGATCCTGCTCCTTAGTTCGTCCCAGACAGGGCGTTGGGACAGAAACGAGATCCCGAAGTCGAACGTGAGCATCCTGCGGACGTAGATGAAAAACTGGCTGTGGAGCGGGAGATCCAGGCCAAACAGCTCCCTCATCCTCTCCTTGGCTTCGGGTGAGAAGCGGGGGTCGACAATGGAGCTGACGACATCGCCCGGCATTACACGAAAGAGGAAGAAGTTGGCCGCGATCACAAGCAGCAGGACCGCAACAGCTCCGGCAGCCCTTCGTACCCAGTACCCCCTCAAGGATCAATCTCCTCCCAGGAGCCAGAATTTTTCGTTGCGGACCAGGTGCACGTACTCCCCGGGGCGGTACTCCCTGAAAACAAACGGGCCGGTCCCGACGAGCATTGTCAGCCCCTTTTGCGAAGGGTGCGGCTCTCTCGCGGGCTGCCAGGTCTCCCAGTTCTTGACGTTTCGAAGTATATGGGCCGGGAAGACGGGGGAGCCGCCTATGTTGTGAAGGTGCCAGAACGAAGTATTCTTCATGGTAACGATCACGGTCTTTCCGTCCGGTGTGTCGATGCTTTCTATATCCCGCACGCTGTCGTAGTATCGGGGGATCTCGTTTTCCTTGAGGAACTCAAGTGTCGCCTTCACGTCCATAGGAGTAAAGGGGGCACCGTCGTGCCACTTCACCCCTTCGCGCAGGGTGAATGTCAGCCTCGTCCGTCTCCCGCTGCCCTTCCCTGCTGTCTCCACCTTCCATGCTGTGGAGAGCCATGGCGTATCCTCCAGGGTTTCCGGGTCGATCGCGATCAGAGAGTCGTAGACCAGCCCCAGAACCTGCCAGTCGTAGGCGGATCCCGTGCTCAGAGGGTTGAGGGACCTCGGCTCGTCGGACAGGCACCACATCACGGGGCGTTTGATTCCGTCAGCGGGTTCCATGTTGAGCAGAGTCCAGATATTGTCCGCGGAAGAGGCGTCGGTGCTGACGATCCCTTTCCAGGCGTTTCTTACGGCGGTGACCATGTATCGCGAATAGATCGGGATCCACGGCGTCAGTTCCGAAAGCATCTTCTGGGATTTCCTGGCGGCTTTTTCGGCCGCCGGGCGATCCGGGGCAAACCGGAGCGCTTCCAGAACCGTGTCAAGTTCTTTATCGTGAAGTCCCTGGATGTTGTACCCGCCCCTCACGTCCATGGATGAGTGGAAGAAGGCGAAGAGGCTGTCGGGATCCCTGGTCAGGCTCCAGGCCATGACGAACTGGTCGAAATCGTGCGCGTCGAGGCGCTTCATCATCGTGGAAAAATCGAGCGGCTCCACCGAGACGGGGATCCCGATATCCCTAAGGGCCCGTGCGATCCGCTCGGATACCTCCGCGGTAGTCGGCGCCACCTGCGCGGTGGGGGAGAGCAGCTTGAGAGGTTTCAGGGGGGAGCTTCCGCCGGGTGGTATCAGGGTCCCATCCGCACTCAGTTTCCACCCGGCTTGCTTCAGGAGTTTCCTTGCGCTGTCCGGGCTGTACTCCCATTTTTTTACGTCAGGTTCGTAATATGGCGAGACCGGGGGAAGATACGCCGAGACGGGCTCGCTGTACCCCGAGAAGATATCGCGGACTATCTGCCTGGCGGGTACCGCCAGCGATGCCGCATGGCGTAGAGTGGTATCGTTCCATGGAGACTTGCGGAGGTTGAACCCCATGAAGAAGAGATGGAAACCGCGGGAGATCGAGAGAGAGACTGTCGAATTTGCAGAGAGCTGCTCCACGTCCACCGGGCGGGTGATGTCTCCGAGGACGTCAAGCTCACCCTTCTTCAGGGCGAGGATCTGGGAGTCGGGGTCGCGGTAGATCACCATGTAAAGATCTTTGATCTTTGGACCGTGTATCGCGGATACGTCTACCGTCGCCGCGAAGGAGATCCCCGAAAAGATTACCAGTGCGGCAAAAGCCGCCAGGATCACTCTTGCCCTGGACATCATTATCACCCCCGGAATTTTGGTTATCATAGCATAGGGGCCGTAACGCGTAACTCGTAACTCGTGACTCGTAACTGGTAACTCGTAACTCGTAAGATCACTGTCATTCTGAGGAGCGAAGCGACGTAGAATCCGGGTTTCCCCATGGATTGTGATTCGTGATTAAAAAGCACAGGAACA
>JAUSOU010000023.1 GCA_030656095.1 Thermovirgaceae bacterium | reverse complement strand
CACCTTGTGAATCGTACCCTGCCGCTGCGCTCGGGGCACCTTGTGACTCGTACCCTGCCGCTGCGCTCGGGGCACCTTGTGACTCGTACCCTGCCGCTGCGCTCGGGGCACCTTGTGACTCGGAAAAGCGTTGTCGAGGAGCAAGTGTTTGTCATCCCGACCAAAGCGAGCGGAGAAATCTGGTTTTAAGGTTCAAGAAAACCAGGATTCCTCACCCTTCGGGTTCGGAATGACATATAAGTCCTGTCATCCCGAGGAGCGATAGCGATCGAGGGATCCATGTTGCCTTTGCTCCATGCGGTTTTCCGTTCACCGTTCACCGTTCACGCCTTTAAGGTTTTCGCGTTCGCGGCCAGCTCCCAAATTCCTATTGACATCTACCGTATGGCGTAATAAGATTCTTCAAATATCCAGATTCGGCCAGCCTCAAACAAAGGAGGGAAACCACGTGAAGAGATCGATCTTCGGCACCGCAGCAGTCATTAGCGTCGTCGTCATTATTATTCTCCTTATTACGTGGGGGTCCCCTCCCGGGGCGGCCGTCGCGCTTTAGGCGCGCAACCGCAAACCGGAGCCGGGGCCCCTTCTTCAAAGGGGCCCCGGCTTTTTTATTGGTTTGAGCCGGATCTGAGAGATCGGGAAAGGGGAGAATGAGTATGCAAAAGAGCAGAGAGGATTCCGCGAACATGCTCCAGAGAACAGGAATGAACGCCCAGGGAGCGGGAAACCAGTCAGCCGGACAGGCCCACCCTCAGAGCGACGTTTCCAGGCAGGAACTTGTAGTTCCCAAGTGGAGAGGCCCGTTCGAGGGGTACAGATAAAAACATGACCCGTTACTCGTAACACGTGACTCGTTACTGGGAAGGGCATAAACAAGGTACAAGTCACGGTTTTCAGGTTTTGGTTTTCCGAGTCACGCGTTACGCGTTACGAAGTGCCCGGCGTTCTTTGCCAGGGTACGCGTTACGCATTTTGTCTCCCCTCTCCTGCTAATATGGGGCAGGAGGTACCTCCATGCCGATAAGGATCGTTGAATACCACAGTGTCAGGGATATCGAGGCGGAACTTTCAAAACTGGGAGGAGAACGGGATCCCGAACCCCTTTTCCTTGTTCCGTCGCCCGGAGACAGGGAACTACTGAGGGATATCATCCTGGAGAAGGTATCGTTCGGTCCTGGGGAACCCTCCGTCCTCAGATGGGAGGATCTTTACCGCGAGGTTCTTCGCGAGCTGGATATCCCGCAAAAAGAGCGGAGGCGGCAGATCGACCCGCCCGACCACTGGCTGATAGTTCGACACATTCTCGGCGAATTCAACTCCAGGGAAAGAGAAGACGCAATTCCTCCCGGGGCGCGACAGCGCGGCTTCGTGTGGACTTTGGGTGAAAACCTTCGGGAACTCCTTCGCGAAGAGGTCCTCCCCGAAGCCCTGGCATCCTCTCTGGGATGCTCCTCCTGTGTGGAGTGCGAGCACTGCCCTCTGGTTTCGACCCCCCACGGCCTCCTCTGCCGTCTTTACCGGGACTACATCGCCTATCTCGGGCTGCACTCGCTGGCCGACAGCGCACAGACCGCCTCGATAACGCGGATGATCCTCTCCGGCCACCCCGCGGAAGCGGAAAAATGGATACGGGGGCGTCACTTCATCTTCGCCGGATTCATGAGCTTCACCCACTCTCAGTCCGGACTGATCCGCGAGATCGCCCGCCTTGGCGGAAAGATAACTGTATTCATGCCCGAAAGCGGACTGGATATTCATGACGCCCTGGACCAGCTGGAGGGACTTCCGCCGGGGCAGGCCCGCATGAAAAGGCACGTACCCATCCCATCCCTTTTAGTCTCCGCCGGTGATCACAGGATCGAACTCGAGACCGTCATCCGCAACCTTGCGCTTTGGCCCTCGGGAGAAGGGGAATTTGCACACCGCCTGGAGAGACCCTTCCCTGGCTGGGGCAATATCGGCCTTTCGGTGGACCACGTTCGGCTTGATCCCGCTGAGGAGATACTCAACCGCTACCACGTCCCCTTCGTCGTCAACGGTGGGCCGAAGGTGTCGCAGACGCCCCTGTGGCAGACGGCCGCCTCGGCACTCGAAGCAGGACGTCTCGGGTATCCCTCCGAGGAGACGGCGTACCTTCTTTCACAGCCCTGGATCTCCCCGGATGGATTTCCTCTTTCGAGAGCCCTGGAGGCAGGTCCGGTCGGAGATAAAAAATGGAGATCCTTTCTCCAGGCTCATGGAGACGCAGTGCTTTCCGCAAATTTCGAAAGGGTCGTTTCCTTCGGTTCCTCGATCGGAAGGGGGGGGACTCCTTCAAACCTCCTTCGCTATCTCCGCAGCCTTGCCGGAGACGGGGAGGTCTCCGAGTGGGGAAAGGCTCTCTCCCGTTTCATCATTCCTGATCCGGAGCTGGACGAGACTGCCAGGAGACTCAACGCGGCTGCAAGGGAACTCGATCAGAAGATCGAGCGCGTGGCTGACCTGGAGAGGGACATAGGCCCCGCAGGCTGTGTAGTCCTCAGGGGAAACGATGCCACCGCCTTTCTCTCGGCCTGGGCCGAGAGATCGACCGTGTGGCAGCCTCCGAAGAGCCTCGACAGTCTGAATCTCTACGCGGGAAGCCCACCGGTCCTGGCACATCACCCAGTCCTCGCGGCGACCGGCCTTACGGCTGACGCATGGCCCGGCAGGCTGCGTGAATCCCCTCTCCTGGACGACAGCCGCAAGGAGGTTCTTCACAAAAACCCCGAGATAGGCCTCTCGCCCGTTCATCTGCCGCTTCTGCGTGAAAAACGCATGCAGCGCGAGGCACTGCTTAGAAGGATCATTGCCTCGGCCGACTCGGTATGCATTGCCTCCCGCCCCTGCCAGGATGAATCCGGCAGGCCGCTTCAGAGGTCGGTGATGCTGGACTCGGCGCTCTCCCAGGATCCTCCCTGGATTACGGATATCGGTGGGGATCCTCCCTTTTCCCGGTCGATGAAGGACGTTCTCCCCGGAGATGGAGAGACCTTAATAGAAGGTATAGAGGTGCGGGCCGACGACCCGCCGAGGTCTCCGGCAAGGCTTCGCTGCATCCCTCCGGCGTCCCCCTGGCCCCCGGCTCTCGAGCGTAGGGCAGCGATCAGCGGCATCGACAGCTGGGCGGAATGCCCCTTCAAATACTACGCGGAAAAAACACTCGGCATCCGGAAGATCCGGACGTTCGGTTTCGACCACCTTGCCGCCGGGACCATGATCCATGCCCTCTGGGAGAAGGTCTGGGATACAAGGCTCACCGCGGGGGATACCCTTTCGGTATTGGTTGAAAAATTCTGGTATGACACCCTCCACAGGCACTACCCTGCCCTGGAGAGACTCCCCCGGCATCTGCTGAGGCTCCGGGCCCAGACTGGAAAGATGGCGGATCTTCAGCAGCGGATCGAGGATGCAGGTCTCGCAGCGGCAAGGAAAGAGCAGCGCCGCGAGCGGGATATCATGATAACCGTCGAAGGAGTTCCCTTCAGAGGCAGGTACGACCGCCTCGACATATTGTCGGACGGGACCGCCCTGATCGTCGACTACAAGACGGGGCGGAGCAACGGTCTGTCGAAGTCGCTCCAGCTCGCCGCCTACGCCTCGGCGCTCAGAGAGACGGAATCGCTGGAGGTCTCCGGATATGCATTCCTCTCCCAGGGGGATTGCAAACTGACCGGACGCCTGACCGGCACTGCCGCCGCCATCCTGAGCAATTTGACCGGGCACCCCAGGACAACCCTGGGGGAGATGGTCGCGTCGGCGGAGGAGACCTGTGCGAATATGGCGAAGTCGATCTCGGAGGGGAAGTTCCCGCCAAAATACGATAACTATCAGGTCTGCAGATTCTGCGACTTCCAGGGGCTCTGCAGGAGAGGCGAAGCAGCCGGAGCGGGAGGCGAAGATGACGACGGACCGGATGACTGAAGAATTCAGAGCGTACCTGGAGGAAAAAGCATCCCTGGAGCCGGGGCAGATCGAGGCGGTTATGTCCGACAGTCCGCTCGTAGTCGTCAGCGCAGGCGCGGGTACGGGAAAGACGCTCACTCTGGCCTGGAGATTCGTGCGGCTCGTCGCAGTGGACCAGGTTCCCGTGGACAGGATCCTGACGATCACGTTCACGGAAAAAGCTGCCCTGGAGATGCGGGAGAGGATCCGCCGCCTGATGAACGAACTCCCGCGGGAGATCCCCGAATTCGGCCCATTGCTCTCCGAAGCCCTTTCGCGCCTCGACGAGGCCTACGTTTCGACGATCCACGCATTCTCCATGAGGGTTCTGAAGGAGTGCGGACTTTCGGTTGACATTGATCCCGATGTCCGCGTAATCTCCCCCCCGGAGGAGAACGCATTCTGGCAGTTCCTGGAGAGGTCGATCGACAGGGAGGAGACATCGCACCTGATCAGCACCCTCGACCCCCTCTGGCAGGAACGGGCGTCGGAGCTCCTTGCCGAAAGCGAAACTTCGGACATCATCAACACCTTCGGACCGGGTGATCTCTGCCGGACGGCGGCGGCCGCGATACCGCTCTTTGAAAGCCGCAATCTTTTTCCCGATGCTCTGTGGGCGTGGGCCAATGACATCAAAGAGCGCGACACCGCTCTTTCAGCGGAACTGCTGGACTCTTTCGCACCCCTTTGGGAGGAGGCCCGCGAGACATGGCTCGACCGGATACTTCCCGATGCGGGAGCGCCGGACATTTTCAAGGGGGACAAGACAAAATTTTCCGAAAGGGGCCTGGGTTTCATCAATTCATGGGGCTCTTCCCATCCGAAGCGTGATGACCTCCCCCGCTTCATCCTCGGCCTCTTGAGCAAGGAAGGGTTGATAGGCAACCTATCCGGCGCAACCGGAAAGTGCATGAAGATGGTCAACGCATCCTCCCTTTCCGTCACTGGAGAGAGTCTGGGTGATTACCGGGACTCACGCCCCTCATGGGTCGCGGCAGCAGAGTGGATCGCACGGGGCTTTTCCCCGGAGGAGACGCTCCTCAGGGAGAAGACGCTCCGGTTCATCTCCGTCTGCTGGAAACTGTTCGAGTCGGCGAAATCCTCGCGGGGGACTCTCTCGTTCGAGGACATGATAAGGGGAGCACGCGACGCCCTTTCCAGGGAGCCAGCCTACGCAGGCAGGTTCCGCCATGTCATCGTCGACGAATTCCAGGACACGAACTCCCTTCAGGACGAACTTCTGACCTCACTCACCCCATCTTCTGGCGGGACCTTCTTCCTGGTAGGCGATCTCCAGCAGTCGATCTACCGCTTCCGCCACGCGGAACCGGAGATATTCTGGCGGCGCATCGAGAGCGCCGGAAAAGATCACTCTTCACTCGTGAACCTGGACGTCACATTCAGATGCAAACAGGACGTGATAGACCAGGTGAACAGCCTCTTCGGAAAGACATGGAAGGACGGCGTTGCAAAATCCACCGGAAAACCCTTCTCCCCCCTGATGCCTCCCGGGTCGAGGGATTGGTGGGAGGAACGCCAGAAAACAACTGTAAAACCTTTCGAGATCATCGTCGCAGCCGATACGGAACCGGGGGCTCCAGCAAAGACCGCGTCTCTCAGGGAGTCGGCTCTCCGCCTCCTGGCGGACAGGATAATGGAATCGGTATCGTCAAAGGTCACCGTCTGGGACTCGGACGGGGCCGGAGGGTTCGCGCCTCGCCCCGTACGTTTTAGCGATATCGCCGTGCTGGTCCCTTCGCGGACCTTCTACGACATCCTGGAACAGGTCTTCGTCGAGGAGAGGCGGATCCCGACCTACTTCGAGGGCAACCGCAACTACTTCGAGAGGGGCGAGGTGCGAGACGCCGTATGTCTTCTTGAGGCGATCGCCGACCCGGCGGACAGCCTCGCAATGGCATCCTTCCTGGCTTCCCCTCTCAGCGGGCTCACCCCGCAGCAGGCATCGGACCTTATCTCCGGCTCCGCCCGGAAAGATGAACCTATATTGCGATCGCTGACGGTTTCGCACCCGGAGATAGCGGCCTGGTTCGAAACCTGCAGAAGAGCGGGCCTCGCAGCTGGACCATCCCGCGCCATTGCCGCACTTATTGAAAACGATCAGGTACTGCTCTCTTTCCCATCCTGGAGACGCTCGAGGGTCGCGGCGAACCTCCGCAGGGGGGTGGACCTTGCGCGGGAATACGAGGCTGCCATGGGGAGAAACCTCTCGGGTTGCGCCGCCTACCTGCGAGACGTGACCCGCAGGGGCGTTGACTCGAAAGAGGCGGATATCCTGGGCAAGGACGATAACATGGTCCGCGTGATGACGGTGCACGCCTCCAAGGGGCTTGAGTTCCCGGTGGTGGCCGTCACGGGGCTGGAGCAGGGGATAAGGACCCGCGGTCAGGGGACAAGGCTGACTCCGTCCACCCGCCTCGGCATCGCGGCCTCCGGAATACCCGATGGGTGGGGCACAAACGACTCGGCAAAGACCCTCGGGGGGGCGATCCACGACATCTTCGAGACCCGGGAATCGCTCGAAGAAAAACAGCGCCTCCTCTACGTGGCCTGCACCAGGGCCAGGGATTCCCTGATACTTTGCGGAATATGCCCCGTGAGGGCGGGTGTTCCCAAACCCCGGGAAAACTCATGGCTTGAGACCATATCCGGGTGGCTCGGCGGTGCCGAAAATCTGCCGCTGGCTTCGGCAGCGGAGACAGCGTCTTCCGGCATTTACACGAAGGAAACTCCCCGAAAGGGGCACGCCGGATCCGTGCCGCCTCCCGGGGTCAGAGCGAAACCGCAGGAGCGAATAAGCGCTACAGGTTATGCGCTTATAAGGTTCTGCCCGTTCGCGTTCAGAATGCGCCACAGGCAGGGGATGGACATCTCCTGGGAGATGGCATCAGACGGCGTCGGCGGGGCGGATCTGGGAAGCCTGGCGCACTGGATACTGAAACGCTGGGACCTTAAGCCCGAAACTCTCGACCGCTTCAGACCCGACCAGGCTCACGCGGCACTGGGCGGCATTCTGCCCGCCGACCTGCGCCCCGTATGGGCCGACACCGCAAGAAGCGGCCAGCTCATGGAGTGGCTGGAACGATTCGCCTGCTCTCCTGCCGCCGAAAGGATACGGAAAGCGCCGGACGCACAGCGAGAGGTCCCTTTCAGGATCCGCCTCGGCGGCGGAACTCTCATGGTGGGAACCATCGACGTGATCTGGCGCGAGGGAGAGAGGATATTCATCAGGGACTACAAGATAGGACGCACAGAAGGGCCGCCCCGGGCTCTTTACGACCTCCAGCTCGTCTTCTATGCCCTGGCGGCAAGAAAGCACTTCGGAGACCACCCGGCCGATCTTGCCCTTGTTTCGATCAAAGATCCCGGGGAGACCGGGATCGACATATCGAATATCTCCTGGCCCGGGATCGAGAACGACATCATCGCAGCCGCAAGGAATGCCGGCTCGGGGCCATTTCCCCCGAACCGGGAGATGTGCCCCTCGTGCCCGTGGCGAAGGAGTTGCTCTTTTTCATAAACCAGGCCCTCGCCGGAGAGACAATGGGCCAAATTGCCCCTTTCATTCTTCCGGCGCTCATATATTATTGGTCCCGGACAGGACAACCTTACCCAACCAAATAATGGAAGGGAGACACCTGATGCCATATATACGCAGATACCTGCTTTCATTTCTGATCTTTGCTTTTTCCCTGACCCCTTGCGGATCCCTTGAAGCCTCATCCCTGCCCTGGATAGAGCACCGTGTGAATCCAGGCGACACCGTAGAAACGATCGCACTCAATTATGGAATAGAAAGCGACAGCATCCGGAAAGCGAACGAGATACCCGAAAACGAAATATTCCTCGCAAAACCCGTGGTCCTTGTGCCCCGCGACGAAAAGCTCCTGGTCGAGACCCTTGCGGAAGTCCGCGCCAGGAGCTCCGGAGATACGACAGCAGGCTATTATTTATATGAAGAAGACGACGATCCGGATTCCCTTCTGGAGGCAACAGGGGCTGCGGCAAACCAGGATCTGACCGCCCGGCCTGGGGTATTTGCACTCTCATGGCCGGTTGAAGGGAAGATCTATTCAAGATTCGGCCCCCGGAGGGGAAGATTCCATGCAGGGGTCGACATCTCCGCCCCAAGGGGAACCCCGATCAAGGCGGCGGCGGCGGGAACCGTAGTCCGGGCAGCGCTACGCAGAGGCTACGGGCGCACTATATTGATAGACCACGGCAACGGAACGATGACCCGCTACTCTCACTGCGACACAATGCTCTGCAAGGCGGGGGACAGGATCGGTGCTGGCCAGAAGATCGGAACCGTCGGAAGAACGGGAAGAACCACCGGCCCTCACCTCCACTTCGAGGTGATAATCAACGGCAGGCACCAGAATCCGGAGAAATACCTCCCCTCAGGAAATCGGTAAGGAGGTCGGACAAAATGCTCGAAAACGGGATGACAGAAAGAGACCATGAGCCGTGAACCGCAGGTTCAAAAACAGGAACAATATATCTCCATGGGAAAGGCCGGAGTTTTTTGCTCCGGCCTTTTATTTGAATTATTGATAGTTCGTGCGTCAAAAGGTCAGTTTTAGTCTATTATTACCAACTCTTTTCAGGACAGGCCAACGCCTTCAAAATATCTGCGTGATATGATTGTTTACAGGGGAGGAATGACACGTGGACGAATGGACAAGACCTGATCCCTCCAGGATGGCACTGCTGACGATCGACGTACAGCGTGAGTTCCAGCCCGGAAGCCCCTCTGGAAGGCTCGAAAACGCGATGGCCGTTCCTGCGGCATCGATGGTAGCCCGTGCTTTCCGCGAGGCAGCCATTCCGATCGTGCATATCGTGCGTTTGTACCTGCCCGATGCGAGCAACGCTGACCTGTGCCGAAGATCCCGCATTCTTTCCGGAGACCCGCTGCTGGTCCCGGGATCGGACTCCAGCCAGATCGCGCCTCAACTTCTTCCGGACCCTTCCATCCGCCTGGATCACGAACTTCTCCTTTCGGGGAGCATCCAGCGCATCGGCCCTGCGGAGTCGATCATCTACAAGCCCCGATTCGGCGCCTTCTTTCAGACCCCTCTCAATGAGCTCCTCAATAACCTCGGGATAAACACGCTCGTGATAACCGGATCGAACTACCCCAACTGCCCACGAGCAACGATCTTCGAGGCCAGCGAACGCGATTTCAGGATAGCGGCCGTCAGGGACGCAATATCCCTTCTTGAGGACAGCGGCGTAAGGGAACTCGAGGCGATAGGCGTCCTTTGCATCGACTCCCCCGAGGCTGTCTCCCTTGTCTTCAGGGGAGTTTAGCCGCCCCTGAATTCACTTTTAGTATATAATGGAAGGGTTGTGATAACGGCCTTCCAGGAGGGTCCCCTTGGTGTTTCTTCTTCTTGAGGAAAGCATGCTGGTGCATGTGGGCAGGGTTTTGGCCCTTGTTCGTTTCGAGGGCGAGACTGCCGTGCTCCTGAGGGATGGGTCTGTCATGGCGACAGGGTTCACCCCGCCGACGATAGCAAAGAGATCGGGCCGTTTTATGGAAGAAGGCAAAGAAAGGGCGCGTGTCCTGCGCCAGGGAGGAAAGATTTTATGACATCCGCATCAAGCCAGTACACCGCAAAAGATATCCAGATCCTCGAGGGTCTCGAGGCTGTCCGGCGCAGGCCGGGCATGTACATCGGCGACACCGGGGCCCGTGGCCTCCACCATCTCGTCTATGAAGTCGTCGATAACGCCATCGATGAGGCCATGGCTGGATGGTGCTCGAAGATAAACGTTATTATCCACGCCGACAACCACATTTCAGTTGAGGACAATGGACGGGGCATTCCCATAGACGTTCACCCCCAGACGGGCCGTCCCGCGGCAGAGGTTGTTCTCACAACACTGCACGCCGGCGGCAAGTTCGACCATAAGTCCTACCAGGTCAGCGGTGGACTTCACGGTGTCGGCGTGTCCGTCGTCAACGCCCTGTCCGAGTGGCTTAACCTCACCGTCTGGCGTGATGCCAGGGAGTGGAGGCAGGTATACGGGCGCGGAAAGCCGCTCACGGAACTCTGCTGCGGCGAGCCCGTCGAAAAGAACGGCACGCTGATAGAATTTTTCCCCGACTCCGAAATTTTCGAGGAAATCCTGTTTTCCTGGGACACGCTTGCAGGCAGGTTCAGGGAGATGGCATTCCTCAACCCGGGTCTTGCCATTGAACTCAGGGACGATGTCGCCGGCAAGGAAAAGACCTTCTGCTACGAGGGAGGCATCTCTTCCTTCGTGGAATATCTCAACCGCGGCAAGAACACCCTTTACAAACCCCCGATACTCGTATCAGGCAAACGCGAGGGAGTCACCGTGGAGATAGGCATCCAGTACAACGACAGTTACATTGAGCGCGTCTTCGCTTTCGCAAACCTCATAAACACCACCGAGGGGGGAACCCATGTCTCTGGTTTCCGCACTGCACTGACCCGCGCAATAAACGAATCGGCCCGCAGGAACAAGATCCTCAAGGAAAAGGATCCCAACCTCACAGGGGACGACCTCAAGGAAGGGCTTACTTCTGTCATATCCGTGAAGCTTCCGGAGCCGCAGTTCGAGGGTCAGACAAAAACCAAGCTCGGCAACGGCGAGATCAAGGGTATCGTCGATTCCATCTTCTACGACGGACTCATGGCCGAGATCGACGAACGCCCCGACATCCTCAAGCCGGTGGTTGAAAAGGCCATAAGGGCGCGCCTGGCGAGAGAAGCCGCAAAGAAGGCGAGGGAACTCGTCCGGCGCAAGACCGCGCTGGCCGGGCTCGACCTTCCCGGAAAACTCGCTGACTGCTCCAGCCGCAACCCCGAGGAGTGCGAAATATTCATCGTCGAGGGGGACTCCGCCGGAGGATCGGCAAAACAAGGGCGCGACCGCAACTTCCAGGCGATCCTTCCCCTGCGCGGCAAGATCCTCAACGTCGAGAAGGCCCGCGTCGACAAGGCTCTGGACAACAACGAGATACGCACCATCATCCAGGCCCTCGGGGCAGGAGTCGGGGACGATTTCAACGTGATGAATATACGTTACCATCGTGTATTTATCATGACCGACGCAGACGTGGATGGAAGCCATATCCGGACGCTCCTCCTGACGCTCTTTTACCGCTTCATGCCCCAGCTTATCGAAAAGGGACATCTTTACATAGCCCAGCCTCCCCTTTACAGGGCGCAGGCCGGGAAGGAGATCAACTACTGCTACAGCGAAAAGGAACTCAAAGTCCTTCAGGATGGCGCGAAGGGGAAAAAGCTTTCCCTCCAGCGCTACAAGGGCCTTGGAGAGATGAATCCGGAGCAGCTCTGGGAGACGACCATGGACCCTGCCACGCGCACATGCAAACGGGTGGAGATCGACGACGTGGTCTCGACCGAGGAGTACTTCAGCATCCTCATGGGCGACAAGGTCGAGCCCCGCAGGGAGTTCATCGAAGCCCACGCCAGAGAGGTAAGGAACCTGGACGTGTAGGTGGGGACAACGTGAATCGTGAATCGTGAATCGGGAATCGTGAATCGTAATTCGTGAATCGGGAACAAAGAACCAAAGGCGTGAACGGTAAACGGTAAACGGCAGTTGCGTGACTCGTGACTCGTGACTCGGGACTCGGGAAAGCCCATACAAGGCGAAAGGCGTGAACGGTAAACGGTAAACGGTAAGAT
>JAUSOU010000022.1 GCA_030656095.1 Thermovirgaceae bacterium | reverse complement strand
CCACTGCGCGGACAGAATAACGTTCAGGGCGCCTGCGACATGGGCTGCCTTCCGGCGGTGCTTCCCGGTTATCTGAACATCGCAAAGAAGACCGACGAAGCTATCGAAAAGGTCAGCAAGATGTGGAACGCCAAGATGCCGACCAGCCCCGGCAAATCGATAGTCAAGATCATGGAGGGAGCGGCAAACGGTGAGATAAAGGGGCTTTACGTCATGGGAGAGAATCCCATGGTGAGCGACCCGAACACTAACCATGTCCGCCACGCCCTCGAACACCTGGATTTCCTTGTTGTTCAGGATATCTTCCTGACCGAGACTGCCCAAATGGCGGATGTTGTGCTGCCGGCCGCATGCTGGGCTGAAAAGGACGGAACTTTCACAAACACATGCAGGGCGGTTCAGCGGATCCGCAAGGCAGTCGATGCCCCAGGCGAAGCGCTTCCCGACTGGAAGATCATCGTGGATCTCGCGAACGCCTGCGGCGCTTCCTGGAATTTTGAATCACCGGCACCGATAATGGAGGAGATCAGCCGCTTCGTACCGCAGTACGGCGGTGTTTCCTTAGAGCGCCTGGATAACGGCCCGATCATGTGGCCCTGCCCCGACGCGAACCACCCCGGAACCCCGAACCTCTACACAACCGGGTTCCCGCGCGGAAAGGCGACGTTCGTTCCGTGCGATTGGAACAAACCACATGAGTGGCCGGATGCTGAGTACCCGTTCCTTGCCACTACGGGCCGGACTCTCTATCACTACCACACAGGGACCATGACGAGGAGAACTCCCTCGGCAGAGTTTATCAAGTCGCTCTACATCGAGGTCAACCCCGAGGACGCCGCCGCGATGGGCGTCGAGCAGGGCGACGATGTGAAGGTCACTTCAAGGCGCGGGAGCGTCGTCGGAGAAGCGCGAGTCACCGACAAGGTTCCTCCGAAGATGGTATTTGTTCCCTTTCACTTCGGAGAGCAGCCCGCCAACTCCCTGACCGCATCTGTCTGGGACATCACCACGGAGACACCGGCATTCAAGATCAACGCGGTCAAGGTCGAGAAGGTCTGAACCGCTCCGGATCAGGCAAAAAAGATGGGGCCCTTTTTAAGCAAGCCCTTCGCTAAAAACGGTAAGGATTCAAAAAATAGTTAACAAAAAACTCCCTGACAGGCAGAAAGTTTGCCTTTGGGGAGTTTTTTTATTTTGCCGATGTCACATATATGGCCTTGTGAAAAATAACAACACTAGAGGTAATTATCTACCTTTACTTTAATAAAGCAACACTCTAAATATCCTCGCGAAAATATCTTCGTGGGGATATTTCACACTTGTAGATTTAATGTAAACAAATTAGTATAGAATGGAAGCGGTTGTTGTCCCAGAGGATACCTTATATAGAAACAGTTTAATATTTTGATTATTTTTTAAGAAAATATCCAGACTACCCGTTTCTTTGATTCTTACTTATAGGAGGCCTTGGCCAGATTATGCCCTCTGATGCCGAAAAAGGCAATACTACGCGGAAAATATGGCCTCCAAGGGTTCCCCCGCCAGTAAGGGATATCCAGATCAACTGCTGTTTTAATCCGGAATGTGAAAACTTCGGGAAGCCTGTGAGCTTGTCTGTGCGACATGGTCGCGGGAAGCATTCTTCAGATAACTACATTTTGAAGGGCAGCAAAAACCGAATAAACATGAAAAAAAAGGTCCTATGCAAATTATGTTGTAGGGAAACTACAGTGAAGAGCAACCTCGCGACCTGGGAGGAATATGAACGTATTTCTTCGTACCTGAATGTGAAAAGCAGGGGGGCACTTCCTGTCTGTTCAAATCCTGCCTGTGTGAATCATTTTGCAGGAACACTTTCTCTCAAGGAATGGATGGGCCATTTTCCCAAAAATGGAGTGAATTCTAACGGCAGTCGACGTTTACGGTGCAAGGCCTGTGGAAAAACTTTTTCGATAGGAAATAATTCTGGCAAGGCGCACGGTAACCACAAGAAATCTTACAAGAACAGACTTGTTTTCAGCCTTCTTGTGAACAAGACCCCTATTTCGAGAATATGCGAAATAGCTCAAATAACTCCCTCAACGGCCTATCGCAAGATTCATTTCATACGAGAACAGTGTGAGCGGTTCTCCGGACATAGAGAGCGCCGCCTGATCGAAGGGAATGTTTGTCCCGATGAGGTTCGTGTCAGCGTAGACCAGCAGTACCACCTCGTCAACTGGAATCAGAGGAAGGACAAACGCAATATCCAGCTTTACACAATTACCAGTGCCGACAACATATCCGGATATATATTCGGATCCCACACGAACTTTGATCCTTCAATAGATACAAAGGATGCAGAAGCTATGGCCAAGAAGGTAGGCGATTCGGAACGAATGGGGGCCTATCGTCGCTATGCCAGGGTTTGGCTTGAAAAGGATTACGAGGATTCCCATGCCATTTCGGTAGCCAGGAAATCGCAGTTAAAAACCGAATGTCGAGAAGAATCGTACGAAACATGCGAGACTATGTCCCCAGGCCTTCGCATCCCTGCCAAAGGGGTACAGGTTCACGCCGAATATACGGCTTTTGCACACTTCCTTCTACTGAAACAGATGCTGTCTCGTGTCGGAAGAGTGGATTTTTACCTTGATGTCGAGCAAATACTAAAAAGGGGATGTCTATACTTTTTCAAAGACATGATAAAAACCGGGAAATGCGACGCGTTCTTAGTAAGCATAAACAAGGATTTCTCGGTCGACCAGAAAAGAAAACTGATAAGAGCAACGAAAAAGATCCTTAATCTGGAGATGTCGCTTCACCCCAGTATGAGTGAATGGGAAGTTCGAAGGAAAATCATGAAGGAGAACATAGAAAAAGCTTTTGAAAATCCAAGACTTCCGGGTCAGAAGGGAAAGGATCGAGAGCCTTGGGTGACAGTGCCGTTCCCCCGGATGGATGAGCCGCAGAAACAAGTCCTCCCTTTGACTAGCTTCAGTGGTCTTACACAGGATCAGATGATCGATACCTTCCTTCGTGCTGGCCTTTACGGGGTTGATTCATTCTTTCAACAAATCAGGCGGAGAGTATCTCTGCTTGAAAGACCCATAAGCTCTTCTTCTTCCACAGGCCGAAAATGGTTTGGCTACAATCCCTATAACCCTTCCATGATTCAGGATATGGTCACCATCATGAGGGTTTTTCACAACTACGTTCTTGAATCCACCAACGAAAAGGGAGTTACTCCTGCGATGAAACTCGGGCTCGCCAGGGGGCCGGTTCGGATAGAAGACATAATCTACTTCAAGGGGTGAAGCAGATGAAATTCAGACTTTTTGCATCCTTCGACCTGGAGACCACAGGGCTTTACCCACTTTGTGGCGATACTGCGGTTGAAGCTGCCTCCATCATAGTAAAAGACGGCGTTCCTGTAGATATCTTTCACCGCTACTACCTGCCTCCAGGGCGGTTGGACCCTGTGGTCAGTGAAATTCACGGTCTGAACAGGAGAACGGTTCGCAGGTTACGGAAGGAACAGGGTGCGGACTACCCGGAACGATGGGCTGATGACTGGCAATCGCTGGTGTCATGGTGGAAAAGTCACGAAGT
Organism: Thermovirgaceae bacterium; assembly: GCA_030656095.1. Taxonomy (GTDB): domain Bacteria; phylum Synergistota; class Synergistia; order Synergistales; family Thermovirgaceae; genus UBA2252. The sequence goes on along the minus strand of JAUSOU010000022.1, from coordinate 30,786 downwards.
AAAAGTCCTGGCAGCTCACAACGTCAGTTTTGATGCCGGATTCTTCCCGGCAGGATCTCTGGATAGCTTCAGGCTCTTCTGTACCATGAATGAACTGATGGGGTATTGCGGGATAGAAAAGTTCTTCGGCGACGACGAGAGAGATGGGAACTGGGAGCTGAAGTGGCCACGGCTTATGGAGGCGTTTGAGACTCTGAAAATAAACGGAGATCTCAGATACATATTCCCGAAGGAAGAGATGAATAACCTGAAGCCGCACTCGGCGCTGGATGACGCGAAAGTAGTTGCGTGCCTGGTGGGATCACTAGGTACTTTTTAGAATATTCTTGAAAAACCATGAAAATACTTTGTATTCCGAGGTTGTCGTTGTTAAAATAATACAAAACTTGTTAGTTAATATCCATGCAATGAATTCGGGGGTGAAGGTCTGGTGGAAAAGCAGGTCACCTATGCACACCTTCCCTCAAAAAGAAGCGAAAAAACCGAGAAAGCCATAAAAACGAGGTCGGGCATGGGAAAACACAGCAAGTTTTGTAAGATCAAAAACGAGACAGCGATTTGTCAGGGTTAGGTTTTTCAATGAGGTAATGCGCGGGCTGGCACCACAGAGTTTTTTGAATTAAAGATCTACTTAATTTTTTTTTGAGAAAGAATTTTCTTGACATCCCCTAAAGAACCAAAAAAGAATTCTTGACCGGCCATGGCAAACTCCGAACTTTTCGTCAATCCGCATAGTACAAGGGGATCTCCTTCATCAATTTCGCCACCTCCACAGAATTGTGGAAAAACAAAGGATATTTCATCATACAGAGGCTTGGAATTATTCATATTCAGTTCCGGTATGTTTTTATTGAAGATTTGAAAATATTGCCTCCCTCTTTTATTAAGTAAATCGTTAATTTCTTTCTCCTTTATCGGTTCCAAAGTTATTCGGTCAAACTGGCGTAAAACCCTAGTGTATTGATCTTTATCAAGTCTCGGTGAGAATTGAATTGCCAACCGATGCGCAGCGATTATTAGTACACGTAGTTCGTCTAGAGGTTTTCTTTGAGAATCGAAAATATCGGAAGGTAAATTTTCTATTGCATTCAAACAACAGTAGGCGATTTTTTCAGCGATTTTTTCACAACTGATACTTCTTGAAAATATGCCCATACTTACCTCCAGGAAACTATCTTTAGAATAATTACATTATTCCATAATTATGTTAGTCTGCGCAATGCCTTGCCTCATCAAAAACCTGACTTTTGAAACCCCCAATGGTCGAGAAGAGAATAAGACTTTTGACCTTACCACCAGCTTATCGGTTTCCGCCTCTTCCTTCTTGGGTGACTCGCTAGCCGATGTGTAATCAAGTTTGCCTGTTCTACCCCATCAAACCGTGCATATGGTTTTCCCATACACGGCCTCCGATGCTCTGCACGCCAATGCATGCACTGATTTTCATGGCGCCGCCGTCGGTAACTTGAAGAGCACGTATCGTACGTAGATCACATGTCTGGGAAATTGATGGTATCCCCCTCTATGTATGGTCGGTCAGCTTATGGCTAGATTCCTTTTAAAACTGGATTCCCGCTTTTTTACCTATTTGTTTGAAATGCCCATAACCACTTTGTTTCAGGAATTTTCATAGGTACAAATTCTTATACCTGTGGAAATGTTAAAGGTTTTAAAAGGTCTCGTTTAATGGGTTTAAATTGATCCTAGGTATAATTTCCCGGGAATAAAGCAAGTCTCATGTCTCCAGGGTGAATAGTCAAAAAGCGAACCGTACGTAAAAGTAAAATATGTGTTCTATTGTATTGATTTATAGTCATTTTTTTGCCGCTTTCGTGATCTTATTTTCTTGTTTATCTTAAATTATTATGATAACATAAAATCTAAGAGAAAACATTGTGTTTTTGCTCACAGAGATGTTCTGCAATTGAGATATGTCAGACTTGAAGGGGGACTGTTTTTGCCTTCGACAGCGGATTCAGTTTCAGATGTAATTGAACTAATGCGGGAGAATGGGAAGGCCGTTCCCAGGGATGTACCAGAAATTAGTGACTTCCCATTTGATACACATGAATCTCTTTTAGAAGCACTTCGAACGGGGAAAATGATTTTGCAAAGATTCAGTTTTCAATATGACTTTAACCTGTTTTCGTTGTTGGCTTCTCGAGCTGAGATCCTTACTTACTTTCTTTTCCTCGCTGTTACATACCTTTCTCCAATTGTCGCAATTGTTTTAGGGTTTATATTTTCCTGGTGGTGGATACTGTTGGTACCTTTGGGAATATGGTTTGGAATGAGAGGGACTAAAGTTACTTATAACAAGGTCATTTTTTCTTCTGCTTTGAGATCTGAAATCGAGTTTTGCTTTCTTTATTTTTTGAAACAAATATCGGTAACATCTGATGATTATATTTCAACTTATTATTGGAAAGAATGAAGACTGCAAAGAAGTTTTGGTAGGGATTCATGGGAGATGAATGGAGGTAGACAAAATGGGGAAATTAGTTGCGATTGTTTTTTGGTTTGCTTCTATTTCTTTGATATTCGTTTCCTTATATCCTTTAAAAAGAAATTTGGAAGGTGGGGAAATACCATCTATCACAAAAGAAAAGGCTGTTACGGTCCTGTCTCTTGTGGTAAGCATGTCTTTCATAATACTCGTTTTAGTGTTTAAACTAGAAGGGATGGGCCGTAAATTTTACCCCGTAGACGCTATAGCCCCCTTGGTTAGTTTATTGGGTTCTTTGTTTTGGTGGAAAAGTATTATCAAAATTCAAAGGAAGAACTTGGACCTCAGTTCTCTTCTGGTTATAGTTGTAGTTATTTTGTTTATTATTGCACTTGTTACAGGCTTAATGATGACCGTCTATCTGTGGAGGCACAGTTAATGGTTTATTCAATAAATGAGTTTATGATGATAATACGAAGTTGCTGTTTGCGCAGACTGATCATACGCAAGGGCAAAGGGGCTAAAAAATTCACTGGAAACCTAGTTTTGGAGAGAGTGTAGGTTCGAAAGTTTTGGGGTATTGCCCTTCGAATAACGGTTTTTGGAGCAAGTTTTTAAAGGAGGGTAACCATGATTGGCTTCTTTAAGAAAATGTTTGCTAGTCCTGAAATAAAGGCTTGTTACGGGGCTCTTGATGAAGCTGAATGGAGATTTTCAAAACCTTTCCATAGAGAAGCGTTTGAAATAATCAAAAAGCAAATCGAGAAAATAATTTTATCGGAACCTGGATATATGGCCAAAGAGATTAATGAAGATGAAAATCTTACTCCGAGATTTCCCATTTATAGCTTCATTGGATGCACCTCACGCCAGCTGTTAGGGTCCGGGCAATATCACGTTTACAGGAACGCGTTAAATGGTATTGGGGAGGATTTATTAAAACTTTTGATGAAGCTGCAGACAAACTCGTTCAATCGGGGTATGCAGACGAGGATTTAGCTGAGGAACAGAAAACTCGGACCAGGGAGATTATTAAGAAAATCGGTTAAAAAAATTTCTTCTCAGCGTTATAGTTTTTAACGATGATATATCTTCAAAGAATGATTTAAAGTTTTGTAATTTCACCATCTGGCAGAATGATTCAATCGAACCACTTCAGAACTCTATGGAAAACGGAGCCCGAAGGCCCTTATTTCACTAGAAAATAAACGTAACTTCCTAGAGGTTCCCGGAGAGATTGTCGAACGCGTCGACCCGGTCTTTTATTCCGACCCAATCGTCGCCTGCAACAAGGCAACGGGCAACCTGTAGATCAGGAATCAAGGAGTGCTTCATTTAATGGTGGCCACTAATCCGGGGATACCGAATCATCATGTTCGAAAGGTTTTTTTCAAGTATGTAACGTCAGAAGTAGCAAAAATCATTTTGGTAACGCGTAAATTACGTTGGAGCTCACCGATATTGTTCAATGATCCATTTGATGTTCCTCAAGAACTTGGGTTGGGTTTTTGTTTTGATGCACATGCTCTGAACAAGGCCTTGGATAATAGAATGGCCGACCTTGTAGAACAGGCAGACACTAAAGAAAATGAAATTATGGATTCGCGTGTTATTGCTCTATTGAAGATTGCTGCAAATGCAGATCCGGTCAAAAGGGGGATTGTTGCAGAGGAGATCAGGAAAAACATTGAAAAACCAACTGACAGTCAAATCCAAATAATTGAAGAAATTAAGATGAGATGGTGGGAGATTGTCCCTTCCTTGAGAATATTATGTCTCTCTGCGCAAAACGATATCATGTCAATGTGGAATAATTACGCAGATCAATACAGAGGAGTCATTTTAGAATACTCCGCTATTGAAGAACTTGATAGCCCTTTCCTGGTAGCGAGGCCAGTAGTTTATCAAGATGAACCTCCCTTTGTTGCCAGTCCCGAAGAGTGGGTAGAATGTTTTTTCCGTGGAGGTTAAGTTGTTTTATTAATCTTTTTAGAGAATACGAGTACATTAAGACTAAAGGCTGGTCTAATGAGAAAGAATGGAGAATAGTATCAGGAACCAAACCTGGGGAACAAGGGTTATTTAGCGACTACGGCTTCCATCCCGAAGAACTTACCGGTATTTTCTTTGGTCCGAAATGTAGGAGGGAAGACCAACTAGACCTCATTAAATTGTTAGATCATGGATTAAGGCCTGTTGTTCACGAAAGCATCCTAGATTATCAACAAGCAAGAATCATATTTAGGACCATTGATAAACTGTGAATAGGTACTCATAGGTGCCTATTATTGACTTATAGAGTTAGACGGACCCCAGGGTTGTTTTTTGGAGATTACGGCTGAGTAGTTGGCCAAGATGCAAAATGTAGTAAGGATGACGCAAGCTGGACAGTTTTTTTAAGTAACCTGCATTCCCGGAAAATTATACCTAGGATCAGTTTAAGCCCATTAAACAAGGACTTTTTAAGCTTTTAGCATTTTCATAGGTATAAGAACTTGTACCTATGGAAATGCCGGAAACAAAGTGGTTATGGGCATTTCAAGCGCATAGGTATAAAAACACGGGAATCCAGGAAGTAAGGTGGTGATAAATGGCGGAGTCACGAAAAACCACAAAACAAAAAATAGTATGTGCGCTAACAAGACGGGAAGGAAAGCCTATAAAATGCCATATTGTTCCTCGGTCATTCTATGAAGATATGTTGGATCAAGAAGATGGACCCTGTAGGCTTTATTCCAACATTCCTGGGACTTATGTTAGAAGAATTCCTGTAGGCGGATACGACGCGGGAATTGTAACTTTAGAGGGCGAGAGAATCCTTTCAAGATATGACGATTATGCTTCAGATCTCCTTTTAAAAAACGTTGAGGCCCTTCAGCCCTTTATGGTAAAGGATAATTTAGAGGCTTGGAGAATCAAACAATATGACTACAAACTCCTTAAAGGGTTTGTCCTCTCCCTTCTTTGGAGGATGCATGTTTCGACTCGGAAAGAATATATAAAAGTGCAACTTGCGGATTATATGGAAGAAGAACTTAGAAAAATAATAATTGAAGAAAAAGAAATCGACCCGGATCGGTATTCAGTAATATTGTGTAGGTGGCTGGATAAAGGCTTCGGTCCGGTAATGCTCAATCCTGATCGGCCCCGTGAAAAAGGAGTCAATTTTTACCGAGTTTTTTTTGGTATTTATTTCGCGCTGATCAAAGTGGATCGTCGTCCTACCCCCGACCCCTTCTCCGAATTTATGCTTACGCCAGGCAAGGATCTCCAAATAATTTCAAAAGACTTGAAAGAAAGTAAAGAGTGGCAACTTATGGGCAAAATCGCCAGGGCTAATGAAAAATAGCTCTTTCTCTTTTCCTCAAAAGAAAACATTAGTCACTTTATTAAATCAATTTTTGCAAAACAAGTATGGCCTTTTTAAGGGGTGAATATTCTGCGAAATTTCCACCCCTTTTCACAGAAATGAATAAGCCCTCCTTTTTAAAACCTCGGAGGGCTTATTTACATTTTCTTATTTCATTTTCTTTTTGTTAGGTTCCATCCCGCTTCTTGCGAAGGGCTTGCTTTTTAAGGGCCCCATCTTTTTTGCCTGAAGATCTTCGGCCGTTTTTCTGCTGGAGGCGGATCTACTCTTCGTCTTCCTTAATGTCCGCCTCGGAGATTATTTTTTTGGCTATTTCCTGCGGCACTTCCTCGTAGCGGGAGAACTCCATGGTGAAGTTCCCTCGCCCGGAAGTCATCGAACGGAGAATGATAGCGTACCGGAACATCTCGGCGAGAGGAACCTGTGCCTTGACGACCTGGAGCCTGCCTCTGCTGTCTATGCCCATTATTTTGCCCCGGCGGCTGTTGAAGTCGCCCATTACATCCCCAAGATAGTCCTCAGGAACGACGACCTCGATGTTCATTATGGGTTCGAGGATGACAGGAACTGCCTCGGCGATGCCCTTCTTGTAGGCCATGGACGCAGCGATCTTGAAGGCCATTTCAGATGAGTCGACATCGTGATATGAGCCGAAGAAAAGGCTGGCCTTGAAGTCCACGCAGGGGTAACCGGCGAGAACACCCTTCTGGACTGCCTCCTTGAGCCCCTTTTCGACGGCCGGGATGAAGGATTTTGGAACAGAACCTCCGACCACCTTGTCCTCGAACTTGAATCCCTCACCTCGCGGCAGCGGGGCAAACTCAATGTGAACATCGCCGTACTGGCCCCTGCCTCCGGTCTGTTTTTTGTACTTACCCTGGGCCTTCGATGTCTTCTTGATGGTCTCACGGTAGGGAACCCTGGGCGTCTCTGTATCAAGCTCCACTCCGTAGCGCTCCTTGACCTTGGAGAGCATTACGTCGATGTGAAGGTCTCCCATGCCTGAGAGTATGCTGTCGTTCGTCTCAGGGTTTTTCTTGAAATGAAGCGTACGATCCTCCTCGAGCATCTTGTTGAGAGCGTTGGCGAGTTTGTCCTCGTCGGCCCTGCTCCTGGGCCTTACGGCAACGCTGAACACCGGCTTCGCGAACTCGATCGGAGGGTAGACGAAATCGCTCCCCTTCACTCCGAGTGTATCCCCGACGACCGTGTTGTGCAGTTTTGGAATGGCGACTATGTCTCCGACAACAACATCTTTGGAGTCAATGGTCTCTTTGCCGCGCATCAGTTTGAAGGAGCTGACCCTCTCATCTTCCCCCCTGGATATGTTGCAGATGGGGTTTTCGTTAGTAGAGGAGCCCGCAAAGACCCTTATGAACGAAAGCTTGCCCACGTAGGGGTCGACCATGACCTTGAAGCAGAAGGCGGAGAACTTCCCTGAGGGGTCCGGTGCAATCATGACTTCGGAGTCGCCTTTCAGGGCTTTTCTCGGGAGCATTTCAGTCGGGGCAGGCAGCGCTTCGGCTATGGCGCCAAGAACCTGGCAAACGCCCACATTGGCCGTACTGGAACCGGGCATGACCGGGAAAAGCGTTCTATTGAGAATCGCCTTGCGAAGCGCCGGGAAAAGCTCTTCCAAAGACAGAGATTCGCCATCGAGGTAACGCATCATCAGTTCATCTTCGGCCTCAACGATCCTTTCTACAAGAGCTTCGCGGGCCGATGAGGCGTAATCCGCCATATCCGCCGGAACATCCGTTTCCGTGAACTCCCGGCTTCCGTCCCCTTTGTAGATATATGCCTTCTGCCTGAGGAGGTCGACAACACCCTTGAAGGATGCTTCCTTCCCTATCGGAAGGAAGAGGGGGACAGCCTTTTCGGAGAGATACTCCTGGATCTCCTTGACCACCTTTTCGAAGTCGCCGTTCTCCCGATCCATCTTGCTTATGAAGAAGGCCATGGGGATCTGGAAATCCTCGCCGAACTCCCATGCCTTTTCTGTCTGGACCTCAACTCCGTGAACACCGCTGAGCACGACAATTGCCGCGTCGGAAATTCTCATGGCTGACCTCAGTTCACCGATGAAGTCAGCGTAGCCGGGGCAGTCGAAGATGTAGAGGTGTCTGCCCATGTGTTCCAGCGAGAGGAGCGATGAGTTTATGGAGATCTGGCGCTTCTGTTCCTCGGCTCCGAAATCGCTGACCGTGTTGCCATCCTCCACCTTGCCCATACGGGTGGTCAAACCCGTATCGAAGGCCATTGCCTCGGCCAGCGCCGTCTTTCCGGAGCCACCGTGGCCTACAAGCGCCACGGTCCTTATATCATCAGGATTGCGAGTCGCCATACACTTATACCTCCCTCAGATGGTCAAAGCTTTTCTCCTGCCAGGATCGAACGAAGTCGTATTTACAGGGATTATCTTACGGGGCACCGGCAAGAGCGTCAATGAGCCCATCCTGAATTTACCCCTGAATTTATCCAGGGATCTACCCCTTCATTTCGTCAAGCACTCTATCGATCATTGCGGAAACATCCTCTGGAGCGGCCTGGCCGCGTATCTCTCTCATGATCAGTCCCTGAAGGAATTTCCGCTTCTTGCCCGAGGTATCTTCACCTGAAAAAAGAAGCGCCGTCTCCGCGGCGTTCTCTCCGAGGACCTTTGCCACCACCCCGAGAAGAGATTCCCGGGAAACGCCTCCGGCTTTGACTCCAGCCTCCTTCATCGCATCATCCACCGCAATGCCTTTTTTTAGCATGATGTCCAGGACGTCTTTGGCGGCGGTATTTGAAAGGGATCCCTTTTCCACATGGGCCAGGAGTGAAGCGAGGCCCTCCGGCCCTACCTGCAGATCTCCAACAGCCAGTCCGGTCTCGTTAAGAACCCGGAGAATGTCTGTTTTGACCCAGTTGGCAGCCATCTGTCGATCTGCGCCTGAAGCCGCAACATTTTCAAGGAATACCGCCACATCCAGATTTTCAGACAGAGATGCCGAGTCGGCCGGGCTAAGGCGCCACTCACGGGCAAACTTCTCCCTTTTCTTCCATGGAGGTTCGGGGAGGCTTTCCCTGACGTTTTCAACAAGTGTTCTTTCGACTGCTATCTGCGGAAGATCGGGCTCGGGAAAGTATCGGTAGTCGTGCGCCTCCTCCTTCCCCCGGGAGGAACGAGTGACTCCGGAATTGTCGTCCCAGTGGCGCGTCTCCTGGACTATCTCTTCGCCCTTGAGTAGAAGGCCCCTCTGGCGGATAGTCTCATACTCGAGGGCACGCTCCATCGCCCTGAGGGAGTTTACGTTCTTTATCTCCACCCGGCTGCCCCATCTTCCATCGGAGCACTTCTGCGATATGTTGGCGTCAACCCTGAGCGAGCCTGACTCCATGTCTCCGTCGGAGACTTCAAGATACCTGACGAGCCTTCGGATCATCAGGACGTACTCCCTGGCCTCCTCCGGGGATGAAAGTTCGGGTTCGGAGACTATTTCGGCAAGCGGCACACCCGCCCTGTTGTAATCGACAAGGGAAAATGCCGCGCCGGAGAGTCTTCCGTCAGCGGTCTCGTGGATCAGTTTTCCCGCGTCCTCCTCGAGGTGGAGCCTTGTAATGTTTATGTTCTTTACTTTTCCTTCCAGGAAGATCGGCATCGAGCCTGAGACGGCAAGCGGAACGTCGTACTGGCTGACCTGGAAGGCCTTGGGAAGATCGGGGTAGAAGTAGTTCTTGCGGTGAAACTTTGTCATGCAGTTGATCGAGCAGTTGAGCGCCAGCGCTGCTTTCACGCCAAGTTCCAGCGCACGTCTGTTGAGCGAGGGAAGCGATCCGGGAAGGCCGAGGCACGCCGGACATACGTTCGTGTTGGGCTCGGAGCCTATGTAGGCCGTCGGGCAGGAGCAGAAGAGTTTGCTTTCAGTCGCCAGCTGGACGTGAACCTCGAGGCCGATGACTGTTTCAAATGACAGCGGCATCATAGGACACCCCCCGAGGCGACCCCGGGGCGCCCTGCCCAGGCTTCAATGACGGCCGCGAACTCCAGCAGCCTGGAGTCCTCCCAGCGGGGCGCAACAAGCTGAACGCTCAGGGGAAGCCCTGAATCGTTCATGCCGGTCGATACGGTCATGCCGGGGAGCCCCGCAAGATTGACCGGGAGGGTGAATACATCGCTCATGTACATGCTTATGGGGTCGTCGATAAGTTCTCCCTTGCGGAAGGGAAGGGAGGGGGTCGCCGGCATGAGGATAACGTCGGCGGCTTCAAAGGCGTCTGCGAACTCGACGCAGATACGGCGGCGCACCTTGAGCGCAAGGAGGTAGTAGGCATCGTAATACCCTGAACTCAGAGCGAAAGTACCTGTGAGGATCCTGCGCTGGACCTCCTCTCCAAAACCCTTGCTCCTGGTCCTTATGAACTGGGTGATGAGATCCGCGGCATCCTCCCTGAGCCCGTACCTGACGCCGTCGAACCTGGCGAGGTTCGAACTCGCCTCGGCCGGGGCGATTATGTAGTAGCACGGCAGCCCGTAGGCCGCGGACTCCGGAAGGGATACGTCCACGATCTCCGCCCCCGAGGAGGCAAGCATGGAGGCGGTGTTTTCGATGGAACGCCCGAGGTCGGGGTCGAGAGATCCGCCCTGGAACTCCCTGACGATACCGACCCTCTTCCCTCTTACCGTGGGAGCTTTGATGCTTTCGCGATATCCGGGGCGATCCCCGGGCCTGCATGTGGAGTCCCTGGGGTCGTAGCGCGCGATGGTGTCCATTACCAGGGCGATGTCCGATACGCTCCTTGCAAAGGGGCCTATCTGGTCAAGGGAAGAGGCAAAGGCGACAAGGCCCCACCGGCTCACGAGGCCGTAGGTCGGTTTGAGACCGTGGATCCCGCAGAAAGCGGCGGGCTGGCGTATGGAGCCTCCCGTGTCGCTCCCGAGCGCGATCGGCGCGTAACCGGCCGCCACGGAGGCTGCGCTGCCCCCGGAACTCCCTCCGGGAACTCTGTCAGTATCTCTGGGGTTGGATGTGGGCCCGAAAGCGGAGTGTTCCGTGGAGCTTCCCATGGCGAATTCGTCCATGTTGGATTTGCCTATGACGACCGCACCCGCCTTCTCAAGCAGATCAACGACCGTGGCATCGTAGGGAGGCTTCCAATCGCCCAGGATCCTGCTTCCGCAGGTAGTCCTGACCCCCCGCGCACACATGTTGTCCTTTATTACAACAGGGACACCGCAGAGGGAACCGGGGTCTTTCCCGGATGAAACGGCCGCGTCGATGCCGACGGCTTTAGCCAGGGCATTTTCACTCAGCGGGGTGATAAGGGCGTTGAGGACAGGTTCAAGGGCCCTCATCCTGGCGAGACAATCAACGACGACATCCTTCGCTGTGAATTCACCCTCCCGGATACCGGAGGCTATACTGGATGCCTCCATTTCATGAAAGAGCATCAGGGTCTCCCCCTCCGCCTATGGCGGGAACCTTGAAAAATCTCCCCTCACGAAGGGGAGCCTCTTCAAGGGCCTCAAGCACGGAATCCCAGGCTTTGGGTTCATCATCCCTCAGCGGGCATAAATGGGATCCGCTCTCCTCGAAGGGGTCTATACCATCTGTATCGCACTTTTCGAGGGTGCGGAAGTGCCCAATGATATCCTGGAAATACCGGACCATGGGCTCGATCCTGTCCGGGGCAATATCCAGTCGTGCAAGCCGGGCGACATGCAGCACGTCTTTTTCATCTATCGCCATTACTGCCGTCCCCTTCCATCGTTTAATTTCCCCTGGCCTGTCCGATCATATCCAGGAAGTTTTTTTCGTCGATGATCCTTACTCCCAGCGACTGGGCTTTTGCAAGTTTGCTCCCGGGGTTTTCCCCGCGGACGACAAAGGATGTCTTTCTGCTTACGGAGGCTGGGGTGGCCCCGCCGAGTTTTCTTGCCACGGCTTCCGCTTCGAGGCGGGTCATTCCATCCAGTTCGCCCGTGAATACAAAACTCAGACCTTTAAGGGGGCCCTCGCCACGGTGCGGAGATCTGCCGCCTGAGGCCGTTGCCACACCTGCCGCACGAAGTTTTGCAATGGTATTCCGGTTGCGGGCGTCACTGAAAAAGGCCACAACTGATGCGGCTATCCGCGGCCCGATCCCTTCAACAGAAGCAAGAGTCTCCTCGTCTACCGATTCGAGCCCGTCTATACCCCCGAAAGCATCGGCGAGCAGTTCCGACACCCTTGAACCGACGTAACGGATGCCGAGCGCGGCGAGGAGCGCCGCGGACGGGCGGGATCTGGATGCCCCGATCGAGGCTGCTACCCCGGCTGCAGCCTTCTCTCCCAAAACCCTGGAAGACTTGTCCCCCACCAGCCGGACAGGGGCAATATCCCCTGCGGTCAGCGAGTATATGTCCGCGATATCCTTTATCATGCCGGTCTCTACAAGTCTTTCGATGAGGCGTTCGCCAAGACCCGTGATGTCCATCCCCCCGCGGGAGGCGAAATGACGAAGCCCCTCCAGTATCTGGGCAGGGCACGATCTGTTTACACACCTCAGAGCGACCTCTCCGGGGAGCTTTACAGCCTCCGAGCCGCAGGCGGGGCAACGCCGGGGCATCACGAACGGGCGCCGATCTTCGTCCCGGGACTCCAGGTCGGGGCGAAGAACCTCGGGGATGACCTCCCCCGCCTTTCTGACCCAGACCATTTCTCCCTCGCGGAGGTCCTTTCGAGCGATCTCATCGGCATTGTGGAGGCTGGCCCTCTGGACGACCGTTCCGGAGATGTTCACCGGCTCGAGTATCGCGACGGGGGTGAGAGCCCCCATTCGGCCGACGGAGATCTCTATCTTTTTCAGCCTCGTGCGTTTTTCCTCCGGCGGGTACTTGTACGCCACCGCCCACCTCGGAGCCTTGGCTGTCGCGCCCAGATCCTTCCAGGACGAGAGATCGTCCACCTTTATTACGACACCGTCCGTGACGTACGGGAGAGTGAAACGGCCGGTCCTCCATTTCTCGATATAGACGGAGAGATCTTCCGCCCCAGCACATATGGATTCGGTGCCCTGGGTCGGGAAACCCAGGCTTTTCAGCCAATAGATAGTCTCGAACTGGCTCATGAGGCCATACCGCTCAGGAGAGACCACCTGGTATACGAAAAGACTGAGCCTTCTGGTCGCGGTGACCCCGGGGTCGAGCTGGCGGATGCTGCCCGCCGCCGCGTTGCGCGGGTTGGCGAAGAGAGGGAGACCCTGCTCCTCCCTTTCGGAGTTGAGGGCGAGAAAGTCATCCCTTCTGATGAGGACTTCCCCCCTGACCTCCAGCCTGCCGGGAATATCTTTTGAAATTTTTGCCGGGAGGCCGCCGATTGTCCTGAGGTTCCCCGTGACGTCCTCACCGACGCGTCCGTCGCCTCTGGTGGCGCCAAGGACAAATACTCCGTCCTTATACACAAGCGATACCGCGAGGCCGTCTATCTTGAGTTCGCAGCACATTCCGGAATCACCTGTGCGCCGCAGGAAGAGATCCAGATCCTCACGGCTGAACGCGTTTTCAAGGCTCAGCATGGGGAACTCATGGGCAACCTTCCCGAAGTCGTTTCCGGGAGCGCCTCCCACTTTAGCTGTCGGCGACCCGTGATCCGGGGAAGCGCCAAGGGAGCGCTCAAGGCCGACCAGTTCCCGGACCAGGAGGTCGTACTTCTCGTCGCTTATGCCAGGTGCATCAAGGACGTAGTAGAGATCGTCGTGGCGGGCTATCTCCTCGCGAAGCCTTTCGATCCTCTCCCTGATCTGATCCTCTCCCACTCTAGACCCTCCGCGCAGAAAGCCTCATGCCTTCGGCCGCATTGTCGGGAAGAGAATGACATCCCGGATCGAGCGGGAGTCCGTGAGGAACATCGTGAGCCGGTCTATGCCTATTCCGAGTCCGCCGGTGGGCGGAAGTCCATATTCAAGGGCGTTGATGTAATCCTCGTCGAAGGCGTGCGCTTCCTCGTCTCCGGCTTCCTTTTTCTTCAGCTGATCCATGAAGCGCTCCCGCTGGTCGAGCGGATCGTTGAGTTCACTGAAGGCGTTAGCCACCTCTGAACCGCAGATGTAGAGCTCGAAGCGATTGGTGAAGTTGGGATCTTCGGGATTTTTCTTGGCAAGTGGAGAGACCTCGGTCGGAAGTCCGATAACAAATGTCGGCTGGATCAGTTTGTCCTCTACGAAAGTTTCAAAGAGTTCGGTAAGTATGATGAAACGGCTCTCCTTTCCGTCCACATCCAGGCCCTTCTTCCTGGCGAAGTCTCGCGCCTGGGCATCGTCTACAGCGCAGATCTCGAAGCCGGTGCTCTCTTTTACAAGCTCCGCCATTGTTGCCCGCCTGAACGGGGGATGAAGGCTGATCGGTGTGCCCTGGTAGACGACATCCCGTCCCCCTACCGCATCGGCGGAGGCAACGACAAGCTCCTCGGTGAGGTTCATGATGTCAACATAGTTGGCATAGGCCCAGTAGACCTCCATGGAGGTAAATTCCGGATTATGCATGATGTCTATGCCCTCGTTGCGGAAGCTTTTGCCGATCTCATATACACGGCCAAGCATTCCCACGATCAAACGCTTCAAGTAAAGCTCCGGAGCTATCCGCAGGAACATATTCACGCCCAGGGCGTTGTGGTATGTGGAGAACGGCCGGGCGTTGGCTCCCCCGGCCAGCGTGGCTAGAGTCGGAGTCTCGACCTCTATCGACCCGTGTGCCTCAAGAACATGCCGGAACGTCGAAATAATACTTGCTCGCTTCCTGAAGGTATTGCGCACATCCGGGTTGGCTATCAGATCGACATATCTCTGGCGATAACGGATCTCCGTATCCTTGAGTCCGTGCCATTTCTCCGGAAGGGGACGAAGGGCCTTGGCCAGGAGCACGCACCTGGTAACGAGTATTGATAGTTCGCCCCTGCTTGTTCTGCACGGATTTCCGACGATGCCGACCATGTCCCCGGAATCGACCCACTTCTTGAAAAAGTTGTATGGTTCCTCACCCATGGAATCCAGCTGGAGGTAAAGCTGCATGCTCGACGTCTCGTCCGCCAGGTTGGCAAAACATGCCTTGCCGTGTCGCCTGATCGTCATAAGCCGGCCGGCAGTAATTATCTCCGTATCGTCCCTGTCGTCAGGAGCCAGGTGGCTGAAATTCTCACGCACGAAATCAAGCGTGTGTTCTTTTTTCCACTGCTCGTGGGCAAAAGGATCATAACCCTCCTCCTCGCGCAGTCTTTTCAGCTTGTCGGTCCGCTGTTTTAATATTTCATCCTCAGGGATCGTCTGTTCGTCAGGCAACTTCTCATCAATCACATTGCTCGCCCCTTTCGGCAAAAACTTTCCAGTCCACAAGTGTAGCCCGCATACTTTCCCAAGTCGTGGCGAGCGCTATGGTTCGCCGGAATTGGGATGCTCCGCATAACCCTCTAAAGATACCCGAGAGGAAGCGCTTGAGCAATAGAAGAGCGATCCTTTCACCCTCTTCTGCGGCAAGGCCGTCCCCAAGCAGGAGCAGTTTTTCTATCCTGCGGCCGGGATCGGCCCCAAGCAGGCTTTTGTCGACAGGGAAACCACATCTGTGCAGCGCGGCGGGGACAAGAAATGGATCCCTGAAAGATCCTCGCGCCACAAATACGGCGGAGCACCCTCCCACGAGCAGATCATAGACATCGTCGGGTGAGTAGACGTCCCCGCTTGCGGCAATCATACCGGGAAAGGCAGAGGCCACCGAAAGGATCACGGATCTGTCCGAATCACCCCCGTAACGCTGCCGGGGCGATCTGCCGTGAATGCAGACATGCGATGCTCCCGCCTCCAGGAGCATTTCCGTGAAGGCAAGTGTGCCAATGGGGCTGTTTTCGGGCATCTTTCTTGTCTTCACCCATACGGGAAGGCCTGCTGCTGCGAGCGATCTCACCATCGCGCCGGCCACTTCCGGCCGATCGAGGAGCCTTGAGCCCGCGCCTTTTTTCAGGACCTTGGGCATGGGGCATGCCATGTTGATGCCCACCGCGTCGAACGCGGAAGAGGAAGCCGCGATGAGCGCCCCCTCAAGGAGAGTCCGCTCGTCCCCCGCGAAAAGCTGGAGGACCACTGGCCTTTCCCCATCAAGGATCCGCAGCATGGCAAGGGTTTTTTTGCTCCCGTGCAGCAGGCCGGCGCAGCTGATCATCTCGGTGTGAGCAAGCCCAGCCCCGAGGGTACGGAAAAACAGCCGGACGGAAGGAACGGTTATGCCCGCAAGAGGAGCAAGCCAGACAGGGTTTTCGACAGTAACTCCGCCAATTCTGCGGGGAAAGGACGAGGCCGGAAAAGTTATGTTAATCTCCCCCACGGTTCCTATCGTAAATGATGCGCAAACCCTCCAGCGTGAGCCAGGGCTCGACGGACGTTATCGTCTTTGAAAGGGGCGCCATAATCTCGGCATGACCTCCGGTCGCTATTACGGGCGCCTCTACCCCCATCGCGCCGCGGATCCTCTCAACGAGCGAATCGACCAGACCGATGAAGCCGTAAAGCATGCCGGACTGTATGGATTCACTCGTTGTTCTTCCGATCACCTGTTCGGGGACTTCAAATGAGACCTTGGGCAGCTTCGCAGTCCGGCCGAAGAGCGCCTCCATACTTACTACAAGGCCGGGGGCGATCGCTCCCCCGAGGTATTCACCCGAAGGAGAGATGGCATCGAGCGTAATTGCGGTGCCAAAATCCACGATTATCAGCGGCGATCCGTACTGCCTGATCCCTGCCACCGCATTCACAAGGCGGTCCGCCCCAACCTCGGCCGGGGTTTTGTAGAGAATGGGCACTCCGAGATCGGTTTCATTGGTAACCTTGAGGCATTCGATCGACAGGTAGCGGCGGATCCCCTCCTCCCACGGGGCATCAAGGGGAGGAACGACGCTTGAAAAGGCCGCCCCGGTTATTTCTTTCGGAGTGATCCCGGCCAGCGAGATAAGGTTGAGCATATAGATCCCCAGCTCATCGGCCGTGTGTTTCCCGGAGATCAGACGCCAGTGCATAAGCAGCTTCTCCCCGTCGAATATTCCCAGGACAGTGTTGGTGTTGCCGATATCTATTACCAGAAGCACTCGATCACCTCCTGTCCGGTATCGAACCAGTTTACAGCATCGTCAGGCAGACAGTTATTCCTCCTGCGAATACCGCGGCCGAAATGCGCCGGAATCCTATGGCCCTCAAAAGAAGAAAGGCCGCCAACAGCACGCCAAAGATGTTCAGAACGCTCGATGGAACCACTTCCCACGGGAGCAGCACGGCCATCAGATCTGCAATATACGCCCAGGCGGAAAAGAGGATCTCCCCCGCGCCGGCAGTCAGCCACCCTCCGGGGATCCCCGCCAGTGCAGGGAGCGCGAGGAGGGATGCCGCCGGGAGAAGCACCCCGAATACCGGGACGGCAATGAAGTTGATCGCCATTCCTGCGACAGGCACTGACCCGAAAGCATCCGAGACAAGACCGGCGGTACAGACCCACAGCAGGACCGGCGCCAGGTACCACGCTCTTTTCGCCCCGAGATCATGCAGTGACGAAAGAAGAATCGCCGCGAGCATGGAGAGCTGCCAGCCCAGGTCCCAAAAAAACCACGGCCTCCAGAGGAGCAGAAGCAGGCCCGCCACGGAGACGGTGTTCACCGCCGCGAGAGGGCGCCCTATCCATCTTCCCACAAAACCGGTCTGAAGCATCAGCCCCGCCCGAAGGGCGCTCGATGAAGCACCGGCTATCAGCACATAGAGCCACATTGCAGAAGACGCTATCGAAAGTCGGAAGAACCTGACGGGCAGCACCAGAAAAAGAAGAAAAACCACTATGCCTACATGAAGGCCGGAGACCGCAAGGAGATGCGAGGTACCCCAGACGGCATGCCTCCGGGCAAGGTCCGGATCTCTTGCGCCGAGCCACGCGGCGAGCAGATGGCCCCTCATGAGGGGCGGCATTGTTTTAAGAACGCGCTCTCTCAGGAGGCTCCTCCACCATGAAATCCCTTTTGAGGTCTCCTTTACAGGCTCCGCTTCGGCATGGCGCAGGATGCCGTCCACACCCCTGGCCTTCCAGTATGTCCCTTCGTCGAAACCGGGGTCCCCGGGGTGCGGGCCCAGTGGTTCAACCAGGCCTTTGACCCTGATCTTCTCCCCCTCCCTGAAGAGGCCGGAGGGGGGGAGATGGACCACGAACCTTCCGTCACGGGAATCGAGAAGGACCACCCTTCCCCTTCCCCAGGAACGCTCACTTTTCACTGTTCCCTGAATGGCGACTCTTTTTGCCTCAAAACCGTCCGCATTCAGACGGGCAGCCAGGAACAGAGATCCGGCAAAGGTCAGCACAAGAATAAATGAAAAAGCCTGCCGGAAACCAGGAGATATCACAGCGGCCGAACCGGCCAGCCCAAGGAAGGCAGCGAACAGTAAAGCCCCTGAGACGGAGCACCATGAAGGGGCACCCGCCGCGTTGAGAAATAGAGCCAGGCACCAGCCCGCCAGAATGACGAACGCCGGAGCCGAAGCGACCGGGTTCAGCGGGAGACCGTCACCAGATCCCTGATCGCCGAGAGTTTTGCGGGTCCTATCCCCTTCACCGAGAGCAGATCCTCCACGCTTGAGAATTTTCCCCGCTCCTCTCTGAATCTTATTATCTCCTGGGCGGTCTTGGGGCCTATCCCCGGAAGCGAATCAAGAGCCGAAGAGTCGGCCCTGTTGATGTCGATAAGGCGCGCCCCGGCGTTTTGGGCATTACCGGGCGAAAACGACTCCGGGGCTGATCCTTCTCCTCTGCGGGGAACGTGGATATGCACTCCGTCGTCCAGAGGCAGTGCCATATTGAAGGCCTCGGGATCGGCTTCGGAGGATAGTCCGCCAGCCTGCTCCACTGCCTGGTAAACCCTCGTGCCCTGGGGGAGCCTGTAAACTCCCGGCCTAAGGACGGCGCCGGTAATATAGATCACCCACTGCTTTTCTCCATTAAGCAGTTCTCCTTCCTGCACCGGAAGATCAGCGCCTGGGGACTGATCCGACTGCACGGCAGAGGATGGCGCCGGACCAGCGACGGCTCCGGAGGATCTTTTCTCCCACCTGCCGGAGAAAGCCGCCACGATCGAACCGGCAGCGATCAGACAAACAAGACCCGCAGCAAGGAACAGCAGGCCTCTTTTAGACTTGATCCAGTCCATCACACTTCACCCCCAATGAAGCCTTGCCGTCTGCTTTGACAACTTCTCCTGAGAGACACCATTTTTTCGTCCCGGTTATCCGGACTCTGAAGAAGGACCCGAGCATGGAGATGTCACCGGGGAAAATTACAACTTTGTCGGACGGCGTCCTCCCCTGCAGCATGGAATCTCCCCTTGGTGCGGTTCCGTCGGCCAGAACGCTGAATGTTCTCCCGACAAGCGCCTCGTTGATCTCCTGCGAGATAACCGTCTGAATGGAGTTGACGACGCCAAGGCGGCGCCGTTTCTCGGGACCGGATATCTGCCCCTCAATTCCTGCGGCTGAGGTACCCTCCCTTGGGGAATACGCCGCCGTATGGATCATGTCGAAGCGGAAACGTTCGACCGCTTCAACGGATCTTTCAAAATCGGCGGAGGTCTCACCCGGGAAACCCACGATAAGATCGCTGGTGAGGGATCCATCGGGAAGCGCCGATCGGATCATCTCAACGATAGACGCAAATTTCTCAACCGTGTAGCCCCTGTTCATCAGTTTGAGTATCTGGTCGCTTCCGGACTGGATCGGGAGGTTGATCCCAGGGCAGACCGAAGGTCTTCGGGACATGACATCCACTACATCCTTCGTAAGGTCCTTCGGGTGGGATGTCGAAAACCGGACCCTCTCGACCCCGTCCATTGATGCGACGTCGTCCAGAAGGGAGGAAAAAACATAACCGTTGTCGAAATCCCGGCCGTAGGTGTTCACATTCTGGCCGATGAGAGTGATCTCCCTGACGCCTGAGGATACAAGTTCCTCGACCTCGCGGAATATTACCACCGGCTCCCTCGAGATGAAACGACCTCTTACATATGGGACGATGCAGTAGGTGCAGAAGTTGTCGCAACCGTTTGCGATGGTTATGAACGCCTTCCACGGGTTGGCCCGGAGGAGAGGAGCCACAGCAAGGTCGTCGAGAGAGACAGGGTTTTCGTCGAGAAGGGAGACCCTCTGCCCGGTCCGCATGACATTTTCCAGTTCCCCGGGGAGCTTTCCAAGACTTCTTGGCCCGCAGACAAGGCAAACGGAAGAGTACCGCTTCATGAGTTGCGTCCCGGTTCTCTGCGCCATGCAGCCTGCAACGGCTATCGCGGGAGGCGTCCGGCCTTCGGCGGAGTTCAGGCGCCCTATCTCGCTCCACACCTTCTGCTCCGCTTTGTCGCGGATGCTGCAGGTAACGAAAATGACAATATCTGCCTCTTCCTCAGGTGTCTCGAGCCAGCCCCGGGAAACCAGGGCGGTACGAAGCCTGTCGGCGTCGTAAACATTCATCTGGCACCCGTAAATCTTCATCGAAAAACAGTACAATCCGTTCCCTCCAGAAGGATCCGTGTCGGACGAACATGTGTCACCCCCGGAATGATACCACTACAGGGGGCTGCAAGCCCTTATGGACACCGGGCCTCATTTGATTGTAAGATTTCTGGTATTCGCTCGGAAGAGAGGCAGGGGGGGGGAGGGTATGTCTGTTAAAAGATCGATCGCAAGACCAGGGGTGATGGTCCTTATGGCGGCAATTCTGCTGGCCGTATTGCCCAATATTGGCGATCCGCTTGAAAAAAACCTTACCCTGCCCGACATCCAGGGCTGGAATAAGGGCGAAGGCACCACGACAGTGCTTGACAGCCCCTCGGGGAACCAGGGGGTCTGGCTCGAGCTGATCTATTCGAGGAAGACAGACCGGCACAGCGTCCTGGTCGTTGTCATGCAAGGCCCCGGCACGGCATGGTCCGGGCTCCCAAAAGGAGACGTCTCCGACGACGATGGACCTATTGGCTCTGGAGTCACTTACAGGACCACAACCGTTCTGGGGTTTCCCGCAGCCCTCGAAATACACCCTCTTACCGGTAGAACTCTGGTGGTTGCTCCTGCGGAGGACGCGACCTTTACTTTCGAAACGGCCTTCAATGATGTGGATCTTGAGGGATTTGCAAAGGAAATCTTAAAAGGTGTGAACGGTGAATCGCAGGGACCAGGACTTGTCATCCCGAACGCAACCGACGAAGTACCCTGATTCGCCGTTGGCGGATTAAGGGCAGGCGGAATCCGCCGGTAGGCGGACTTTCAGCGTCCTTTGCCCACTGGCGGGTATCTGTTTCCAGGTTTTATCACTTCTGACCTCTCACGTTTTACGTCTTACGTGTTTCTGCTTCCCGACTCACGATTAACGACCTTTCCGAGTTACGAGTCACGTGCCCGGCTCCTGATCGATATCGATATCGCAAGGGCCGAAGCCAGACTGAGGTTATTGATGCATGGGACCGAGGCCTCAATAGCGGCCCGCCTCATTTTGTAGCCGTCCCTCAATACCGCCGGGGCTCCGGAGGCAATGTTTACGATCAAATCCCACTCCCGCGAGGCAATTCTTGAGATCAGGGTTTTACCCCTTTCGACGGGTCCGGAGGAGATCCCC
This sequence comes from Thermovirgaceae bacterium, assembly GCA_030656095.1. GTDB lineage: Bacteria > Synergistota > Synergistia > Synergistales > Thermovirgaceae > UBA2252. Next base: position 9,339 of record JAUSOU010000022.1, on the reverse strand, counting down.
CAGTTCTTGAGGAGTGCCGCGGTTCCGGCAGTGGCGTTGATCTTCCACCCCAATGCATGGAACGCCGCAGCAACGTGGGCGGATTCGGTTTTGGCCCTGTCGGCCACGGAAAGAAGCATCTTTCCTTTTAACGGAACCTTCCAGCCCGCACCCCTCAACCCCTCCGAAAGGGCTTCAGCTACTGTGCTCCCGACTCCGAGCGCCTCCCCTGTCGACTGCATCGTTGGGCCAGGAAGAGCATCGACACCAGGCAGCTTTTCCGTCGAGAATACGGGCACCTTTACACCAAAGGGCCCGACCTTTCCCAAAAGACCCGGCGCAACATTCATCTCCCTCAGGCTCTCTCCCAGGGCCGTCCTGACAGCCAGCTCCACCAGCGGTATTCCTGTGAGTTTTCCGGCAATGGGGACGGTCCTGCTGGCCCTGGGGTTGGCCTCGATCACGTAAAACTCATCCCCCGACAGAACAAACTGGATATTGAGCAGCCCCCTGACGCCGAGAGCGATCGCTATGCGCCTGGATATGTCCGCGATCTGTTCGCGCCTCGAAGGGGAGAGTGAAACGTCCGGAAATATGGCGACAGAATCTCCCGAATGAACGCCGGCCGGGTCGAGGTGCTCGAAGATCCCGGGGATCATTACTTCTTCGCCGTCGGACAGGACATCCACCTCGAACTCGACACCCGGAAGAAACCTGTCGATCAGGACCGACTGCCCGTCCCCAGCCTGAAGCGCCATCGCAAGAACCGGGCCAAGTTCGGACGGCGTGTTCACCACCCTCATCGCCAGCCCGCCTATCACGAAACTTGGCCTGACCATTACCGGATATCCTATCGCGGCGGCCCGCTCCAGCCCCTCATCAACTCTCCTCACCGCAAAACCCAGCGGCTGGAGGATACCCAGACGATCTATGAGGGCGGAGAAAAGGCCGCGGTCCTCGGAGGCGCTCACGACTGATGATGGGCTTCCCAGGATCCTGACCCCCTCGGCCTCGAGCGCAAGGCCCGTCTTGAGTGAGGTCTGCCCCCCGAAAGAGGCAAAAACCCCTGAAACACGTTCCCTCGCAAGGATGGGAAGGATATCTTCCACAGTCAGCGGCTCGAAGTAGAGCGAATCGGACATATCGTGATCCGTGCTTACCGTCTCCGGGTTGTTGTTGATCATGACCGCTCTTTTTCCCATGCTTTTAAGGGCCTCCACGGCCTTTACGCAGCAGTAGTCGAATTCGACCCCCTGACCGATCCTGATGGGCCCGGAACCGATCACGGCGAAAGCCTCTCTTCCGTCGGGAAGCATGCCGTCGTCTCCGGCCCCGCAGGTTCCGTAATAATAGCCCGACTCCGCCGGAGTTTCGCCGGCACACCCGTCTACCTCACGGTAACCCCTCTCGATCCCCAGGGAGAGCCTCTTTTGGCGGACATCTTTCCAGTCCATACAAAGGGAGGAGGCAATATCTGTATCTGAAATACCCATCGCCTTTACGCGGCGCAAAAGGCCGGGTTCAAGCCCCCGGTTCTTCAGCACATCAAAGGCCTGCGTGATCCCGGCGAACTGATCTATGAAAAATGGGTGAATGCCTGATTTTTCCGATATCATCGCGGCGGGTACTCCCCGGCGGAGAAGTTCGAGAATGGCCCAAAGACGCCGGTGCGTCGGTTCGGTGAGCTCACCTGCCAGTTCCGTTTCGCTCATATGCCCGGCAAATGGATCGAGGATCCCCGCCGGAAGATCGAGTGACCTGACAGCCTTGAGGGTCGCCTCGATGAAGGTGAGGCCTATAGCCATAACCTCGCCCGTGGATTTCATCCTTGTTCCCACGCTGTACTCGGCACCGGGGAATTTTTCGAAGGGCCACCTTGGAAATTTGACGACGACATAATCTACCGCCGGTTCCGTGAGCGCGCTTCCTGTGCCGGTTACCGGATTGGGCATTTCCGTGAGAAGGGAGCCGAGAGCGATCCTTGCGGCTATTCTGGCTATGGGATAACCGGTCGCTTTGCTGGCCAGTGCGCTGGAGCGGCTGGCCCTGGGGTTTACCTCTATAACAGCATACTTTTTGGCATCGGGAGAGATAGCGAACTGGACGTTGCACGCACCACGAATATCCAGGTCGTCCACTATCCTGAAGGCGGAGGAACGGAGACGCTGCCACTGCCTGTCGGAGAGAGTCAGAACGGGGGCGACGACTATGCTGTCCCCGGTGTGGATCCCCATGGGGTCGACATTTTCCATGCCGCAGACGCAGAGCCTGTTGCCTGCCTTGTCCCTCACTACCTCGAGCTCTATCTCCCTCCACCCCTGGAGGTAGCGCTCCACCAGGACCCTTGATACGGGTGAAAGCCGAAGCCCCACCGCTACCCGCTCCTTCAGGGAGTCGATGTCGTAAGCCACGCCTCCGCCGGTGCCGCCGAGAGTGTAATCCGGCCTTATTATCAGCGGGTACGAGGAAACCGCCGCGAAGGATAAGGCATCCCGGACGTTGTCGACACAGGTGCTTTCTATCACGGGCTCCCCAATTTTCAGCATAGCCTGGCGAAAGTCCTCCCTGCCCTCGGATCTCTGGACGGATCCAGGAGAGGTCCCCAGCACTGCAACCCCGTAACGCTCCCACAGGCCGCTCTTTTGCAGTTCCACGCAGAGGTTCAGGGCCACCTGGCCTCCAAGGGTTGCGATCACGCCGAACGGGCGGTGCGCCGCGACGATCTCCTCGACAACGTCCGGCTCCAGGGGCCTTATATAGACGACGTCCGCCATTCCCGTGTCCGTCTGTATGGTGGCCGGGTTGCTGTTCAGGAGAATGCTGTGATACCCCTGATCCCTCAAGGCTCTGCATGCCTGGCTTCCGGAGTAGTCGAACTCAGCCGCCTGTCCTATGCGTATCGGCCCGGACCCCAGGACCAGCACCGAAAGAGGTCTGGTTTTCATCGGGTAAGGCCCCTTTCACACAGCGAGAGAAACTCTTCGAAAAATTCCTCTCCATCCCTTGGCCCCGGAGAGCCTTCAGGGTGGTACTGGACCGCGACAACGGACTGCTCCGGGTTTCGAACCCCCTCAATACTGCCGTCACCAAGATTGCGGTGAGTGACCTCCATCCCCGTACCCGCAAGGCTTGTTTCGAGAACCGCGTATCCGTGGTTCTGGCTCGTAACGAAGCCTCTGCCTGTCCTGAGATCAACAACAGCGTGGTTGGCTCCCCTGTGTCCGAAAGTGAGTTTGAAGGTTGAGGCCCCCGAGGCAAGGGCCATTATCTGCAATCCCAGGCATATTCCCCCTATGGGGATCGCGCCCAGCAACGATGCCGCAACTTCTATCTCTGTTTCAAGAAGCGCGGGGTCGCCGGGACCGTTGCCCAGGAGAACACCGTCCGGATCCCATGAGAGTATCTCTTCCCTTGTGGAGTTGTGAGGGAGTTTTATCACCCGGCACCCCCTCCGAAGCAGCTCACGAAGGATCCCCTGTTTGAGCCCGTAATCGATCACTGCGATAGTCGCCCCCGGGCCGTCAAAAACCTCCGGGGACTTCGCGGAAACCTCCGCGACGGGGTGGCCTGAATTTCCCGGCACAGAGGCAGCTTCGCCGACAGGAGAGACAGTTCCCTGAAGCGCCCCGGCCGTGCGGATATGCCTTACCAGGGATCTGGTGTCGACACCGGAGACGAGCGGTACACTGAAGCGGGAGAGCCACTCCTCGAACGATGGCCCGAGGGATGTCCCCTTTTCCAGGGATCCGAGGACCACCGCCCTTGCCCACGGACGCGGGCTTTCAAGAAGATCCTCGTCCACTCCGTAATTTCCGATCATCGGGAAGGCAAAGACAAGAATCTGTCCTGCAAACGAGGGGTCGCTGACCGCCTGCGGGTAGCCTGTCGAAGCTGTTGAAAAGACAACCTCACCCCTTGCGGAGCCTCCCTCGCCCAGACCGGACCAGGTCGTTCCGTCCTCAAGGACTATTTCCATTTCGGTCATTCCGTATTCCTCCCGAGGGGGTAAATGAAAATGAGTTTAAAATATATAATAAAAGGAACTCCTGTTTATTCTAAACGATTATATTCTACGCTGAAGATCTGTCAACGGATATGTGCGCCCTGCCGGGCGCAGATATGAAAAGGGAGGCCTGAAATGGCCTCCCCGGCATAATCTTTTCCAACAGAAAGGCGGATCAGTCGACCGCCTCGAACATGTCCTTCCCTACACCACAGACCGGGCAAACCCATCCGTCGGGAAGGTCATCAAAGGAGACACCCGGTGCAACTCCGCCGTCGGGATCGCCGACCGCTGGATCGTACTCGTATCCACAAACGGTACACAGGTACTTCTTCATCATGCTTCCCCCTTTTGGCTGTTTACTATATTCCTGCCTTACCCCCGATTATAAAAGGCCTTTCGCGAAAAGACAACGCGACGGAGGCTTCAGATCTCAGGGTCAACGACGAAGATCTTCCGGGGCAGATGAGAGGTGAGACAGACCGGCCCATTATCCGATATGTGGTAGTCATCTTCCAGTCTCACCCCACCCTTGCCGGGGAAGTAGATACCCGGCTCAACCGTGACCACGTCGCCAACGGCAAAGGATTCTCCGGAGCGTGAAGAAATAACCGGAGCCTCGTGTACATCCAGGCCTATCCCGTGGCCAAGGCTGTGGGTGAAGGCCTCTTTGAAGCCCGCTCTTTCGATGACACTCCTTGCGGCCCTGTCGGCTTCCGCCGTCGGCCTGCCCGGCTCCAGAAGGGGTAGCGCAGCCGCCTGGGCCTCAACAAGCAGATCATGGGCTTCGACAATCCACGCGGGCGGCTCGCTGAGTGAGAGTGTCCTCGTAATGTCACAGATGTATCCGTTGAACCTTGATCCGAAATCCACTGTCACGTTCTCCCCCGGCATCACCCGTCGATCCGTCGGAACCCCGTGAGGAAAGGCGCTCCTGGGACCCGAAGCGACTATAAACTCCTGGGCCCCCCAGCCCCCCTCCGCTCCGGCTGTTTTCATCTCATATTCGAGCCTGGCGGCAAAACCCTTCTCGGTAAAGATCTGCCCGGCTTTTGTAATGGATGAAGTCAAGGCGGCGGCAGATATTTCTGCCGCCTTTGAGATATCTCCTACCTCCAGGGGATCCTTGTTCCTCCTGAGCCCTGAGAATATAACCGAGATGTCGACCAGATCGCCGCCAATGTTTTTAAGACTTCCCAACAGGTCGCATGTCACCCTGTCGGCCTGAAAGCCCAGATTCCCGATCCCGGCCTTTCCGGATAGAAGGTTTTTAAGAACATCCAGTATTGGAGCCGCTCCCTGATCGATGACCCTGAGATGGGTCTGCCCGGCGGCCTGGGCAAGGTACCTCCCGTCGGTGACCAGAAAGGCGTCATCAGGCAACAGGGCCAGGGCACAGCTCGACCCCCTGAATCCGCTCAGATAGAAGCAGGTCTCCCAGTTGAGCCCCTCCCTGACCAGAACCACAGCCGCATCCACATTGGCCGACCTCATCCGGCTCCTGAGCGACTCGATCCTGCGCTCAAGATGTTCTTTATCACTCAACCGGAATTCCTGCCTTCCGCAAGAAGTCGCCAGAGTTCCTCCCTGGTCTCTACCCCCACGTTGCCCTTTCCCTCTACGATCCGGCCGATCACGGAACTGCCGATCCCCGCCTTCCGAAGTGTCTCAAGAGCCTCTTCGACGTTCGTTGCGGGAATGACCGCCACGAGAACCCCCGACGATATCAGCCGCAAGGGGTCGAAGCCGAGTGCTTTCGAGCAGGTTTCGGTAAGGGGGTGCATCATGACGGCATCCCGGTCGAGCTCCATTCCAAGGCCGCTGAGGCGGGATATCTCTCCAAGACCCCCGAGGAACCCTCCCTCTGTCGGGTCATGCATGAATGACGCCCACTTCCGGAGTATCCGGGATTCGGGGAGAACGTCCAGAAGAGAGTGCCATCCCAGAATTTCGTCGATCCCGCCTTCGCTCAGGCACTTTTTCATGAGCTCCCTTCGGTCGTTCGCAAGTATGCACATGCCCTCGATACCGACGTGTTTGGTCATAAGAACGGCATCGCCGGGCCTTACGTCACGGGCCGAAAGCACGCGGTCGGCCATGCCGATCATGGTCGCGCAGAGGACCGGGTGGCGGTATCTTTCATTGATCTCCGTGTGCCCTCCCACGACGGAAATGCCGGCTTCGAGACAAGCCTCGTGGATCTCCCTGACAAGTGAGGATATCCCCTCAGGAGTCGTGCCCGCCGGAAAGATCAGCGTGCTGATCAGGAAGGCCGGGTCGGCCCCCTTGGAGGCGATATCGTTGGAGTTGACAGTCACAAGAAGCCTGCCCGCTCCCTTGTCGGCCCCCACGATCGGGTCGGAGGCAACAACAAGGTATTTCCCGGCCGGCCATTCGATCACGGCGGCATCCTCACCTACTCCCGGCCCTATAAGGACTTCCTTTCTCTTTGCGCCCCCGAAGGCCAGAACGGCACTTTCCAGAATTTCAGGAGCCAGTTTCCCCGACGTTACAAAATCCGGCTCTTTTTCCATCAAACCATCACTCCGTTCCATCTTTCCTGATGCTGAGCACGCAACCGCAATATCTCTGCCTGTAAAGGCCCATTTCTGCGCTTCTTTGGACCGAGAGGGCGAACCCCCCGTTCTTTCTCCAGACCCTGAAAAACCATTTCAGGCCGTACCCCCGGCATACCTGTTCGCCAACCGCGTTTATTACTCCGACATCCTTATGGGGGCTTATGGAAAGAGTCGTGGAAAGGGCATCGAACCCTCCCGAGACAGCTGCTTTTGCGGCACCCTCCATCTGGGCCCTGAAGCAGGCGGCGCACCTTGGACCGCCTTCGGGTGAAAGAAGAACGCCACGGACCTTATCGAGCCATTCAACAGGCATGTACGCGTCAACTATACAATCCTTTGCCAGTATTTTTGCAAGCGCCCTAACGTCATCCGCGCGTCTTGAGAACTCGGAACGGGGATGGATATTCGATGAGTAAAAATACCCCGCCACATTATGCCCCTCATCAATGAGAATGGGCCAGGGAACGGTAGCATCGGGAGCACAGCAGACGTGCAGAAGAATTTTATAGGTCAAAACAGGTCAACGCCTCCTTCGTCTTTTTTAATTGGAGGTCCGGCGATGTCTTCCCCTTAAAAATCAATTGAAGTCTCTTCTCCTGAAGGAATCCCTGCTCCGGGCTATACGGGGCCCCTGATGGTTTCACGGATCCCGGCGATCATTCCATAACCTCAAGGGGTATGAAGATTAAATGGATTCCGGATGTATTGTACAGGAAAAAAATGGATACAAAAAAAGGGAGCCGTAAATAAGCGCTCCCCTTTTAGAACTATTTTCCCGGAAAAAACCTAGAAACGCCGCTCCCAACTCAGGCGTATGCCTCGCTCAGGACCATAGTAATACCAGCCTGCGGAATTGTACAAGTAATCACTGTCGAAGATGTTGACGCAGTAGAGCCGAATGGTGTCGCTCCCCGACTCCCATGATAACGTCAGATCGGCAAGCACATAATTCTCTGGATCCCAGGTAGCATTTCCCATGCGGTTCCCGGCCCAGTTGATCGAAAGCAAGGCTGCCCATGGTCCATCTCTATACTCAAGAGACCCGCCTATCTCCCACTCCGGGATGCCGTAACTTCTTGCCCACGCAGAGGAGCTGGTTGTCTTTTCCTCCGGATGCTGCCAGGTCCCTTGCAGTCCAACCGTCCAGGCGGAACCCAGGCGCCACTTCTTCGCTGCCTCGATCCCGTAGGACCGGAACTCCGCAAGGTTGATATACGAGGTCCAAAAGTCGTTTGTCCGGATCTTATCCTGAATTTCCAAAAAGAACAGTCCTGCGTTCCAGGGATTCGCCACTACGGCACTTTTCAACCCCAATTCGTAGCTCCAGCCTCTTTCCGGCTTCAGGTCGGGATTGCCGGAAAACCCCCACCATGAAGGAACATCCGCGTATAATTCATACATGCTCGGCATCGCAAATACCCTGGAAGCGGAGACGTAGAAAAGGCTGCCGCCAGGAAACTGCCGCTGAATGCTGATTTTCGGGATCAGTTCATCGTAATCGTTGGACTCCTGATTCCACATCTCGTACCTCAGCCCAAGATTTGTTACCCAGTCTCCGAAGGCATACGACAGCTCCCCGAAGGGCGCAATATTGGAGCGGTTTTTCGAAGTAACAGGATCCACCCCACCCGCCGAGAATTCGGTGTCCTCGCAGCGATAGAACACTCCCCATGCAAGCAGAGCATCGCCAACAACACTTTTACCGCCGAACTCCGCGGTATAGGCACTGTCCTCATAGAAGTTGTTTGTGTTCTGCAGAATGTCAAATCGCTGCGTGTCATATCCTGCCAGAAGATACCAGAAATCGGAATCATAGCGGAATGAGTAGCGGTTATACCCTTTTTTCTCGTCGTTCAGCTCGGGCAAACCCGTCGACCAGTTCGGCGAATTATACTTGTATCCGTACTCACCCGTTGCAGCCCTGAAGACCCAGCTATCCCCGGCAATGTTTACGCCGCAGGCATCGCCCTTGTAGTCCAGGGCATCGTACCTTTGGTCAGGGGTGGTGTCGTAAAAGAGCCTCTTTTGACCCTCCTCGACGCGCTCATACCAGATGCCCGCGCTCAAACTCCCGCCACCGGTGTTGCCGGATACGTAGTACCTGCGCCAGCCGCTGGGGCCTGCTTCAGCGAGAACCCTGCCGCCCGCACTATCCGGTTTCTTTGTGATGATGTTGATGACTCCGCCCGCAGCCATAGAACCGTAAATAGCTGAGCCGCCGCCTTTCACCACCTCAATTCGATCGATCGCCTCGAGCGGAAACGCACGGTAGTCCACCGTCGCTGCATTTGCTCCATGCGAGGAACGATAGAGGGGAATACCATCAACCAGGACGAGAACCTCGGTAACTACTCCGCGAAGAGCGATCTGGGCATCCTGTGTGACACCGCTTTTCTGCTTGACGAATATCCCTGGAATTTTCTTTTCCAGAACTTCAGCGAGGTCGACAGCCCCGCTGGAGCGGATATCTTCCGCCGTGATCACGTACGTCGGAGCGGGTATCTCATCGAGATCGGTGTATATCCGGCTCCCCGTAACAAACTCCGGTGCGACCGTGCCCACCTCGGCCTCAGCCCACTGGTACCCCGCAAGAACAAATCCCAATGCCACAAAAACAGGTAAGACCGTACCAAAAAACTTTCTCATCAAGCCGTCCCTCCCAACAGAAATAGGGCGGCCTGACACGCCAGGCCGCCCTATGAGGACGGAACTTCTGCCGTGTCACGCCCGCGCATGACACATGGACTTCGCCCTCCGGCCGGTCTCCTGGCTTCCGTT
>JAUSOU010000020.1 GCA_030656095.1 Thermovirgaceae bacterium | reverse complement strand
AGGGCCATTAAGCCGCCGAGCATTCCCCGGTTTGCGCGGGTGAGTTCCTTCCCGTTCCGATCGACCAGCCAGGAGTTGATGCGTTCGTTCACCGCGTGGATGAACCCTGCGCCGGTTTCGATCATTGTGCCGAAGAGCACGACCATGAAGATGGGAAGAAGCCACGGGGCTATCTGCCCGAGGATAGTATAGACCGGAAGCTCAACATCGAGAATGCCCGGGTAGAACCCCATGATCACCAGGTAGAGGAAAATTCCGGGGAGAATGGTGATGATGGATGTCATTATCCCGGAGATGACGGCTTCCTTACGGCTCTCGATGTAATTCAGTGCAAAGAGGATCGCCGGGAATGTGCCGAGGTTGTAGAAGGCGTACTTGAAGCCGCCAAGGAGCCAACCCTCCTTGATTTCTCCTGCGGCAAGGTTCGCGCTGATCTGGCCTCCCATCTGGGAGATGCCGACAAGCAGGAAGATGAAAAAGACCGCGTATAGAACGTACGACCACCATGACATTGCCACCTCGATGACGTAACTTCCAAAGAAGGTAAGGGTAGCTACTCCCGCAAGGAAGAGACCAGCACCAACCATCGGCGGCAGCCCGAACGACTGCATGAAGATGCTTCCCGAAGTTGCTCCGACCACTCCCAGAACGATGAGGAGAAGGACGATGTAGCAGGCCTCATAGAGAACCCATCCCGGCCCCAGGAGTTCCTTGAAGAAGCTGCGGTAGTCGTAGACTTTGAAGGTCCTCGCGAACTCGTAGCTCAGTGCGAAAACGAGGGACCAGAGGGTAGTGGTGACCAGGACCATGCCGAGGATCCCGCCGAGGCTGCCATAGTTGGCGAAATACTCGACAAGCTCGCGCCCGGAGCCGTATCCACCGGCTATAACGACGGACTGGGAAATAAGGCCCGGAAGAATGTATTTCTTGTACGAAGCTGATCTCATTACTCTCCCGAAGAAGCCCTGGTTGCTCTCTGAAACTGCGCTCATCTAAAACCACACCTTTCGGTTCGAAGTTGTCCCTCCGGTTATCGCCTCCGCAGGGTTGATTCAGCGTTCTCTCCCAGTCTCTCCCAGTTGCGAACCCCCTTCTTTTGGATAAAAAAATGGGACCCCTGAACTTTTAGGGGTCCCTTCTCTCCGTGGCTGTTGCTGCAGGTTGTGAGTCACCTGCGCCAGGAGGGAGACCCCGAGGCGTAATAGCGGATAATGCCGTAAATAAAGTTTCCGGTGGTTACAGCAAGATCTCGCAAGGGGGACCCTCCTTCAATAAGATATGCATTATGAAAAGTTCGCGTTTCGGGCAGTCTATAACACCTGCGGGTTGTTGTCAATAAAAATGGTAAAAACTGCGTAAAAATGATAGAACGTTTTTTGATAAATGGTCGGGACTCTAAAATGATGAGCGGTTAGCAACTGATGGTTCTTCATAAAGAAGATGTTTCAGGGGTTGGACCGGACTTCTGGGTATCTCCTCCGGAGTTGAAAGTCCCCCTGATCGATCCGCTTCAATGCCTCTTTTGTAAATTCCCGATATGCTTTTGCCCCGGAACACCCCTTGTCATATTCATTTATTGCCTTACCGAAAGATGGTGCTTCCTTTAGACGAACATTGACCTTGATTTCCGTCAGGAAAACCAAGTGGCCGTATTTCTGGCGAATTGCTCCTCCGATTTCTTTAGTGACGTTCTGGCGATAATCCGCCATGGTTAAAACTATTCCAAGAAAACTCCCGGCTTTCCCTATACCGGCCTTGATACGGTCTACCGCGTCCATAAGGTTGAGCAGACCTTCAAATCCCAGGTAGTCCGGTGTTACCGGGACCAGAAAGAAGTCCGCAGAGGTAAGGGCGTTCACTGTAAGGAGTCCCAGGGAGGGAGGGCAGTCAAGGACGATAAAGTCATATTCGGAACGGAGCTGTTTCAGGGCCGAGTGTAAAACAAGCTCCCTGTTTTCAACATCTGCAAGATAAATGTCAGCCGATGCAAGGCTCATAGATCCAGGCATTATGGACAGGCCGGAAATTCGGGATGCCCTTATGGCGTCTCTGGGCTGGACCCCATCCAGAATTGCTTCAGCGGAGCCAGGAAAGAGATTGGCCCGGGTCAGACCCAGAGAAAGGGAGGCTGAAGATTGCGCATCCAGATCTACCAGAAGAACCCTGTGCCCGTCATCAGCCAGACAGGCAGCCAGATTTACTGCGGTTGTTGTCTTGCCAACCCCACCCTTATTATTGACCAGGGCAATCGTAGTTCCTTCTCTGTTTATCTCCGTCATTATTCCATCCCCTCCTTCATGTTTTCCGCCAGGCTCGGCTTTCTGCAAATAAAGGGTGGCGATCATCGCAACCTACACTCTCAACCATTATGACAACAAAATATTACCAAGAGGTAGTGCAGTCAAGTGAGAGGGGTAAATTGCGATAAAAGTTCTATTCCTTTGTAGCAGCCGCGTCCCAGCGATCCAGAAAGGTGTCCAGCTGATCCGGAGCGGGAACGCGAAGCCTTACGCTTTCAGGGCCAAGCCCCTCGAAACACGTTCCCGGCTCGGTCCTTATCCCCTGCTTCATCAGGAGCTCGTAAAGATCCTTCCCCTCTGTCGCGGAAGAAATCAGGAGTATGGGGACTTGCGGATGGGATGCGGCGGCCGAAAAAGCGGGTGTTTCGGCTATGACCCGCATGATCCGCTCCTTGACGGCCGTCACGCTTTTTCTTGAGCGCATGGAAAAATCTTCATCGAGCAGGGATGCCGTCGCCAGGTCAATGGCGATGCTGCTCACGGAAAAAGGCGGCGCGACCTTTCGGATGAAGCGGCGCGCCTCCGGGTCGCGGACCACCGCATACCCGGCCCTGATGCCCGCAAGACCCCGCCCCTTGGAAAAGGAACGGAGCACAACCATGGATCTTTGGGCCAACATGACGGCGGACTCCTCAGGGGAAAGGAAGTCCCCGTAGGCCTCGTCTATTACGAGAAGTGAACCTTTCTCCTTGCAGGCCTCGGCCAGGAAAGCAATTTCCGGCAGAGGAGGAGCCTGGCCCGTGGGGTTGTGCGGCCGGTCGAGGTAAACGATCGACTCCTCACCGGTCATTGTCTTGATCATTGAATCAATGTGAAGCCTGTAATCGGGCGGAGTCAGCGAAACCGCATCGTATGAGGCCCCCGCAAACTGGAAGTGCATAGGGCCGTCGGGAAATTGCGGTACCACTCCAAGGACTTTGGAGCCGGGAGCGCAGAAGGTTCTGGCCAGGGAGATGATGAGGCCGATCGATCCCGTGCCGAGGATCACCTCTTCAGGCCCGAATGCTCCCTTCCACGAATCGGATATTGCTCTTCTGAAGGGAAGATCATCGCCGGGATACCCGCAGGGGTCCGTGAATTTTCCCGCCGGGAGGATCTCACCAACACACCCCGGAGAGCCAAGAGGATTGGTCCCGAGGGAACAGTCCACTTCTACTGGGCGATCCTCTCTGCAGGTGGCGTATTCGGCGAACTCCATCTCTCTTACGGGTCTTGGCATATGTTCTCTCCAGTGCATGTCTTCACCTCCCATTATTCGAAGTTGACAGCAATGATAACAGAAAAGAAGGAGAGGAACCCGTAACTCGAAGGGCCGTGACTCGTAACTCGGAAAGTCATAAAAACAGAAGCAAAGGGCAAGTAGCACGGGGAAAAAGGGCGTTACGCGAGACAGTAGGCTGTAACCCGAAACCCGAAACTATCCTTGTCTTCTTCTGTTCACGCCTCCGGTTTTTTTGAGTCACGTCTTGCGAGTCCTTCCCCGTATTGTCCGTTCAGAGAGGTGATGGTGCCATTGGATACACGGGGAAAGAAAGCTCCGGCCCCATAGGTCCGCGAGCACAAAACTCAATAGAACCGAGGGAGGGACAGCTGATGTCCGATTACCACGAACCGGTCGAGGAGCTGGCGGAGGAGGACAGAGACAGAGACAGAGACATAGGCATAGGCAGGGCTTTGCTAAGCCTTAAGGAAGAGATCGAGGCTGTCGACTGGTACCATCAGCGTGCCGCCGCGACCAAAGATGATCCCATTCGCCATATGATCATTCACAACAGGAACGAAGAGATAGAGCACGCGTCGATGATGCTTGAGTGGCTGAGAAGAAAAATGCCGGCCTTTGACGAAGCCTTGCGAACCTGCCTGTTCATCGAGGCCCCGATCACACAGGTTGAGGCCGGGGCAGCCGGAGGCGTTCAGCCCGGGGAGAAATCTCCCCCTTCCGGCCTGGGGATAGGCAGCCTCAAAGGGCAACGCTAGAGGGCCGGAAAGGAGGGTATTAAATATGGACATGCTGAAGCGTTCGGTATCCCCGATAACAGACAAAGCCTGGAACGAGATAGACGCACAGGCCACGAAGGTCCTGAAAAGCAGGCTCTCCGCGAGGAAATTCGTCGATGTTTCAGGCCCTCATGGCTGGGATCATGCGGTCGTTTCCACCGGCCGTCTTGAAGTCTCACCCCTTGAAGGCGGAGAAGAAGTTCGCTGGGGTGTCCACCTGGTCCAGCCCCACGTCGAGACGCGCGTGACATTCGAGATGGATCTCAGGGAGCTCGACAACATTATCAGGGGCGCAAAGGACCTGCGCCTTGAGCCGCTTGTCGATGCGGCGAACAGGATAGCCGCGTTCGAGGAGAATGCGGTCTACAACGGTTTCGAACCAGGCTGCATAGTCGGTCTCTCACAGGCCGGAGACGGTCAGAATCTATCGCTGTCGGCCGGGAACCCAGGGGAGATCATGGCCGGGCTGTCGGAAGCAGTAATGATGCTTAACAAAAACGCCGTCGAGGGCCCATTCGTTCTCGTGGCAGGCCCTCGGCTGTGGCATGCCATCGATGTTCTCGGAGATGGGTACCCTCTGAAAAAGCGCATCTCATCCATCGTTGACGGCGGGATCATCTTCTGCCCTGATATAGAGAGCGGGTTAGTCGCCTCGACGAGGGGCGGGGATTTCGAACTGACCCTCGGACAGGACGTCTCCATCGGCTACGGATCCACGATGGGGGACAAGATCCCCCTCTTCATGGCGGAATCCTTCACCTTCAGGGTCATCGAGCCCAACGCCGTTGTGCCGCTGGTGATCTGATCTTTCCCCGTTTGGTTTTTCCTGGGGCCCGCTGATGCTGCCCCCCCTTTGACTCCGAACCGGCTATCTCAACGGACAGATATACCCTCACCGGGAAAGGGGTAAACGGAGAACGGAATGAGCGATTTATTTCGAAAGTCCCCGAAAACCCCGATAAATACTTCTTGCGCTAACATCTTTTTTGCGATATTATCTAAAAATAATCAATCAATGTTGTACAGGCATTGTTTTTGTCGGTAGACAATTTTTTATTTTTTAGGGGGGGTCAGTTTTGTCTTCTGAGGCAATTATCAAGGATGTAGCTGGAGGTTCCGCTGCGGGAACTAAGGATGGAAATGTTCGGATTTCCGAAAAGGTTATTGAACAGATAGCTACCCAGGCTCTCGGCAGGGTTATTGGAGTCCGGCCAGCCGACGCTGAAGATGGCAAAAACCCTTCCGGGGGAGTGCGTATCACCGTTAAGGATGGAGTTGTACCCGCTATTGCGATCGATGCGCATATCACGACCAAATACGGTCTCAGGATCCCGGATATTTCCTGGTATGTCCAGGAATCAATTAAAAGGACCCTCGAACAGAATACCGGTTATTCCGTTATTGCCGTGAATGTTTTTGTACAGGGAGTGTATCTGGAGTAGACGAAATGAGCGGGGAAACAAACAATTCCGGGAAAAATTTGTGAAACAGTCCTTTTATTGGATTCGTGGATTTTTCCAGGAACCTTGATTTTATGAAATTTTTCCAGCCTCTGGATTTCGTAATTTATGGCCTTGATGATTTGGGAGAAAACTTTCCCGATATCCGGAATAAGCAGGAGGGGAATTATAATGAACTTAAGCCAAGAGGGAATAGTAAGGATCTCTGAGGATGTAATTGAACAGATAGCCATCCAGGCTCTGGCAAGAGTCATCGGGATTCAGCCAGCTAACCCCAGCCCCGATTTCGAAGGCATGGATAATGGACGGAAACCCAACGGAGGCGTTCGGATTCTGGTTGAGTTCGAAGAAGGGAATGTTCCTTCAATCGTTGTAGACGCTTTCATCAAAACGAAGTATGGACTGAGGATCCCAGACATCTCCTGGTATGTTCAGGAGTCCATTAAAAGCACCCTGGAGCAATACACTGGATATAACGTTAAAGGAGTAAACGTATTTGCACAGGGAGTTTACCTTGAAAATGAAAAGGCATGATGAGCGGCTGTATTTTTCCCCAAGATAATTCGCAGGGTAGCAAAATCGCAATTGAAGGGGGGCATAACTTGTGAGCACGCCGGATATCAATGGGGGTTATGATGGCGTCCCTTGGGTGAAACCTTCAGTGGGGAAGAAGGATGGAAAAGTAAGGATCTCGAAAGAAGTAATATCTCAAATCGCCACGCAGGAATTGTTAAGGGTCATTGGAGTAAGGGCCTCCAAAGACCAAAACGTAAAAAAAACCTCTGAGGGAGTGAACGTTTCAGTTCAGGAATTTGATGAACCCTCCATTGTTGTAGATGCTTTTATCGAAACAAAATACGGACTCAGGATCCCCGATATTGCCTGGTATGTTCAGGAATCAATAAAAAACACCCTTGAACAGAACACGGGGTATAAAGTTAAAGCTGTAAACGTATTTGTTCAGGCTGTTTATATAGAGGACGTAAAGCAGCCGGGCAATGTTTTTATGCCAAATGAAAGGCCTCCGAAGGCTGATTTCTTTGGAACAGCCCAGGCTGCAGGAGGCCTCAGCAGTGAGAAGGCAGAGCCCCAAAAAATGCCTGTTGCAGAAATGCCTGTCGTAGAACAGCCGGTTGAAGAAAACCCGGTTGAAGAAAACCCGGTTGAGAAAATTCCAGTTGAAGAAAAGCTTCCGAAAAAGGATAAGACCAGCATTTTTGGCAGAAGCCGCATTTCCGACAAGGAACACGAATCTTCCTGATCCCTGACGCAAATTTGTGAATGATATGTTTACCTCGCCTGATGGCTTTTTGCAGGGGCCGGTCCCTGAGGGATAGGCTCCTGTTTTTTTGTCCTTCCCCGGATAATTCCACTTCTGGAAAGTATTCTCGAACCCGCGGATCAAAACCCCCAAGAAGCACAAACAGAAACACTGGAACCTCAAAAGGCCCAAGAGGAAGGAGGCAGGAAACAGGCGTCCTGATTCAGGTTGCCCGGTTTTACTGACTCAATTCCCCGCAAATGCCGATTGGGTTGTTTTTCTCCGTCTCATTTGATCCCTCGGGGGTCAATCCGGTTTCCTTTCTAACTGAGGCTATTGTGTTATCGCGACTTGCCATTGCCGACCTTGCTGCAGATCAGTCGGCCGAGGCGTTCGGCGCCGATCCTGATCTTTTCCGGGGCGACGGCGCCGAAGCTGATCCTCATGCAGTTGTTCCCCATGCCATTGCCCTCGATAAAGAAACCCTCCCCCGCCACGAAGGCCACCCGAACGTCGGGATTGGCCAGTGATTCGGACAGCAGCGCCGTGGTGTTGATGCCTCCCGGGATCTCGGCCCATGTGAAGAGGCCACCGTCCGGGAAGTTCCTTTTGGTCCCCAGGGGGAAGAATGCGTCGATGCACTGGATCATGGTGTCCCTCCGCTCGCGGTAAAGGTCGCAGATCATCTTGTGGTGGGCGGGGTAGTAGCCGCGCTTGAAGAACTCGGCGCAGATTACCTGGGGGAGCATGGAGGTGTGGGAATTGGTGGCCGTTTTGGCGTCAAAGAGTTTTGCGGTGATCTCGTCCGAGGCGAGGACGTATCCGAGCCTGCTTCCGGGCGAGAAGATCTTCGAGAAGCTGTTGGCAAGGACGGTGTGGCCGGTCGTGTCGAAGGCCTTGATGGGAAGAAGTTCACTCCCGCTGTAACGGATGTCCCGGTAGGGATCGTCCTCGAGGATGATCACGTCGTATTGGCTGCCCAGTTCGGCGATCCTTTTTCTCCTGCTCTGGGAGAGGGTCAGCCCCGTCGGGTTCTGGAAGGTGGGGATGACATAGACCATTTTCGGGTTATGTTTTTTGATCTTGTCTTCCAGATCCTCGGGGATCATGCCGTTTTCGTCCATGGCGACGCTTATGCACCTTGCCTGGAACATCTCGAAGATCTCCACGCAATGGACGAAGGTGGGTGATTCCACCAGGATGACATCTCCTGGATCGATGAAGAGCTGGCAGAGGAGGTTCATGCCCTCGAGGCCGCCGCTGGTGACGAGGATATTGGCGGCGTCTGCCTTGATTCCCTTGGGAGCAAGCAGGTCGTTGACCACGACTTCCCGAAGGTCGGGCAGGCCCATGACGCTTCCGTA